>NZ_LT629710.1:0-319250 GCF_900104535.1 Nakamurella panacisegetis | reverse complement strand
CTCGCAAGCCGGCCGGCTCGACGCGGCCCTGTACGTGGAGCGCGCGTCGACCCCCGGCCAGGCGCTGGTCCGGGTGGCCGACGTGGATCCGTCGACGGTGCCGTACTTCTCGATCATCCTGGTGCCCGGCGCCGACCGGCAGGTCGGTGCCATGTCCGGCGACGCCGGCTCGTCGTCGGTGGCCGCCCCGGCCCCGGACCCGACCGAACTGATGGTCGTCGGGCTCGGTCCGGGACCGGACAGGTGGATCACCCCCGAGGTCACCGCCGCTCTGGCCGCAGTCGACCACATCGTCGGCTACGGCCCATATGTCGACCGGGTTCCGCAACGAGACGGATTGCAGCGTCACGCTTCCGGCAACACGGTGGAGGTTGACCGGGCGCGATTCGCGCTCGACCTGGCTCTGGCCGGCGAGAAGGTGGCCGTCGTGTCCGGCGGGGACGCCGGTGTGTTCGGCATGGCGTCAGCCGTGTTCGAGGCAGCGGAGGACGAGCGATACGCGCCGGTCAAGATCACCGTGCTGCCCGGCCTGACCGCCGCGCAAGCGGTCGCCGCGGCCGCGGGCGCCCCGCTGGGTGGCGACTACGCCGTCATGTCGCTGTCGGATCGGCTCAAGCCGTGGGACGTCATCGCCGACCGGCTGCGCAAGGTGTCCGAGTCCGACCTGGTCCTGGCCATCTACAACCCGGGGTCACGATCCCGGCCGACCCAGGTTGCCCAAGCGAAAACCGTGCTGCTGGAACATCGATCGGCGAACACCGTGGTGATCATCGGCCGGTCCGTCGGCCGGCCGGACGAGTCGGTGCAGACCACCACTCTCGGCGCCCTCGACCCGGCGAGCATCGACATGCAGTGCCTGCTGATCATCGGCGCCAGGGGAACCTTGGTCACCGGTGATCGCGTGTTCACCCGTCGATTCGTCCCGGAGGTGGTGGCCACGTCGGTCGGCGGCATGTCGTGACGGCGATTGCATCGGCCCGATCAGGGCGACGTCGGTGCCCCGCCCGCGGATCCGTCGGCGGTGATCATGGGACGCTTTCCGGGGGTGCACGAGCCACTCGCTGATCCACGGCTGACCTCCGCGCATACGCTTCTGCCCGGCGCAGATCGAAGTGCCCGTTCCCGGCGAAAGTCCGCCGGGAATGGGCACTTTCGTCTGCGCCGGGCCTTTTGGTATGCGCGGAGGCCCAGCTTCATATCCGCACAGGCCCAGCTTCATATCCGCAGCGGCCCAGGCTTCGTATGCGCGGAGGCCCAGCTTCATGTGCGCGGAGGCGCAGCTTCATGTGCGCAGCGGCCCAGGCTTCGTATGCGCGGACGGTCAGCTCTGCATACGCGACGGGATCAGTCCGCGGAGCGGCGTTGCCGCGCTGCCGCCTGAGTCGCCCCGGTCACAGTTGCTTGAGTCATGCAAGCAATATGCTTAGCATCGGTAATTGTGCAGAGTGAAACAACCGGACCCACCACGCAGGACTGCGTCGACCTGCTGCGCTCGCTGCAGCAGTTGACCCGTGCTCGTCGGCGGTCGATGAGATACAAGCAGGACGCCGGAGCGTTGATGATGCTCAGCGCCCTGGAGGGGACGCCAGGGGCCCGAGTCTCGATGCTGGCCGAGATGTTGATGATCGACATCTCGGCGGCCAGCCGTCAGGTGGCCGCGCTGGAAGGGGCCGGCCTCGTCGCCCGGGTCCGGGACGAGGCCGACCACCGAGCACAGCTGGTTCGGCTGACCGCCGCGGGGGAGATGGCCCTGGCCACTGCCTGCGAGACCGCCGGATCGGACATCGCCGGCCGGATCTCCAACTGGTCCGCCCAGGACCTGGGCACCCTCACCGATCTGGTCCGGCGCCTGGCCACCGACCTGGTCGCCAGCGAGCCGGGCTGCGCGAAGTCCCCGCCCGCCGCGTACCGGGTCCCGGCGTTCACCGTCGGCTGACCACGGAAGTTCGACCGCTGCCGGTCACCCGGCCTGACGCAATACCGGGCTCCATCCAAGGCCCGACCCTCTTTCGAAAGCGTGAACACATGACCAGCGCCACCGCGCCCCAGACCCAGCCGGCCCACGCCGGCGAGATCGGGACCATGTCCCACAAGCAGATCCTGCAATCACTGTCCGGACTGCTCATCGGCATGTTCGTGGCCATGCTCTCGTCGACCGTCGTCACCAACGCGCTGCCGACGATCATCAACCAGCTGCACGGCACCGAATCGGGTTACACCTGGGTCGTGGTGGCCACCCTGCTCGCCCTGACCGCGACCACCCCGATCTGGGGGAAGCTGTCGGACCTGATGAGCCCCAAGCTCCTGGTCCAGCTGTCCCTGGTCGTCTACGTCGGCGGATCGGCGATCGCCGGCCTGTCGCAGAGTGTCGGCATGTTGATCTGCGCCCGGGCCGTCCAGGGCATCGGCGCCGGCGGCCTTCTGGCGTTGGTCCAGGTGATCATGGCCCGGATGATCTCGCCGCGGGAGCGGGGGCGCTACAGCGGCTACCTCGGTGCCGTGTTCGCGCTGGCCACCGTGCTCGGCCCGCTGGTCGGCGGCGTGATCGTGGACACCCCCTGGCTCGGCTGGCGCTGGTGCTTCTACGTCGGAGTCCCGTTTGCCGTCGCCGCAATCATCGTCCTGCAGAAGACCCTGAGGCTGCCGACGATCAAGCGCGAGGCGAAGATCGACTACCTGGGGGCCAGTCTGATCGTCGCCGGTGTCAGCGTTCTGCTCATCTGGGTCTCGCTGGCCGGCACCAACTTCGACTGGCTGTCCTGGCCGTCCGCGGTCATGGTGATCGGCGGTCTCGCGTTGCTGGCCGTGGCGGTGTGGGTGGAGAGCAAGGTCGCCGAGCCGATCATCCCGCTCGCGATCTTCAAGAACCGCACCGTCACCTACGCATCGATCGCCAGCCTGCTGGTCGGATCCTCCCTGTACGGCATCACCGTCTTCCTCAGTCAGTACTTCCAGGTGTCCCGCGGCGACAGTCCGACCATGTCGGGCGTGGCCACCATCCCGATGGTGCTGGGGATGTTCGTGACGTCGCTCGTGATCGGCCGGATCATCACCCGGACCGGCAAGTGGAAGCGATACCTGGCCGCCGGCGGTGTACTGCTGGTCGCCGGACTGGCGGTGCTGTCGACGATGTCGTCCACCTCGCCGTACTGGGTGTTGGCCGTCGGCATGGCCCTGGCCGGCAGTGGCATGGGCGCCACCATGCAGAACCTGGTGCTGGCCGTCCAGAACAGCGTCTCCATCCGTGACATCGGTAGCGCTTCGGCCACCGTCTCCTTCATCCGATCGCTGGGTGGGGCCATCGGCGTCAGCGCCCTGGGGGCCGTCCTGGCCGGCAAGGTGACCTCGCACGTGGCCTCCGGACTGGCCCAGCTCGGGGTGCCGGCCTCGGCCCTCGGTGCATCGTCCGGTACTCCCGACACCTCCGCCCTGCCCGGACCGATCGCCACCGTCGTCAAGAGCGCCTACGGCACCGGCACGGCCTGGGCCTTCGGGTTGAGCGCAGTCGCGGCGGCGATCGGGGCCGTCGTGATCTTCCTGATCAAGGAGACCCCGCTGCGGGCCAGCAACACCGCACCGGAAGAACTCAACGTGATCCTGGATGCCGAAGTGGTCCAGGAAGAGGCGCTTCTCGACCTGGGCGACGCCGGGGATCCGACGTCCGGCGACACCCTGGTGGCGAGCGCACGCAGCTGATCGTCCCCATGACGAAAGGGGCGGCAGACCGAATCCCGGTCGGCCGCCCCTTTTCTGCGTTCGGAGACCGATGTCTCTGCTCCACCTCGATCAGGGATCGTAGAACTGCACCGATGCGCCGGACGAGAGGTCGACGAGACGTCCGGCCCGGGAATCGATCTCGGCCAACAGGCCCGGGACGTCGACGGTCAGCAGCTGCCGATTGCGCATCAGCACCCGGCCGGCCACCACGGTGGACTTCACGTCGTGGGTCTGGACGCCGTAGACCAGGGCGGCCCGCGGGTCGTGCAGCGGCCGATGGCGCATGCCGGACAGGTCGACCAGCGCGATGTCGGCCCGCTGCCCGGGTTCGAGAGCACCGGCGCCCGGGCCGAGACGGGCGGCGGCGGCTCCACCTCGCATGGCCAGTCGCAGAGTGTCCGAGACCGACAGGAACATGGCGTCACGGGTTTCGAGTTTCTGCGTCTCGGCGACCAGACGCAGTGCCTCCCAGACGTCCAGGGTGTTGTGCCCGGCCGCTCCGTCGGTGCCCGCGGCTACGGTGACGCCGAGTCCCAACAGGTCCCGGATGGGGGTGAGCGGCCACAGGGCGTGCTTCAGGTAGACCTTGGGACAGCTGGCGACCGCGATCCGATCGGCGTGCGCGGCCAGCATGTCGTAGTCCCGCGGCAGAATTCCGCAGCCGTGGGCGATCATCACCCCGGCGTCCAGGATGCCGGTCTGCTGCAGGACTTCGATCGGGGTGACGCCCCGCCGGGCCAGGCTCGACTCGGCCTGCTGGACGTTCTCGCTGGCGTGCAGGTGCACCCCGATCCCCAGGCGCCGGGCATGGTCGGCGAGCAACGTCAGATCGTCGTCGTTCACCGTGTAGGGCGCATGCGGTCCCATCGACACGCTGACCCGCCCGCCTGCTCCACCGTGCCACTGCTCCGCGAAGGCGACCGTCGCCTCCAGAGCGTCCCGCCCCTGGCTGCTGAAGTACGTCGGTGCGATGTCGGCCCGGATCCCGCTCTCGGCCACGGCTTCGGCGATCTCGTGGGGAGTGAAGTAATGGTCGACGAAGGTCGTCACGCCGGAGGAGATCATCTCGGCACAGGCCAGCAGGGCGCCGTAGTACACATCCCGATCGGTCAGATTGCTCTCCATCGGCCAGACCCGCTTGTTGAACCAGTCGTGCACCGGCACGTCCTCGGCCGCGCCGCGGAACAGCACCATCGGACTGTGGGTGTGCCCGTTGACCAACCCGGGCGTGGCCAGCAGTCCGTGGCCGTCGAGGATCTCGACACCATCCGGGACGAGCTGACCGGTCGGCGTGATCGCGGTGATCAGCCCGTCGTCGATCCTGATGTCCTGGGCCGTACGGACCGTCACATCGCCGGACTCCGGGACCACCAGCACATCGCAGCCTTGGATGAGCAGCGGGCCGGGCGGGTCGATCGTCATCGCGGGAACGCTACAGCGAGCGCCGCCCCGCCCTCGATGGCGGGTGATCGAGGTGGCGTGGCAGCGGCGAGATCGGGAATTTTCCACGGGCCGACCCATTGACGGGGCGGGCGCCGAGTGCTTCTATAACCATATGGTTCGCAAACCGCTTGGTTTGATACAGCATGAATGAGGCGCCGGCGACGGACCAGCTCAGCCTGATCTTCGCCGCGCTGGCCGACCCGACACGCCGCGCCATCCTGGCCCGGTTGACCGCCGGCGAGGCCACCGTCAAGGAACTGACCGAGCCGTTCGAGATGAGCGGTCCGGCGATCTCCAAGCACCTGCGCGTACTCGAGCGCGCGGGTCTGATCGAGCGCGGCCGCGATGCGCAGCGTCGGCCGTCGATGCTCCGGGCGGCGCCGTTGCAGCAGGTGAGTCGGTGGACGGAGGAATACCGCCGATTCTGGGATGCGAGCTACCGAAACCTCGACGACTATCTCGTCACCCTCCAGTCGAAGGAGCAGAACAATGGCCACCACCAGTAATGCGCATCAGACGGTCTGGACCACGCCAACGGACACCCAGATCGTCTCCGAGCGGGACTTCGACGCGCCCATCGACGTCGTGTTCGCCGCGTTCACCCGACCCGAACACGTCCAGCAGTGGTTGCTCGGGCCGGACGGCTGGATCATGCCGACCTGTGAGATCGACCTCCGGGTCGGCGGCGCCTGGCGGTATGTCTGGCGCAATCCGTCCGACGGGCGGGAATTCGAGATGCACGGCGTGTACCGGGAAATCGAGCCCCCCGGTCTGATCATCAACACTCAGGTGTACGAAGAATCGGAATCGGTGAACCGCATGGAGCTGACCGGGGTCGGCGGCCGCACCCACATGCGGCACACCATGACTCTTCCGTCCCAGGAAGCTCGCGATGCCGTGCTGGCCACCGGGATGACCAGCGGCGCCGACACCAGCTACGACCGTCTCGAGTCGTATCTCGCCGCGCGGTAGCCGGCCGCGCCATAGTGGGCCGCTCCGTAGTCGGCGGCGCACAGCCGGCGGCGCAGGGCGGTCGCGCATACGCCGGTCGCGCATGGTCGGTCGCGCACAGCCGGTCGCGCATGGTCGGCCGCGCATACGGAAATGCCCGGAATCGGCGGGAATCTGCCGAGAATGGGCATTTCCGTATGCGCCCGGACGGAATGTATGCGCCCGGACGGAATGTATGCGCCGGGACGGAACGTATGCGCCGGGACGGAACGTATGCGCCGGGACGGAACGTATGCGCGGAAGGGCAGCCTCAGCGGGGGCGGGTCGCGTAGAGGTGGGAGTCGGCGAAGTGCTTGGCGCCCAACGTGTTCCCGACGATGATGACAGCCGCCTGGCGCAGGCCGGCCGCTTCCACCTGGTCGGCGATGTCGGCCAGGGTGCCGCGCAGCACCAGCTCGGACGGAGCGGATGCGTTGGCCACCACCGCGACCGGTGCATCCTGGCCGTACTCCGGCACCAGATCGGCCACCACCTGACGGATCCGCGTGATGGCCAGGTGCAGGACGAGCGTCGCCCGGCTGCGGGCCAGCAGTGGAAGGGCCTCGGTCTCCGGCATCTTGGTCGACCGCGCCTGGGCCCGGGTGAGGATGATGGTCTGGGACAGCTCCGGGGCGGTGAGTTCCCGACCCAGGATGGCGGCGGCCGCGGCGTAGGCGGGCACCCCGGGGGTGACGTCCCAGGGCACGCCGGCCGCGTCCAGCCGCCGGGTCTGCTCGGCCAGGGCCGAGTAGATCGACGGGTCGCCCGAACACAGCCGGGCGACGTCGAGTCCGGCGGCATCGGCCCGCACCAGATGGGCGGTGATCTGGTCCAGGTCAAGGTGCGCGGTGTCGACCAGATCCGCCCCGGGCGGGCAGTGGGCCAACACGTCCGACGTGATGTAGGTACCCGCGTACAGGCAGACCGGGGCCGCGCCAAGGAGTCTCACCGCCCGGACGGTCAGCAGGTCGGCCGCTCCGGGCCCGGCGCCGATGAAATGAACCGTCATGCCGGACCTTCCGAAGCTCTGGTGATCGACCATTGGGTGACGGCCCGGGAGGGCGTCCAACCGGTGAACGTGCCGACCGGGGCGGCACGTTCGACCGACAGCCGGACCAATTCCCCGCCGAGGGCCTTGTACCGCTCGAACAGTGCCGCCTCGGTCTCCAGGGTCACCGCGTGGACGACCAGACGACCGCCCGGACGCAGTGCGGCCCAACAGGTGTCCAGCACTCCCGGCGTCGTCGCACCGCCGCCGACGAAGACCGCGTCCGGCTCCGGCAGGCCGTGGAGCGCGTCGGGAGCGCCACCGACGACCACCCGCACACCGGGAACGCCGAGCGACGACGCGTTCCGCCCGATCCGCTCGGCCCGCCCGGCATCCCGCTCGATCGCGATCGCGGCGCACCGCGGATCGGTGCGCGCCCATTCGACGGCCACCGAACCGGCGCCGGCGCCGACGTCCCAGAGCAGTTGGCCCGGCACCGGAGCCAGCCGGGCCATGGCCGATGCCCGCACGTCGCGTTTGGTCAGCTGACCGTCGTGCTCGAACGCCTCGTCAGGCAGGCCCGGAACGCCCGCCAACAGGACCGTGCCCGGGTCGGAGACCAGGGAAAGGCAGATCAGATTCAGCCGGGGCGACACCGCCGCCCAGGCCCGCGCGGTGCCCTCGATCCGGGATTCGGCCGGGCCACCGAGCTCGCCCAGCACCGTCATGCCCGATGCCCCGTACCCGGCGCCGACCAGCAGCGACGCCACCTGTGAGGGGGTGTTCTCGTCGGCGGAGAGCACGATCAGCCGGCGCCCGGGCCCGACCCGGGCCAGCACCGCCGCCGGATCCCGGCCGACCACGGTGACCACGTCCACCGACTCGGCCGGCCAGCCCATCGCCGCCCGGGCCAGGGCGACCGACGACACCGCCGGCACCACGGTGACGTTCTCCGCGCCGAGCCGGGCCACCAGCGTGCTGCCGACACCCGACACCATCGGATCGCCGGAGGCCACCACCACGATCTCGCGGCCCGCGTACTCGTCCAGCAACGCGGACAGGCTGGGCAGCATCGGCGTCGGCCACCGGCGGCGATCTTGGCCCGGGATGTCCGGCAGCATGGTCTGGTGGCGATGTCCGCCGATCACCAGCGGGGCGGCCGTGATGGCGTCCCGCGCGGCCGGTCCGAGGCCGTCCCAGCCGTCGGCCCCGATCCCGATCACGGTGACCCGGGCCGGGGGGACGGGTGTATCGGAGGGCACGGCCACCGACCCTAGCCGCTCGAGGCGGCGGCGCCGGTCGGAGCGTGCGGCTGCGCCGGCAACTGTGGGATCATTCGGGCGACCCCTCGAGAGGAATCCCGGTGGATCACGCCCTCACCGGCGTGGTGAATCCGGAGCGGTCCCGCCACTGTGAGCTGACGTCCCACCGACGAACAGCAAGCCAGGACGTCTCGAGTCGTCCCGCCCGCCCACCATCCGGGCGGCGGACCGTCAACGCGGGCGTGGACACCCGCACGAGGAGCTCGCAGATGCGTACCTACCCCTTCACGGCCGTCGTCGGGTCCGACGACATGGCCCTGGCGCTCGCCCTCTGCGCGGTGTCCCCGGCCATCGGCGGGGTACTGGTGCGCGGGGAGAAGGGCACCGCCAAATCCACCATGGTGCGGGCCCTGGCCGCGTTGCTGCCGGCCGTCGACGTCATAGCGGGGTGCCGGTTCTCCTGCGACCCGGCCGACCCCGACCCGCGGTGTCCCGATCACGCGCAGCACAGCGCGGCCGCCGCGCGACGGCCGGCCCGGCTGGTCGAACTCCCGGTCGGCGCGACCGAGGACCGCGTGATCGGCTCCCTGCACCTGGAGAAGGCGCTGGCGGCCGGCATCACCGAGTACGAGCCGGGGCTGCTGGCCGCGGCCCACCGTGGCCTGCTCTACGTGGACGAGGTCAACCTGCTGCACGACCACTTGGTCGACCTGTTGCTCGACGCGGCCGCGATGGGCCGCTCGACGGTCGAGCGGGACGGTGTCTCGGTCGCCCACGCCGCGCGGTTCGTGCTGGTCGGGACCATGAACCCGGAGGAGGGCGAGCTCCGTCCGCAGCTGCTGGACCGGTTCGGGCTGACCGTGGAGATCAGCGCGCCGCGGGACCCGGCCCTCCGGGCCGAGGTGATCCGCCGCCGACTCGCGTTCGACGCCGACGCCGACGCCTTCAGCCATCGCTACCAGGCGGCCGAGACCGAGATAGCGGACCGGATCCGGCTGGCCCAGGAGGCGATCGGCGGGGTGAGGTTGTCCGATGCCGCGCTGGTCAAGATCGCCGAGGTGTGCTCGGCCTTCGAGGTCGACGGAATGCGGGCGGACATCGTCACCGCGCGCACCGCGGTGGCCCACGCGGCCTGGCACGGCCGGACCACCGTGACCCGGGCCGACATCCGGGCCGCCGCCCGGCTCGCCCTGCCGCATCGACGGCGGCGCAATCCGTTCGACGCCCCCGGGCTGGACGAGGAACTCCTCGACGCGATCCTGGGCGACCAGGAGCCCGACCCGCCGTCACCCGAACAACCAGACCCCACGGAGCCTGATCCCACCGAGCCTGATCCCACCGAGCCCGACGCCGACGGGAACGGCCCGGACCTGGATGGCCCGGCCGACGGTTCGTCGGAGCCGCGGGCCGAGTCGGCCGGTGACGACCCGTTGCCGGACACGACAGACGACGAGCCCGGAAAGAGCCGGCCCGACGCCGCGGCCGACCCGCCACCGGACGCCCGGCCCCAGACTCCGGGCGCCGGCCCGGGGACCCACCGCACCGCCACCCCGGGAGGGGCCTTCCGGACCCGCTTGTTCACCGTCGCCGGCAGCGGGGAGGGGGAGGCCGGCAAACGCTCGCGGGCCATCACCTCCATCGGCCGGACCGTCGGATCGACCCCACTGGTCCGCGGGGCCGGCGGGTCGGTGCACCTGACCGCGACGGTCAGGGCGGCGGCGCCCTACCAGCTCGGCCGGGGCCGGGTCGGTGCCGGTCTGTTGTTGCGGCACAGCGACTTGCGTATGGCCGTGAAGGAGGGCCGGGAATCCAACCTGGTGCTGTTCTGCGTCGATGCGTCCGGTTCGATGGCCGCCCGGACTCGGATGGAACAGGTCAAGACGGCCGTGCTCTCACTCCTGATGGACGCCTACCAACGCCGCGACAAGGTCGGCCTGGTCACCTTCCGCGGGCACGACGCGGTGCTCGCCCTGCCGCCGACATCGTCGGTGGAAGTGGCGGCCAGACGCCTGGCCGACCTGCCGGCCGGGGGGCGCACGCCCCTGGCCGAAGGACTGCTCACCGCGCGGGAAACGCTCCGGCTGGAACGCATCCGCGATCCGCGCCGCCGCCCGCTGCTGGTCCTGGTCACCGACGGCCGGGCCACTTCCGGTCCGGACGCGCTGATCCGATCGCGGCGGGCCGGCGCCCTGCTCGCCGCCGAGCACGTGTCCAGCCTGGTGATCGACTGCGAGACCGGACGTTTCCGGATGGGCCTGGCCGCGGCGTTGGCCCAGAGCCTGGCCGCCGAGTACGTCCCGCTCGGCGAGGTCGGGGCGCAAGCCCTGACCGCGGCGGTCCGCGACTCCCGGGGGAGGGCCGCGTAATGCCGCAGGGTCAACCGGAATCGATCCCGCAGGACGGGCTCACCACCCGCCAGCGTCGCAACCGCCCGCTGCTCATGGTGCACACCGGCGACGGCAAGGGAAAGTCAACGGCCGCCTTCGGCCTCGCGTTGCGCGGTTGGAACCAGGGCTGGTCGGTCGGGGTGTTCCAGTTCGTCAAGAACGCGAAGTGGCGGATCGGCGAGGAGACCGCGTTCGAGACCCTCGGCGCGCTGCACACCGAACGGGGCACCGGCGGTTCGGTGGAATGGCACAAGATGGGCTCCGGCTGGTCGTGGAGCCGGCAACCGGGGTCCGAGTCGGACCACGCCGAGCAGGCCGCGCAGGGCTGGGAAGAGATCAAGCGGCGCCTGGCGGCGCAGACCCACGGTCTGTACGTGCTGGATGAATTCACCTACCCGATCAACTGGGGCTGGGTCGACATCGATGACGTGGTCGCCACTCTCGCCGCCCGTGCCGGCCACCAGCACGTGGTGATCACCGGGCGCCGGGCCGACCCGAAACTGATCGAAGCGGCCGACCTGGTGACCGAGATGACGAAGATCAAGCATCCGATGGACGCCGGACAGAAGGGCCAGCGGGGAATCGAATGGTGACCCGCCTGCCCCGGATCGTCATCGCCGCCCCGGCGTCCGGACACGGGAAGACCACGGTGGCAACCGGTCTGATGGCCGCGTTGCGGCTGGCCGGACATCGCGTGTCCGGGCACAAGGTGGGACCGGACTACATCGATCCCGGCTACCACGCGCTGGCCACCGGGCGTCCGGGCCGCAATCTGGATCCGCACCTGGTCGGTGAACACCGCCTGGTGCCGCTGCTGCTGCACGGCGCGGCCACCCCGGAGCCGGCCGACATCGCCGTCGTCGAAGGGGTGATGGGCCTCTACGACGGGGCGATCGGCCGGGACGGGTTCGCCTCCACCGCGCACGTCGCCGGGATCCTGCGGGCCCCGATCGTTCTGGTCGTCGACATCTCCTCGGCCTCCCGGACCATCGCCGCGGTGGTGCACGGGCTGGCCACCTTCGAACCCGAGACCCGGATCGCCGGGGTCATCCTCAACAAGTCCGGGTCGGCTCGGCACTCCGGCGAGGTGACCAGCGCTCTGGAGGCCACCGGTATCCCGGTGCTGGGTGTGCTGAACCGCGACGACGGGATCTCGGCGCCGTCCCGGCACCTGGGGTTGGTGCCGGCGCAGGAACGCGACGACGCCCGGACCGGCCTGGATCGTCTGGCCGGGCAGATCGCGGCCGGGGTCGACCTCGACGAGATCCTCCGGATCGCCTGGGGGGCAAGTGATCTCGACGGACAGGCGTGGGATCCGGAGCGGGAGTTGGCCGGATTCTCCCGGCCGATGTCGGCGGTCAAACCGGTGGTGGCGGTGGCCGGAGGTCGCGCGTTCACCTTCCGGTACGCCGAGACCGACGAGTTGCTGCGCGCGGCCGGGCTCGACCCGGTCGTCTTCGACCCGGTGTCCGACGACGCCCTGCCCGCCGGAACCCGCGGCATCTATCTGGGCGGCGGATTCCCCGAGGTGCACGCGGCCGGGCTGGCGGCCAACGAGTCGATGCGCGCATCGTTGCGGGCCGCCGTCGATGCCGGCGTGCCGACGGTCGCCGAATGTGCCGGGCTGCTCTACCTCTGCCGGAGCGTCGACGGCGCCGACATGGTCGGCGCGATCGAGGCGAGCGCCGCCATGACGCCGAAGTTGACGTTGTCCTACCGCAGCGCCATCAGCCCGGCCGACACCTTGCTGGCCCCGGCCGGCCACCGGTCGACCGGGCACGAATTCCACCGCACCACCGTCGATCCGGTACACGACGGCCGGCCGGCCTGGTTGCTCGACGGCGTCCCGGCCGGTTTCTCGATCGATCCGGCGGGGACCGGCAAGCCGACCTTGCATGCCTCCTATCTGCACAGCCACTGGGCCGGATATCCGTTGTTCGCGGCCAATTTCGCCCGGGCGGTGCACGACTTCGAGGGCGCCGTACCGGTTCCCGCGGTGCCGGTGCGCCCGACCGGATCGCCCGTCGTGCCCGTGGCACCGGCCGGGACCGGCCCGGTCGTCGCCGCCCCGGAGTTCGATCTGCACCACCACGGGGACGCCGACATCGCCGATGGATTGGTCGATCTCGCCGTCAACGTCCGCGTCACGGCGCCGCCGACCTGGCTGGCTGCCCTGATCGCCGACACCGTGGTCGATCTCGCGCACTACCCGCGACCGGAGGCCGCGTCCGAGGCCATCGCCGTCCGTCATCAGCGACCGCGTAGTCAGGTGCTGCCGACCAGCGGCGGGGCCGAGGCGTTCGCCCTGCTGGCCCGGGCCCTGCACCCGCGGCACGCCGTGGTCGTGCATCCACAGTTCACCGAACCGGAGGCCGCCCTGCTGGCCGCCGGCCATACGGTGGATCGGGTGATCCTGGACCCGGCCGACGGATTCGTCCTGCACGCGGACCGGATCCCGGACCAGGCGGACCTGGTGATGATCGGCAACCCGACCAATCCCACCGGGGTCCTGCACCCGGCGGCGGCGCTGCGCTCTCTGGTCCGGCCCGGTCGGGTGGTGGTCATCGACGAGGCCTTCATGGACGCGGTCCCGGGTGAGTCCCAGTCGCTGGCTGAGGCCCTGGTGCCCGGCCTGGTCGTGCTGCGGTCCCTGACCAAGACCTGGGGGATCGCCGGGCTGCGGGCCGGCTATGCCGTGGGCGACGAGTCGGTGATCGCCGCGATGGCGGCGCAGCAACCGTCGTGGTCCGTGTCGACCCCGGCGCTCGCAGCCATCGTGGCCTGTCTGCAACCGGCGGCGGTGGCCGAGGGTGCCGCGGCGACGAGAATCATCGCGGCCCACCGTCGGGTGCTCGTCGACGGGCTGGCCGAGTTGGGAATCCCGGTGACCGGGTCGCCGAGCACCCCGTTCGTGCTGGTCGACACGTCCCGGATCGGGGCCGTGCGGGATGCGCTGCGTGGCCACGGATTCGCCGTCCGCCGGGGCGACACCTTCCCCGGGCTGGGGTCGCAGTGGATCCGGATCGCCGTACGCGAACCGGCCGTCACCCGCCGCCTGCTGGAGACGTTGGCCACTATTGCGGCCACCGGCGCCGCCGGGGGCGCCTCGCCCGACCGGGCCCGTCGCTCGGCCCGTCCCGATGAGGCAGGATGGCCTGCTGTGCACAAGGTGAACGGATGACCGGCCCAGCGGGCGACATGAGAATCGACCTGCCGGTGCGGGGCCGTCAGGTGGTGGTGGTCGGCGGGGGCGTGGCCGCATTGGGCCGGATCGCCGCCCTCCGGGCGGCTCGGGCCGACGTCGTGGTGTTCGCCGTCGACCCGGTGGCCTCGGTGACCGACTTCGCCGACCGCGACCTGATCACGTTGCATCAGCGGGACATCGACGAGGACGACCTGCGCTCGTCCTGGCTGGTCTTCGCGGCCACCGGCGACGCCGACGCCGACGCCGCCCTGGTCGAGCGGGCCGCGGCGGTCGGCCGGTTCTGCCTCACCGGCTCCGGCCGGGCCGCGACCGAACCGGAGAACACCCGGCGCAAACTCGGCGGCCGCGTCGTCCTGGTCGGCGGTGGGCCGGGCGATCCCGGGCTGCTGACCTTGACCGGCATGCGGGCGATCCAGGAGGCCGACGTGGTGATCGCCGACCGGCTGGCGCCGCTGGCCGTGCTGCAGTACGTCCGGCCCGGCGCCGAGATCATCGACGTGGCCAAGATTCCGCGGGGTGAGTTCACCTCGCAGGAGGAGATCAACCGGCTGCTGATCACGCATGCCAAGGCCGGCAAGTCCGTGGTGCGGCTCAAGGGCGGCGACAGTTTCGTGTTCGGCCGGGGCGGCGAGGAGTGGCAGGCCTGTGCCGCGGAGGGTATCGAGGTGCAGCTGGTACCCGGGGTGTCCTCGGCGCTGGCCGGACCGGCGCTGGCCGGCATCCCGGTCACGCACCGCAGCCTGAACCAGGGCTTCACCGTGGTCACCGGGCACGTGCCGCCGGGTGACCCGCGGTCCACCCTGGACTGGAATGCATTGGCGCACACCGGGACTGCCCTGATCGTGATGATGGGCGTGGCCAATCTGGCGGCCATCGCGGCCACGCTGATCGCCGCCGGCATGGATCCGGGCACACCGGCGGCCACGGTGGCCGACGCCGGCCATCCCGGCCAACGGACGGTTCGGGCCCGGCTGGCCGACATCGCCGATGCGACGACCGATGCCGGGCTCGCCCCGCCAGCCGTCACCGTCATCGGATCGGTGGCCGGATTCGACCCGATGCAGCCGGAATGAACCCGGCCGCCCCGGCCCTGCACCTGGTGCGGCACGGGCAGTCCACATGGAACCTCATCGGCCTGGTCCAGGGGCAGACCGCCCATCCGGAGCTGACCGAACTCGGCCGGGACCAGGCCGTTCGGGCGGCCACCCGGTTGGCCGACCTCCCGATCGTCCGGCTGCTCACCTCCGATCTGGTCCGAGCGGCACAGACGGCCGAGATCATCGGGGCCGCAATCGGTGTCCGCCCGCAGGCGACCGCCCTGCTGCGGGAGCAGGACGTCGGCGACCTGGAAGGCCGGCCCAGTGACGACGCGGCCCTGGCCTGGGAGGCGGCCGCACAGGCGCTGGACGTCTACGGGGATCCGATCGGAGCGGTCGACGTCCGGCCGGGCGGCGGTGAATCGCTGCGTGACGTGCTGGCCCGGGTGACCGCCCTGCTGGCCTCGCCCTGGATCACCGAAGCGGCCGGGGACGTGGTGCTGGTCTCCCACGGTGACACCATCCGGGTGATGCTGGCCCACCTCCTGGGGGACGAGTTCGAGGACCTGGACTGGCGGCGGGTGGACAACGGCGAGGTGCACTCGGTCCACCGCACCGATGACGGAGCCGTGCGGTACGTCGTCCGCTCAGGCGCTCTCGTCCCGGGCCCACAGGGCTGACCAGGCGGCGAACGGCATCAGCGACCGCATGGTCCACCGGGCGTCGGATCGGCTGCAGCTCAACGCGTCCAGCGGCGCGACGTCGAAGTTGAAGTAGGCCGATTCGGGCAGCCCCAGCAGGTGGACGACGGCCGCGCGCACCACCGCCGGCGACGTGACCAGAACGGTGCGGCCGTCCGGCCAGTCCCCGTCGCACCGCCGGCCGACGCGGGCGATCAGTTCGGACACGGTCTCGCCGCCGGGTGGGCGCACCGTTGGCCGGCGGAAGAAGTCCGCCAACTCGGGTGTGCCGGCCATCAGCAGATCCATCGGGTCGGCGCCGGCCCACGCCCCGAGATCCAGATCGTCCAGTGCCGGGTCCACCTCGGCCGGCCAGCCGAGACCGGACGCGGTCTGGGCACAGCGTTGTTCTGATCCGCGCAGACATCCCACCATCCGGATCGGGGCCGGCTCGACCCGGCCGACGACCGCCGAATCGGGCGTCGGGAACGTCGCGGCGCGGGTCGAGTCGATCGGGGCGTTGGCCACGAAGACCAGGCGTGCCGCCATCGGATGTCCCTCCCACCGCCGGATGTCGTGGTGGCAGGATAGCCGCGCCGCGCCTGAAAGACTGGGCCGGTGAAAAGCGGATCGGTCCGGGACGGAGTCCGTCTGGCGATGGGCACCATGACGGCGCTGCGGGTACCGGGGCCGGTGGTGGTCGACCGCGACAGCGCTCGCGTGGCCATGATGGTCGCCCCGCTGGCCGTGCTGCCGGTGGCCGTGATCGCCGGGGCGGTCGCCGAACTCGGCCGGGCGGTCGCGATCTCGCCGCTCGTTGTCGCCGTCCTCGTGCTCGGGACCTTCGCCCTGGGCAGCCGGGCCCTGCACCTGGACGGTCTGGCCGACACGGCCGACGGCCTGACCGGCTCCTACGACGCCGAACGGGCGCTGGAGATCATGCGCCGGGGCAACACCGGTCCGGCCGGCGCCGCCGCCCTGGTGCTGGTGCTCGTGCTGCAGGTCGCTGCGCTGACGCCGATCCTGGCCCGGCCCTGGGGCCCGCTGGTGGCGGTGGTGCTGCTCGGCCTGGCCCGGTCGTCGCTGCTGGTCACCTGTGCGGCCGGCATTCCGGCGGCCCGACCCGGCGGGCTCGGGGCGTCGGTGGCCGGGGTGATCCCGCGGCCGGCCGGCGTCGTCCTGGGGGCGGTGGCCGCCGCGATCGCCGCGGTGGTGCTGCCGCTCAGCGGCCGACCCTGGTGGCAGGGCGTGACCGCGGTCGTCGTGGCCGGTGCGGCCGTGCTGGCGTTGGTGCTGCGGTGCCGCCGCCGGTTCGGGGGCATCACCGGCGACGTGGTGGGCGCCGGGATCGAGGTCGCCGCGGCCGCACTCCTGGCGGTGGCCGGTGCCGGCTAGAGCCGGAGCACGCGGCCCGCGACGACGAGCAGCACGTCGTCGCTGACCGCGGCGATGCCCTGATTGACGGTGCCCAGCAGGTCCCGGAACAGCCGTCCGGAGCGGTGCTCGGGGAGGATGCCCATCCCCACCTCGTTGGTCACGGCGACCAGGGGTCCGCTCGCGCCGACCCAGGCCTGGGTCAGCTCCTGGACCCGGTGGTCGAACTCGTCACGCCAGTCGGCGGCCGGCCGGTCCCAGCCCCGGAGGTCGTCCATCAGGGCGGTCACCCAAGTGCCGAGGCAATCGACCAGCACGGCGCCGTCGGCGGCGCGCACCGCGGCGGCCACGTCGATCGTCTCCACCGTCGACCAGTGGGCCGGGCGGCGGGCCTGATGGAGCGCGACCCGCTCCGCCCAGTCCGGGTCGGCGACCGGGTCGGGGATCGGGCCGGGGGCGACGTAGGTGACGGATTGCTGGTGTTGCAGAAGGGATTCGGCGTAGGCCGACTTCCCGGAGCGGACGCCGCCGGTGACCAGGGTGCTGCGGACCGTCATCGGTTCTCGGGGTCCTCTCGGGCGGTCGGGGGTGACCGGGCCACCGTACGCTGACGGGCGTGACGACGTCCCGCGCCCGCAGTGTCGGCCTGCTCGCCGGCGTGCTGGCCGACCGGCTGCTGGGCGATCCGCGGCGATTCCACCCGGTGGCCGGGTTCGGGCGGCTGGCCGCCGGCCTTGAGCAGATCGACTACCGCGATGCGCGAACGGCCGGCGTCCTCCACGTGGGGTTGCTGGTCGGCGGGACGGCGCTGCTGGGCCGCACGCTCGAGCGCTCCGCCGCCCGTCCGGTGACGCGTGCCGTGGTCACCGCCGCCGCCACCTTCGCCGTTCTCGGCGGTCGTTCGCTGCAACGGGAGGCCCTGACCATCTCCGGCCGGCTCCGCTCCGGGGAGCTGGAGGCCGCCCGGCTGCAGATCACCCACCTGGTCGGCCGGGACCCGTCCCGGCTGGACGCCGCGCAGATCACCAGGGCCACCATCGAGTCGGTGGCCGAGAACACGGCCGACGCGGTGGTCTCGCCCTTGTTCTGGGGAGCCATGGCCGGGATGCCGGGACTGCTGGCCTACCGGGCGGCGAACACGTTGGACGCGATGATCGGCCATCACCGCCCGCGCTACGAGAACTACGGCTGGGCCGCCGCCCGGCTCGACGACGTCCTGAACTTCGTCCCGGCCCGGCTCTGCGTCGTCGTGGTCGCGCTGTGTGCCCCGGTGGTCGGTGGCCGTCCGATGGACGCGTTGCGGGCCGCGCGACGCGACGGGCCGGGACATCCGAGCCCCAACGCGGGGCCGGTGGAGGCGGCGTTCGCCGGTGCGCTGGGCATCACCCTGGGCGGGGTCAACGTCTACGCCGGCCGCGTCGAGGACCGCGGCACCCTGGGCGACGGCCCACCGCCGGAGGTACCCGACATCGCGCGGGTGGCCCGGTTGTCGGCGGCGGTCACCCTGGTCACCTCGATCTCGGCCGCGATGCTCGGGTCGGCTATCGGCTCGCGCCGATCCAGGCGACGGCGTCCTCGACCGTGGCGACGGCGTTGACTCCGGGCCGGGTGGCCGGGCGGCGCACGACGATCACCGGGATGTCCAGCCGGGCCGCCGCGTCCAGCTTCGCCGACGTGTAGGCGCCGCCGGAGTCCTTGGTGACCAGGACGTCGAGCGACCGGGTCGTCATCAACTCGATCTCTCCGGCCAATCGATACGGCCCGCGGTCCCGGATGATCTCCCAGCGCTGCGGCAACGTCCCTTCCGGCGGCTCGACCACCCGCACCACGGTGACCCGGTCGGCGAGCACCCGGAAGTCGTCCAGGGTCTGCCGACCGGTGGTCAGGAACGCTCGGCGCCCGGCCTGCCGCGCCGCGACTGCGGCTTCGGACGTCGAATCCACCCACCGCCACGATCCCGCGTCGGGGCGCGTGCCCCAGCCCGGGCGGGCCAGGCGCAGCAGGGGCGTACCGGTGACCTGGACCGCCGCGGCGGCGTGGCCGGACATGGTGGCGGTGAACGGATGAGTCGCGTCGACGACGGCGGCGTACCGATGAGTCCGGAGGTGCTCGATCAGTCCGGCCGTGCCGCCGAAGCCGCCGATCCGCACCGCGCCGACCGGCAGCGCCGGGTCGGACACCCGCCCGGCCAGCGACGACAACACGGTCACGCCGTTGTCCTGCAGGGCCGCGGCCAGGGCCCTGGCCTCGGCCGTGCCGCCCAGGACGAGGACGGTCGGTTCGTCTGCCGGGCCGGTGGGTGGTCGGGACCAGTCGGTGGGCACACGCGAGTCTGGCACGCGGACCGGGGCCCGGCCCGCGTCCGCCCGGGGCTGTGCCGTCGGCGGTGCGCGGCCGCGCTACCGTCCGGTCAGCGCGGCTCGGCGGTGCGCGGGTGCGGCCCGCCGCGGGCGGCCACCACCGCGGTCAGGCCGGCCAGGTGGGCCAGACGGGCGACCTCGGAGTCGCGCAGCGCGGGGCCTCCGGGCCGGCCGACGATCACCGCGATCTCGGGCGAGCCCACCGGGGCGACGGCCATCTCGGTGCCGATGGTCTTCCAGTCCTCGGGCACCCAGTAGGCCTCCGGGTCGAGCACACCGGCTTCCTCGACCGGGGCCCAGCCGGGCGTCACCCCGGTCAGGTTCGGAACCCCGCCGCCGCCGGCGAGCAGATGAATGACCTTGTCGTCGCCGACCCGGACGACGATGGCCCAGCCGGCTCGGAGGACCTTGGGCAGCATCCGGGCCAGGGCTTCGATGGCCTTGGCCGGTTCGGCGGCGATCGCCTCGACGAGTTCCCACTCGCGGTGACGGTCGGCCACCCCCGGGTCGGGACGGACCGACTCCACCCGGACCCCGGGTACGGTCTCAGCCGCGGTGATCAGCACGTCGGGCTGCCGCCCGCTGGGCAGGTCGACGACCAGATCGTCGACGGCGTTCTCGTAGGAGCGTTCGACGATGTCCATGGCCAGGATGTCGGCGCCGACCCGGCCGAGCGCACTGGCCACCGCCCCCAGGCTTCCCGGCCGGTCCGGCAGTACAACCCGAAGCACGTAGGACATGGAACCGCCTTCATATTCTGATGAGTCGATTTGTCGGGTCCTGTTCGTCGTCGCCGCCACCCCGCAACCACGGCCAGTATCGCCGAGAGTGGTTTCCGGCAGGTGTCCTGCGTGAGTCTGCCCGATGTGGGCCCCGCCCGACGTGTCCCGTGGGCCCGGAGACACGACCTAGGATCGTTGAGTACCGCTGCGCGCCCAGCGTCCGGCGACGTATCTACTGCCTTGGAGGATCGTGTCCAGCTCCGCAGAGCCGACCGGCGTGGCCGGATCGAGCCACCCCACGCTCACTCGTGACGATGTCGATCACCTCGCCCACCTGGCCCGGTTGGACCTGACCGACGCCGAACTCGACACCTATGTCGGGCAGTTGTCGGTGATCCTCGATGCGGTGTCGGAGGTGACGGCCGTGACCTCCGGGCAGGAGATCGAGCCGACGACCCACGCGGTCCCGTCGACCAACGTGTTCCGGCCGGATGTCCGGGTACCCGGATTGAGTCAGCGCGAAGCGTTGGCCGGGGCACCGTCAGCGCAGGACGGTCGGTTCCGCGTCCCGCAGATCCTGGGAGAAGAGCAGTGAGCAGGCATCACGTGACGACAATCGGTGCCGCAAACGGCAGGACGAGCGAGGTGGGGGCATGACCGACGATCTGACTCGCATGACGGCGCAGACGCTGGCCGGGCAGATCGCATCCGGCCAGGTCAGCGCGGTCGAGGTGGCCCAGGCGCACCTGGACCGGATCGGCGCCGTCGACGGCGACGTCCACGCCTTCCTGCACGTGTCCGGCGAGTCCGCCCTGGCCCAGGCCCGCACGGTCGACGCCGCCCACGCCCGCGGCGAGGCCGGCGCGTCGGCGTTGGCCGGTGTGCCGCTGGCGCTCAAGGACATCCTGGTGCAGAAGGGATCGCCGGCGACCGCCGGATCCAAGATCCTCCAGGGGTGGATCCCGCCGTACAACGCGACGGTCACCGACCGGCTGCTGGACGCGGGCATCGTCATTCTGGGCAAGACCAACCTCGACGAGTTCGCCATGGGCAGCTCGACCGAGAACTCGGCCTACGGCCCGACCCGGAACCCGTGGGACCTGACCCGGATCCCCGGTGGTTCCGGTGGCGGCAGCGCCGCGGCGCTGGCCGCCTTCGAGGCGCCGCTGGCCATCGGCACCGACACCGGCGGCTCCATCCGGCAGCCGGCGTCGGTCACCGGCACGGTCGGCGCCAAGCCGACGTACGGCGGGGTCTCGCGATACGGCGTCATCTCGCTGGCCTCCTCGCTCGACCAGGTCGGCCCCTGCGCGCGGAACGTCATGGACACCGCTCTGCTGCACGAGGTCATCGCCGGGCACGACCCGCGCGACTCGACGTCGATCAACCGTCCGGTACCGAAGGTGGTCGACGCGGTCCGCCGCGGGCAGTCCGACGGTGTGGCCGGGATGAAGATCGGTGTCGTCAAGGAGCTGGGCGGCGAGGGCTACCAGGCCGGCGTCCTGGAGTCGTTCGACGCGGCGGTGGCCGCGCTGACCGACGCCGGCGCCGAGATCGTCGAGGTCTCGTGTCCGCACTTCCGGTACGCCCTGGCCGCCTACTACCTGATCCTGCCCAGCGAGTGCTCGTCCAACCTGGCCCGGTTCGACGCCATGCGGTACGGACTGCGGGTCGGCGACATCGCCGACGGCGGGAACCTGGTCTCGGCCGAGGCCGTGATGGCGGCGACCCGCGGCCAGGGTTTCGGGGCCGAGGTGAAGCGCCGCATCATCCTGGGCACCTACGCGCTGTCGGCCGGGTACTACGACGCCTACTACGGCTCCGCGCAGAAGGTCAGGACGCTGATCCGTCAGGACTTCGAGAAGGCCTACGGGGCGGCCGACGTGCTGATCTCCCCGGCGTCGCCGGTGACGGCGTTCGCGTTGGGGGAGAAGGTGAACGACCCGATGGCCATGTACCTCAACGATCTGGCCACCATCCCCGGTTCGCTGGCCGGCATCCCGGCGATGAGCGTGCCCAGCGGTATCGCGTCCGACACCGGCCTCCCGGTCGGGCTGCAGATCATGGGGCCGACCCTCGGCGAAGAGCCGATGTACCGCGTGGCCGCGGCCTTCGAGCAGATGTACGTGGCGGCCAACGGCCGGACCGTTGCCGATTCCGCGCCCGAACTGGAGGTTTCCGTATGAACGCCCCCGCCCCGGCGCCCGAGGTGGTCACCGGCCTGATGGACTACGACGAGGCGATCGAGCGGTTCGACCCCGTCATGGGACTCGAGGTGCACGTGGAACTCGGCACCGTCACCAAGATGTTCTGCGGGTGCTCGACGGAGTTCGGCGCCGAGCCGAACACGCAGGTGTGCCCGGTCTGCCTGGCCCTGCCGGGGGCGATGCCGACCCTCAACGAGGCGGCCGTCGAGTACGCCATCAAGATCGGTCTGGCCCTCAACTGTCAGATCGCGCCCTGGTGCCGGATGTCGCGGAAGAACTACTTCTACCCCGACATGCCGAAGAACTATCAGATCAGCCAGTATGACGAGCCCATCGCGTTCAACGGATATCTCGACGTCGATGTCGACGGCGAGACCGTCCGGGTGGAGATCGAGCGGGCCCACATGGAGGAGGACACCGGCAAGTCGCTGCACGTCGGCGGATCCACCGGTCGCATCCACGGTGCCGAGTACTCCCTGCTGGACTACAACCGGGCGGGCGTCCCCCTGGTCGAGATCGTCACCAAGCCGATCTTCGGGACCAAGGAGAAGGCGCCGGCGGTGGCCCGGGCCTACGTCGCCGCGTTGCGGGACCTGCTGCTCTCCCTCCACGTCTCCGACGTCCGGATGGACCAGGGGTCGTTGCGGTGTGACGCGAACCTGTCGCTGACGCCGGCCGGCAACCCGGTGATGGGTACCAGGACCGAGACCAAGAACGTGAACTCGCTGCGGTCGGTCGAGCGGGCCGTCCGCTACGAGATCACCCGGCAGGGCGCGCGTCTGGCCGCCGGCCTGCACATCACGCAGGAGACGCGGCACTTCGACGAGTCGACCGGGACCACCAGCCCCGGCCGCTCGAAGGAGACTGCCGAGGACTACCGGTACTTCCCGGAACCCGACCTGGTGCCGATCGCCCCTGATCCGGCGTGGGTGGAGGAGATCCGGGCGACCCTGCCCGAACTTCCCTGGGTCCGCCGGGCGCGGCTGCAGGCCGCGTGGGGTCTGACCGACCTGGAGATGCGCGACCTGCTGGCCGCCGATGCGGTGGATCTGGTCGAGGCGACGGTCCTGGCCGGAGCGGCTCCGGCCGACGCGCGCTCCTGGTGGTCGGCCTATCTGGGTCAGCGGGCGAACGCCCTTGGCGTGTCATTGCGCGTCCTGGCCATCACCCCGGGGCAGTTGGCCCGGGTGATCGCGCTGGTGGCCGAGGGCACCCTCAACGCGAAGATCGCCCGCCAGGTGATCGACGGGGTGCTGGCCGGGGAGGGTGAACCGGATGTCGTCATCGCCGCGCGCGGGTTGGCGGTGGTCTCGGACGACTCGGCCCTGCAGATCGCTATCGACGAGGCCCTGGCCGCGCAGCCCGCGGTGGCCGAACGCATCCGCAGCGGCAACATCAAGGCCGTCGGCGCCATCGTCGGCGCCGTCATGAAGGCCACCCAGGGGCAGGCCGATGCGGGCAAGGTCAACCGGCTGGTCCTGGTGACCCTGGGCGTCGAAGGCTGATCCGCTCTGCGGACGCCGCCGGCGGCGGCGTCCGCCGGCTCAGTCCGGGCCGTTGCCGCCGGAGGCGCCCCCGTCGGGCAGCACGATGACGCGGTCGTCGGCGGCGACGGGCTTGCCGTGGCCGTCCTTGTTGGACGTCGTCATCCACAAGGCGCCCTTGAGGCCGGTCTGCACCGTCAGCAACCGACCGTAGGTGTGGCCGAGCAGGACCCGCGGGCTACCGGAAAATATCCCGGTCGACGACATCGACACTCCGGCCAACTGCTGTTTTCCGAGCGAGGTGTTGGCCAGAACTCCGTCGGACGTCGCGCAGTCGGCGGCGCCGCCGTCGGCCGCCTTCCAGGTCCAGATCGCGTCGCCCGAGCTCAGGGTCGTGTAGTCGGCCCCGGACCGGGCGGCCAGCAGCACATCGGCCGCGGCCCGATGGTCGACCGCCGCCATGACGCCGGTCGGCAGCACACACAGCCCGGTCACCTGGGTGAACCCGGAGGAGAAGATCGGGGAGGTCTTCTTCGGATTGCCGGGCGCGGGCTTGCCGAACTCGTCGATCCGCAGCAGCTTGCCGCCCAGCGACGTCGCGCTCTGCGTCTTCCCGGCGTCACCGGTGCCCACGTACAGCACCCCGTCGGCGTTGAACGCGATCGCGCCGCCGTTGTCCTTGGTGCCCTTGGGGATGCCGGTCAGGATGGCCTTGGGCTGGTCACCGGGGGCGATCCGGATGATCCGGTTGTCGGTCTTGGTGGTGACGTAGGCGTAGATCAGTTCGTCCTCGGCGTAGGACGGCGACACGGCCACACCGAGCAGCCCGCCGCCGCCGCCGGAGTTGAGCCCGGCGATCGTCGTGACCAGGACCGGCTTCTTCCCGGTGGCCACCTTCAGGATCCGGCCGGTCGTCCGTTCACCGACCAGGGCGCTGCCGTCGGCCAGCGGAGCCAGGCCCCAGGGGGCGGACAGGCACGCCGCGACGACGGCCGGGTCGGTCGGCGTGCAGGGATCGGCCGGCTTGGTCGTCGAGGTCGTGGTCTTGCCGGTGGTCGGCGAAGGCGACGACCGCGCCGTGGTGCTGCCATCCGCCGGCTGCGGGACGACCGGCGTCACCTCGGCCGGCGTCAGGCTGGGCTGCGCGGTGAAAGTGGTGCCCGCACCGGAGAAGTTCGCACAGGCGGCCAGCACACAGGTCAGGCTCAGCAGCAGGGCCGACATGCCTCGTCGGCGCAGGGCACGGCGCCGGCCGGAGGTGGCGGGGCGTCGGGGGCGGGCGTCCATCACCGTTCACGGTACGTGGCGACGGGGGCCCCGGGTGACGTATCGACCACGTCGGCCGCCGGCCGGGACGGCGCGCCTCGCCCGACCTGGTGCAGCAGCACGAGGGCGTCGTCGGCTTCGAGATGTCGCAGTCGCGCCTTTCGTTTGGACGACAGCAGCAGGCGGACGCCGGCCAGGCCGACGCGGCGCTGGAACGGGGTCCGGGTCACCTCCAGCAGTTGCACCCGCGAACGTCGGGCGATCACGGTGTGGGTGGCCAGCACTCGTCGCCACCGGAACGTCACCGTGGTGGCATCGAACGACCAGGCGGCATCCATGGCCTGGCCCCAACCGACCAGTAGGGCCAGCGGGACCGGAACGACGGCCAGGTAGGTGCCCCAGCCGGGGAGCCAGTACAGACCGAAGGCGATCGGCGCAGCGCACAGGACCGGCAGGCTGAGATAGCGGCGGCGGGCCCGGCCGGGCACCGGGGTCAACGGCCCCGGGGTCCATCGCAGTTCGGGGAGGGCCCGGCTGACCAGGTCGAGGGCGGCGTCCAGGCGCAGCAACGGGAACAGGCTGCGCTCGGTGTCGTCGGACGTGCTCAGTCCGGCCACCTCGACCTCGAGCGCGCAGTAGCCGAGCATTCGTCGCCACCAGCCCTGGACGATCCGCACCGCCTGCACCCGGTCGACCGGGATGGTCCCGGACCGCTGGGCGATCAGCCCGCGGCTGATGCGTAACCGGTCACCGTCCCGTGCGAGCGAGAACCGGGCCAGCCGCAAGGAGGTGAGGCCGATGCCGGCCAGAACGGCCAGTGCGGCCGCGGCCAGCAACAGCAGGGCCGTGGTGGTGCCCCCGACGAACACTTCGCGCGTGAGCCGGTGAAACGTCCGCTCCGGCAACAGGTCGCGGGCGCGTCCGAAGGTGGCCGCGGCGCCGGCCAGGATCAGCGGAACCGACGTCCCGGTGACCGCGGCGATCAGCAACGTCCGGGTGTCCAGCGCGGCCAGTGTCACGGCCGGGTCCTCCGGGACCGGGGTTTCGGTCACGAGGCCCGGCGGCCGCAGCGCGGTGCGGAGTGCCGCCAGCGCCGGGGCCGACAGGCAGACCAGGTGGACCGACGAGCGGTGATCGTTGCCGGGAGTCTGGACCTTCAGGCCCCACACCCGGAAGATCCGTTGCACCACACCGCGTTCGGCGTCCAACGCGGTGATCCGGTTGATGCCAATGGTGTGCCGGGTCTGGTTGAACAGGCCCGACCTGACCCGCAGGCTGCCGTCCTGCACGGCGTAGGTACGGGCCCACCATTCGCCCAGCGCCCGCAAGGCGATCAGGCCGGCGAGCACGGCGACCGCCCAACCGGGGGCCTTCCAGATGCCGACCGCGATCAGCGGCAGGAGGGTACGGATCGATCGGCCCAGGCTGATCACCAGGTAGGCCGGGTGCAGCCGGCGCTCGGCGATGACGGCGGGGTCAGACGTCATCGGTGAGCCCGGCCAGTTCGCCGAGGCGGGTGCGGATCAGCGCCGCCTCCCCGCCGTCGAGACCTTCGATGACGACGGTCCCGGCCGCCGTGTGGATGTGCAGGTCGGCCAGGCCGAACCGCCGGGCCAGCAGGCCCTGTTCGGTCTTCAGATGCTGGACGCGGCTCATCGGGACGACCGTCCGGGTCTGCACCGGCCATCCATGCTGCAGGTCGATCTCCCGGTCGGACAACGAGTACCAGAGGAACCGGCGCCGCAGTACCGGACGGATCATCGTCCCGATGACGAAGAACCACACGAACAGCCCGCCGACGACGGCCCACCGGATCGGCTCGGTGAACCAGTCGAGGCCGGCCGCGCCCCAGGCGGTGAGACCGACCGACAGCAGACCGAAGGCGGCGGCCCTCACGCGCCAGTAGGCCAGCACCCGCACCGGCAACTGATGCCGGGCGGCCGGGGCGTCGCCGGGCAGCGGGTCGGCCGTACCGTCCGGAGGGATCGACGGGCCGCTCACCCGATCAGGAGTTCTTGTGCTGCCGGGCCGGGACGACGCGGACGGCACCGGTGGACGCCGACGAGGCCATGGAGGCGTAGGCCTGCAACGCCTTGGAGACGACGCGGTCGCGGTTGCGGGGTTCCCAGGGACGCTCGGAGACCTCCATCTTGGCCCGGCGCTCGGCCAGCGCGGCGTCGGAGACGTTGACCCGCAGGACGCGGTGGTCCACGTCGATCTCGATCTCGTCGCCGTCCTCGATCAGTCCGATCGCGCCGCCGGCCCAGGCCTCGGGGGAGATGTGCCCGACCGAGATCCCGGACGATCCGCCGGAGAACCGGCCGTCGGTGATCAGGGCGCAGACCTTGCCCAGGCCAAGGCCCTTCAGGAACGACGTCGGGTGCAGCATCTCCTGCATGCCCGGTCCGCCGGCCGGACCCTCGTAGCGGATGACGACGACGTGGCCCGGCTGCACCTTCTTACCCAGGATCGCCTCGACGGCCTCCTCCTGGGATTCGAGCACGATGGCGGTCCCGGTGAAATGGAACAGGGACGGGTCGATGCCGGCCGTCTTGATGACGGCACCGTCGGCGGCGATGTTGCCGTAGAGCACCTGCAGCCCGCCCTCGACGGTGTAGGCGTTGGCCTTGTCGCGAATGCACCCGTTCGCCGCGTCGGTGTCCAGCGAGTCCCACCGGTTCGCGGTCGAGAACGCCTGCACCGTACGGACTCCGCCCGGAGCGGCGTGGAACAGTTCGAGCGCGGCGGCCGACGGGGCGGCCGAGCGGACGTCCCATTCGGTGAGCCAGGAATCCAGATCGGGGGAGTGGATGGTGTGCACCGTCTCGTCGAGCAGACCGGCCCGGTACAGCTCGCCGAGAATGGCCGGGATGCCGCCGGCGCGGTGCACGTCCTCCATGTGGAAGTCGGAGTTCGGAGCGACCTTGGACAGGCATGGCACCCGCTTGGAGATGTTGTCGATGTCCTCGAGGGTGAAGTCGATCCCGCCCTCGAGTGCGGCGGCCAGGATGTGCAGGACGGTGTTGGTGGAGCCGCCCATAGCGACGTCCAGGGCCATCGCGTTGCCGAACGCCGCCTTGTTGGCGATGTTCCGGGGCAGCACCGACTCGTCGTCGTCGCGGTAGTAGCGCTGGGCCAGCTCGACGATCAGCGAGCCGGCCCGCAGGAACAGATCCTTGCGGGCGACGTGGGTGGCCAGGGTGGATCCGTTGCCGGGCAGGGCCAGTCCGAGCGCCTCGGCCAGGCAGTTCATCGAGTTGGCGGTGAACATGCCCGAGCACGATCCGCAGGTCGGACAGGCCGACCGCTCGACCTCGTCCAGGCCGGCCTGATCCACGCCGGGGGAGGCCGAGGCGGAGATGGCCGTGATCAGATCGGTCGGGGCGTGGGCCACCCCGTCGACCACGACCGCCTTTCCGGCCTCCATCGGGCCGCCGGAGACGAAGACGACCGGGATGTTCAGCCGCAGGGCGGCCATCAGCATGCCGGGGGTGATCTTGTCGCAGTTGGAGATGCACACCAGGGCGTCGGCGGTGTGAGCGTTGACCATGTACTCGACCGAGTCGGCGATCAGATCGCGGCTGGGCAACGAGTAGAGCATGCCCGCGTGGCCCATCGCGATGCCGTCGTCGACGGCGATGGTGTTGAACTCCTTGCTCACCCCGCCGGCCTCCCGCACCGCTCCGGCGACCAGATCCCCCATGTCCTTGAGGTGCACGTGGCCGGGGACGAACTGGGTGTAGGAGTTGGCGATCGCGATGATCGGCTTGCCGAAATCCGAGTCCGTCATGCCGGTGGCCCGCCACAGGGCGCGGGCGCCGGCCATGTTGCGGCCGTGGGTGGACGTCTTGGAACGAAGCGCGGGCATGGCGAACTCCAGCTGGGCGGTGTTTGTCGGACGAGAAGTCGAAGAACCGGAAGTCCGACGTTACTCGTCGGCGGTGGCGCTCCCGGCCGGGGTCGATGTCGGATCGGTGAGGCGCTTGTCGGGCGGTGCGCCGGTGCCGTCCGCGGTCGCCGGGCCGGTCGGCAGAACCGGGGCCAGGTCCTCGGCCATGGGGGCGTCCGGGCCGAGCAGCAGCCGACCGCCGGACACGGCGGCCAGCCGGGGTAGGTCCCGTGGGCGCACCATCGGCAGGCGAAGCCGGCGCCCGTCAAGGGCCACGGCGATCGCCCACCTCGGCCCGTGGAACTCCAGGCCGTCCAGCTCCGACCACGCGATGGTGCGGGCCCCGAGCAGGCCGACCGTGCGGAGCTGCACGGCGTCGGCCACGGTCCGGGTGATGAGGATGTACACCAGACCGATCAACGGGAACAGGTACAGCACCAGCAGGATGTGGTGGGTTCCCGCATTGGCCAGGGGAGTCACCGCGATGAAGAACAGGAACGGGATCAGGAACGAGACACCGGGCAGCCGGAAGACGGCCTTGCGGTTGACGGAGGGGCTGGTCACGGACCCATCGTCCCATCCGTCGAGGAATGGTCGAGCCTGGTCGGCCGGGTCCGGCCCGATGGCGTTTGACAGTGTCGAAGATCGGCCCGTAAGGTCGGGAGCGTGTCTCAGATTCTCGTACTCCGCTAGCGCGTCCGTTCGGTCACCCCGAACCCGACGCGCAACCCCTTGGTCCCCGCTAACCGGTGGACGAGGGGTTTTTTATTGCCCACACCAGGGCGACGGGCGGGCCGCGAGGCCGGCCAATCAGCGGACGATGAAGACACACCCACCCTTTGTGGCCGTTCTCCAGGCCCGATGAGATCGAAGAGGTCTTCCCCATGACCCAGACACCGACGGCCCCCAGCCGGCCGTCGCCGACCGCCTCGCCGGCCGCCGCCCGACCGCAGCCTCCCGTGGAGCACGTGACCGGCGCCAAGTCGGTCGTGCGCAGCCTCGAGGAAGCGGGCGCGGACATCGTCTTCGGCATCCCCGGCGGGGCGGTCCTGCCCGTCTACGACCCGCTGTTCGACTCGAAGCGGGTGCGTCACATCCTGGTCCGTCACGAGCAGGGAGCCGGGCACGCCGCCACCGGGTACGCGCAGGCCTCGGGCAAGGTCGGGGTCTGCATCGCGACCTCCGGCCCCGGCGCCACCAACCTGGTCACCCCGCTGGCCGACGCGCACATGGACTCGGTGCCGCTGGTCGCCATCACCGGTCAGGTGGCCCGGTCACTGATCGGCACCGATGGTTTCCAGGAGGCCGACATCTGCGGCATCACCATGCCGATCACGAAGCACAACTTCATGGTCACCGACGCGGCCGAGATCCCGACCGTCATCGCCCAGGCCTTCTACCTGGCCTCGTCCGGCCGCCCCGGACCGGTCCTGGTCGACATCCCCAAGGACATCCTGCAGGCCGAGACCGTCTTCAAGTGGCCGACCGAGGTGCACCTGCCGGGGTACCGCCCGGCGTCCAAGCCACACTCGGGCCAGATCAACGCGGCGGCCAAGCTGATCGCCGCCGCCCGCCGCCCGGTCTACTACGTCGGCGGCGGGGTGCTCAAGGCGCACGCCACCGAGCAGCTCAAGGTGCTGGCCGAGCTGACCGGCATCCCGGTCGTCACCACGCTGATGGCGCGTGGCGCCTTCCCTGACTCGCACATCCAGCACCTCGGCATGCCCGGCATGCACGGCACCGTGGCCGCGGTCGCCGCCATGCAGCGGTCCGACCTGATCGTGGCCCTCGGGGCCCGGTTCGACGACCGGGTCACCGGTCAGCTGTCCTCGTTCGCGCAGGGCGCCAAGGTGATCCACGCCGACATCGACCCGGCCGAGATCGGGAAGAATCGGCACGCCGACGTCCCGATCGTCGGGGATGCCAAGGAGGTCATCTCCGAGCTGATCGCCGCCGTGTCGATCGAGCAGACCAACGGTGTGGTGGCCGATCTGACCGCATGGTGGGCCGAACTCGACGAGATCCGCGAGACGTTCCCGCTCGGCTACGACTGGCCGGCCGACGGCAGCCTGTCGCCCCAGTACGTGATCGAACGACTGGGCAAGATCAGCGGTCCGGACACCATCTTCGCGGCCGGGGTCGGGCAGCACCAGATGTGGGCGGCGCAGTTCATCTCCTACGAGAAGCCCTACACCTGGCTCAATTCCGGCGGCCTGGGCACCATGGGTTATGCCGTTCCGGCCGCCATGGGCGCCAAGATGGGCGCTCCCGACAAGGTGGTGTGGGCCATCGACGGTGACGGTTGCTTCCAGATGACCAACCAGGAGCTGGCCACCTGCGCCATCGAGGGCATCCCGATCAAGGTCGCCATCATCAACAACGGCAACCTGGGCATGGTCCGGCAGTGGCAGACGCTCTTCTACGGCGAGCGGTACAGCCAGACCGACCTGGGCACCCACAAGTTGCGGATCCCGGACTTCAAGATGCTGGCCGAGGCCTACGGCTGCGTCGGGCTGCGGTGCGAGTCCAAGGAGGACGTCGATCGGACCATCGAAGCTGCGATGGCCATCAACGACCGCCCGGTCGTGGTCGACTTCACCGTCGGTCCGGACGCCCAGGTGTGGCCGATGGTGGCCGCCGGCACCGGCAACGACCACATCATGGCCGCCCGCGGCATCCGGCCGCTGTTCGACGAGGAATGAGGCGACAGTGTCCAGACCGCAGGTCCACTGCCTTCGTCGCCGCATGACGACGTCGGCCACTACCGCACCGTTCGACGAGGAATGATGAGTACACACACCCTTTCGGTGCTGGTCGAGAACAAACCCGGTGTCCTGGCTCGGGTTTCGTCGCTCTTCTCCCGCCGGCAGTTCAACATCCACTCCCTGGCCGTCGGCCCGACCGAGAACCCGGACGTCTCGCGGATGACGATCGTCGTCGCGGTCGAGGGTCTCCCGCTGGAGCAGGTCACCAAGCAGCTCAACAAGCTGATCAACGTGCTCAAGATCGTCGAGCTGTCGGCGTCGGCCTCGGTGCACCGCGAATTGCTGCTGATCAAGCTGCGGGCCGATTCGGCGGTGCGGGCCCAGGTCGTCACCATCGTCGACATGTTCCGCGCCCACGTCATCGACGTCACCCCCGACTCGATGACGATCGAGGCCGCCGGGACCACCGACAAGCTGGAGGCCCTGGTCCGGATGCTCGAGCCGTTCGGCGTCCGTGAGCTGGTGCAGTCCGGCATGGTCGCGCTGGGGCGAGGGGCCAAGTCCATCACTTCCGAACGCCAGCGCGCAGACTAGGGCGCCCACCACTTACCAACCGCCGCGGTCATCCGCCGCGGCGAGTTGGTCAGGTTGCGCGGCCCGTCGAAATACCCGAGTAGGCGGGCCGCGCAGACAATCGACATCGCATCACCCACCCGGACGCCGCATCGGCGCCCACCCATACCGAGCACCATCGATCAGAACCGGGCCCCGGCCCGCGAAAGGAACGTCGATCACCCATGGCAGCCGAGATTTTCTACGAGGACGACGCTGATCTGTCGATCATCCAGGGTCGCAAGGTCGCCGTCATCGGCTACGGCTCGCAGGGCCACGCCCACGCACTGAGCCTCCGCGACTCCGGCGTCGACGTCCGCGTCGGACTGCTGGAAGGCTCCAAGTCCCGCAGCAAGGCCACCGACGAGGGCCTGCGGGTCGTCACGCCGGCCCAGGCCGCGGCCGAGGCCGACCTCATCATGATCCTGACGCCGGACCACATCCAGCGTCACGTCTACGCCGCCGACATCGAACCCAACCTGACCGCCGGCAAGGCGCTCGCGTTCGGGCACGGCTTCAACATCCGCTACGGCTACATCAAGCCGCCGGCCGACGTCGACGTCATCCTGATCGCCCCGAAGGGGCCCGGACACCTGGTCCGCCGTGAGTTCGTCAACGGCAAGGGTGTGCCGGATCTGATCGCCGTCGAGCAGGATTACACCGGTGGCGCCCAGGCACTGGCCCTGTCCTACGCCGCGGCCATCGGTGGCGCCCGCGCGGGCGTCATCAAGACGACCTTCACCGAGGAGACCGAGACCGACCTCTTCGGCGAGCAGGCTGTCCTCTGTGGCGGTGCCTCGCGGTTGATCCAGACCGGCTTCGAGACGCTGACCGCGGCTGGCTACCAGCCGGAGATCGCCTACTTCGAGGTGCTGCACGAGCTCAAGCTGATCGTCGACCTGATGTACGAGGGCGGCATCGCGAAGCAGCGCTGGTCGGTGTCGGACACCGCCGAGTACGGCGACTACGTCTCCGGTCCCCGCGTCATCGACGAGCACGTGGCCAAGAACATGCAGGGCGTGCTGGCCGACATCCAGGACGGCACCTTCGCGGCGCGCTTCATCGCCGACCAGGATGCGGGCGCGCCGGAGTTCAAGAAGTTCCGCGCCGAGCAGGAGGCGCACCCGATCGAGGAGACCGGCCGCAAGCTCCGCGGCCTGATGAGCTGGGTCAAGTCGGACGACGACTACACCGGCACCGCCGCTCGCTGACGGTCCTGACGCCGAACGGCCCGCCTCCCAGACGCTGGGAGGCGGGCCGTTCGGCGTCGTGTCACGTTCCCCGGGTCGAGACCCGGGTCGGGTGGGGTCTAGAACGTCTTGGCGCCCTTGGACCTGAACCAGGCCTTGGAGGCCGGGTTGAGCATGAAGATCAGCATCAGCACGGGGGCGACGATGCCGATGATGCCGGTGCCGTAGAAGCTGCCGCTGGACGTGGCGCTGATGATCAGTTCGACGATCTGCAGCAGGATGAAGACCGCCGCGCCGATCACCAGGATCTGTGCGTTCTTCCCGGTCAGAGCAACCACGCCGCCCCAGATCAGCAGGATGGCCACGACCGCGAGCGCACCGGCGATCGCCTTGAAGGTTCCGCTGTAGCCACTGACGGTGTTGCAGTCGGCCACGGTGGTGGCGTCCGTGGTGGTCAGGGAGTTGCAGTAGGCGGAGGCCGAGGAGACGATGGAGCTGGCGGCCATGATGATCAGGCCACCGATGATGGCGAAGGCGCCCCAGATGAAGGCGAGAACGGCGGCCGCGGTCACCATGCCCGGTCGCCGGGCGGCCATCGGCGCTCCGTAGCCGGCGGGGGCGAAGCCCGGCGCGGCGGGGTAGGCCGGCTGCGCGTACCCCGGCTGCTGACCGTAGGCCGGCGGCTGCTGACCGTACTGCGGCTGCCCGTACCCCGGCGCCGGGGTCGCGCCCGTGTTCGGGTAGGCGCCCGGGGCCGGCTGACCCGGCGGGGGGTAACCCTGGGGCTGGCTCGGCACAGAGCCGTAGGGCGGGGGAGTCGTCACTGTCGTTCCTTTCGGTGGCGGAGAATTCGAGATCACTGTAGGGCCCGCGTGAGCTCCCGCATCGGCGAACGATGAATTCGCCCACAGATCTTTACCAATCGCGGTGCCGGGGCGACGGCGCCGGGCCCTGACGGCCGGACCCGTCCCGACCGGCCCGGTCGACCTCGATACGATGGCCCCCCGGGCGCACCGATGCACCCGAACCGGACGGGCCGATGGGCGGCATCTCGCCGCCTGCCCGAACCCACCGAACGCGGCCAGGGGATCGACTCACGGCCGAGGACAGCAAGACGGAGATGAACAAAGCGTGCCCACTCCCGCCACACCGGTAGTCCTGATCGCCGAGACGCTCGCCCCTTCGGCGATGCAGGCCCTCGGTTCGGACTTCGACATCCGCCACGTCGACGGCGCCGACCGAGCCGCCCTCCTGCCGGCGCTGGCCGACGCCGACGCCGTGCTGATCCGCTCGGCCACCACCATCGACGCCGAGGCACTGGCCGCCGCTCCCCGGCTCAAGGTGATCGCCCGCGCCGGTATCGGGTTGGACAACGTGGACGTTCCGGCGGCCACCGCCCGTGGCGTGCTGGTGGTCAACGCCCCGCAGTCGAACATCATCACGGCCGCCGAACATGCGATCGCCCTGCTGCTGTCGGTGGCCCGCCAGATCCCAGCCGCCCACGCCACCATGGTCGCGGGCGAGTGGAAGCGCAGCAAGTTCATGGGCGTCGAGATCGCCGACAAGACGGTCGGTGTCGTCGGGCTGGGCCGGATCGGCCAGCTGTTCGCGGCCCGGATCGCCGCGTTCGGCACCCACGTCATCGCCTACGACCCGTACCTCCAGCCGGCCCGCGCGGCCGCGCTCGGGGTGACGCTGGTGGACCTGCCGACCCTGCTGCGCGAGGCCGACATCATCTCCATCCACCTGCCCAAGACCCCGGAGACCCTCGGGTTGATCGGGGCGGCCGAGCTGGCCACGGTCAAGCCGAACGTGATCATCATCAACGCGGCCCGCGGCGGTCTGGTCGACGAGCAGGCGCTGGCCGACGCGCTGACGGAGGGCCGGGTCGCCGCAGCAGGTATCGACGTCTACGTCAAGGAACCGGCCGCACCCGACAACCCACTGCGCAGCGCACCGAACATCGTGCTCACCCCGCATCTCGGTGCATCGACCGAAGAAGCACAGGACAAGGCCGGGACGGCGGTCGCCCGCTCGGTGAAGCTCGCCCTGCGAGGCGACTTCGTGCCCGACGCGGTCAACGTCCAGGCGGCCGGTCCGGTGGCCGACGAGGTCCGCCCGTGGATCCCGCTCGCGTCCCGGCTGGGCACCATCCTGACCGCCGTCGCCGGCAGTGTGCCGGCCAAGGTGGTGGTCGAGGTGCGAGGCGACCTGGCCGACTCCGACACCACGATCCTGCAGCTGGCCGCGGTCCGGGGCATCTTCGGGCCGGTGATCACCGAAGCCGTCACCTTCGTCAATGCGCCGGCCCTGGCCGCCGAACACGGCCTGTCCCTGGCCGGGACGAGCACCAAGGAGACCGGCGACTACCGGTCGTCGGTGACCCTGAGAGCGGCGATGTCCGACGGGTCGACCCGCTCGGTCTCCGGGACGCTGTCCGGCGAGAACCAGGTCGCCAAACTGGTGGAGATCAACAACCGGCACTTCGACCTGCGGGCCGAAGGAGACCTGCTGGTCGTCGCCTATGCCGACCGCCCCGGCGTGATGGGCACCGTCGGTCGGCTGCTCGGGGACGCCGGCGTGAACATCCTGGCCGCGCAGATCTCCCAGGAGATCTCCGGACACGCCTCGATCATGGTGCTGCGGGTCGACGGCCTGCCCGACGCGGGCCTGCTGGAGACGATCGGCGCGGCCGTCTCGGCCAGCGCGATCCGCGGGATCGCGGCCGACTGACCGACGTCCGGCGCCGGCCCAGCCGTGGGCCTCTGGCGCCGGACCTCGGCAGGCCCTACCGTCATCTCCTGGTGCAGCCGCTGGGACAATGTGAGAACCGGGCCTCCGCGGCTGCTTCCGCCCGGCGGAGGCGGCCGCGGAAGGGCCTGGATCGGCGGGATCAGACAGGACGGTGAGGTGTGGCTCGACACCGGAGCCGATCGACCGTCCGGAGCATGCGGACCGCCGGCCTGGCGGCGCTGCTGATGGCCGCCGGGCTGGCCGCACCGTCGGGTCCGGCCGCGTCGGCCACCGACCCGACGGACAGCCGCCCCGTCGCCGATGCGCCGGCCCAACCCGGGCCGATGAAACCGGGCTACAGCAACCTGACCGCCCGCAACGCCGTTCTCCAGCCGACGCTCGCCGCTGGATCGGGCGAGCACACCGTGTTCGTGCAGTTGCCGATGGCCGGGGCGGCCGACGTGTACGACTCGGCCCGCGCCCGGGGTGAGTCGACGGCGCAGGTCAGCGTGGCCGTGGCCGGAGCGCGATCGGCCATCTCCGCGCTCGCCGCATCGGTCTCGGCCACCGCCGCGGCGGCCGATCCCGACGCGGTCACCACGTTCGTCGTCACGAACGCAGTGCCCGGACTGGGACTGACCGCCGACCCGGCCGCACTCCGAGCCGTGGCCGCCCGTAGCGACGTGGTGCAAGTCTCCGAGATCGTCCCGAAGTCCCCGGCCAACGCCGGGGCCGCCCAGCTGACCAGGGCACTCGCGTCATGGACCGATCTGGGAGTCACCGGCCGCGGCGTGCGGATCGGCGTCATCGACACCGGGATCGACTACACCCACGCCGATTTCGGGGGCGCCGGCACCGCCGCGGTCTACCAGGCAGCACGCCACACGAACACCTGGTCGCCGACCGCGCGGGTGGTCGGAGGTTACGACTTCGTGGGCGACGACTACGACTCCTCCGCCGTCTCCGGCGCCGGCACCGCCGCCCGGTCGGTGCCGCATCCGGACGCCAACCCGATCGACTGCAACGGTCACGGAACCCACGTCGCCGGCACCATCGCCGGGGCCGGGGTCACGGCGGACGGGCAGACGTTCACCGGTGACTACGGACAACTGACCGGAGCCGACCTGTACGGGATGAAGGTCGGCCCGGGGATGGCTCCGCAGGCTTCGCTGTACGCGTTCAAGGTCTTCGGATGCTCGGGCACGACCGATGCCGTCATCCCCGCTCTGGACCGGGCGCTCGACCCGAACGGCGACGGTGACTTCCGCGATCGCCTGGACGTCGTCGACCTGTCGCTGTCCGGTCCGGCGGCGGTCCAGGATCCGGAAACGACGGTGCTGGACGCGGTGGCCCGGCACGGTGTGCTGCCCGTGGTGGCGGCGGGCAACGGCGGTGACGAGACCGACTCCGCCGGCTCGCTCGCCACCTCGACGAGGTCGTTGGTGGTGGCTTCCTCCGTCGATGCCTCCCAGCAACTCGACGGCCTGTCGGTGACCGTCGCGGGGCAACCGCCGACGAGCGTCGCCGGCCAGATGTCGACCGCCTATCCCTGGACCCTGGCCGCCGACGTGAGCGGTGAGGTCGTCGCCCTTTCGGCGGCCGACGCGGACGGGTGTGCCCCGCTGTCCGCGGCCGACAAGGAACTGGTGACCGGGAAGATCGCCTGGTTGACCTGGGACGACGACAACTCCACCCGATCCTGCGGGTCGGCCCAGCGGGCTGCGAACATCCGGGCCGCGGGCGGCCGCGGCATCCTGCTGACCAGCGCCGCTCCGATCTTCTCGGGTCCGGTGGCCGGCGACGCGTATCTGCCGGTGTTCCAACTGACGCCGGCCGCGACGGCCGCCCTCCAGCCGTATCTGGACGGCGGGATCAGCGTCACCTTCACCGGGAGCCTGGCCGGTCAGAAGCCCGAGATCGACGATCAGATCACCGATCTGGTCGAGCCCTCGACGGCTCGTGGGCCGCACGACGCGGCGGCGGTCAAACCCGACGTGGCCGCCCCCGGGGACACCGTCACCTCCGCCTTGATGGGCAGCGGGACCGGCGGTGGCCTGCGCTCCGGCACGTCGATGGCCGCGGCCGAGGTGGCCGGGATCGCTGCGCTGGTGCGCCAGCAGCGGCCGGACTGGACCCCCGAGCAGGTCAAGGCGGCCGTGATCAACACCGCCGACCACGACGTCTACGGCGCGGCCGACCGGTCCGGTCCGGCGCTCGGGCCGAACCGGGTCGGGTCGGGGCGCATCGACGCGCAATCGGCCCTGGAGACGACGCTCCTGGCCTACAACTCGGGCACCGCCGGTGGCGTCTCGGTGAACTTCGGGGTGGTCGGGGCCGACCCGGGAGTCGCCACCGTGACCCGGACCACCACCGTGGTGGTCCAGAACACCGGTACCGCGGCGGCCCAGGTCGCGCTGACCTACCAGGCGGTCACGGACCAGCCCGGCGTCACCTATCAGGTCAACCCGTCGACCTTGACGGTCGCGCCCGGCAGCACCTCCTCGGTCGCCGTGACCATGGACATCACCCCCTCCGACCTCCGGCACACGTTGGAGGCCGGCACCCCGGCGCAGCAGACCAACGCCCTGACCGGACTGGACGAGGCTCGCCAGTACCTCGCGGTCGCGTCCGGGCGACTGCTCCTCACCTCGGCCGGGCACCCCGATCTGCGGGTCCCGGTCTCCGGGGGGGCGGAGCCGGTGTCGTCCACCACGGCCGCCGACGGCACCGTCGACGGCCAGCCGGCCGTGGTGCTGACCGGCACCGGATTCTCCCTGTCCTCTCCGGCCGACTCGGCCAGCGTCGCCTACAACTCGCTGACCTCGGTGCTCAATCTCGGGTACCGCAGCAACCGCGCTCCGGCCTGTACGGCTCGGACCGCGACGGCGGGGCCGGCCGCCATCACCTCCTCGCCCCCCGCCCCGGCCGCGGTGGGGACCAGCGCCGCCTGCTCGACCGACGCGGACCGCTCGGCCGATCTGCAGGCGGTCGGCGCGGGCCGCACCTCCGGCGACGCCGGTGACCCCGGCTACCTCTGGTTCGGCCTGTCCACCTACGGCAACTGGGCGAGCGCGGGCAAGAACATGTTCCCGACGGTCAACATCGACACCAACGGGGACAACACCGCCGACTACAGCGTCCAGGTCCAGACGGTCGGTGACCCGACGTCCGCCGGTACCTCGGACCTGTTGTACGCCTTGTTGTTCGACGACGCCGGGGCCGGATCGCTGATCGGCATCTATCCGGTCAACTTCAACCTGGGGGCGGTGGACACGAACGTGTTCGACACGAATGTGATGCTGATCCCGATCGACCCGACGGCCATCGGCTACCGGCCGGGCGATGCCACGTTCCCGATCCGGTACTCGGTGGCCACCTATGCCGCCTACGGCTCGCCGCAGAACGGGGGCACGGTCGATACCACGCCGGCCATCGACTTCGACGTGGCGCGTCCGGCCATCACCACCGGTGCCCCGCTCTGGCAGGACCAGGGCGACACCGGCATCCCGTACCGGCTGGCCGCCGGTACCTCGGCCGCGGACGCGCTCGTCCTGCATCTGCACGGCCGCGACGGTGCCCGCGCTGAGGTGGTCACGCTGACCGGGACGGGCTGACCCGCGGCCGCTGTTCCCTCGGTCGGCCGTCCAAGGGCAGGTGTGCGGAGCGGAAATGTTCGCTCCGCACGCACCTGGACGCCGGTATCCACCTATTGGACCGATATGGTTACTCTTCGCAGTAACTATTGCGCAGCACCGGTCCGGTCGAGTCCGCTCGTTCGGGAACGGAACCTCCACCCCCACCCCGCCCCACTTGGCGTGTCCGACCAGGGTCGATCGCGGCCCGTCGGCGTCAGAGTAGAAACGGTTGAACATGAAGCTCGCGGTCATTCCCGGTGACGGCATCGGCCCCGAGGTCGTCGCGGAGGGCCTGAAGGTCCTGAAGGGCGTCGTGCCCTCCGTCGAGACGACCACCTACGACCTCGGTGCCGCCCGGTGGCACCGGACCGGGGAACTGCTCCCCGATTCGGTCCTGCGGGAACTGCGCGACCACGACGCGATCCTGCTCGGCGCGGTCGGCGACCCGACCGTTCCGTCCGGAATCCTCGAGCGAGGCCTGCTGCTGCGCATCCGCTTCGAACTGGACCACCACGTCAACCTGCGCCCGGCCCGGCTGTACCCAGGGGTGGTCGGTCCGTTGGCCGGGGACCAGGCCATCGACCTGTTGGTGCTCCGTGAGGGCACCGAGGGTCCGTATGTGGGCAACGGCGGCCTGCTGCGCAAGGACACGCCGCACGAGATTGCCACCGAGGTCTCCCTGAACACGTACTTCGGGGTGGAGCGCGTGGTGCGGGACGCCTTCCGGCGCGCCGCCCGGCGCCCCCGCAAGCACCTGACCCTGGTGCACAAGACGAACGTCCTGGTGCACGCCGGTCAGCTGTGGAGCCGTGTCGTCGAAGAGGTCTCGATGGAGTTCCCCGACGTCACGGTCGCCTACGCCCACGTCGACGCGGCGATGATCTACCTCGTCACCGACCCGGGCCGTTTCGACGTCATCGTCACCGACAACCTCTTCGGGGACATCCTCACCGACCTGGCGGCCGCGGTGTCCGGTGGCATCGGGCTGGCCGCCTCGGCGAACCTGGACGTCTCGGGGGCCAACCCGAGCATGTTCGAGCCGGTCCACGGGTCCGCTCCGGACATCGCCGGGGCCGGGACGGCCGACCCGACGGCCACCGTGCTGTCGGTGGCGTTGCTGCTGGACCACCTGGGACTGCCGGACGCGGCCCGACGCGTCGAGGCCGCGGTCGCCTTCGACCTGGCCACCCGCCAGCCCGGCTCGGCCGGCAAGACCACCGCCATCGGTGACCGCCTCGCCGCTCTGGCGTCGAGCTGATCCTCCGATGACCACCACCGCACCCGCGTCGCCGCGGTCGGAACTGCTGCAGCTCTCGCCGCTGGGTGATGCTTTTCACGTGTTCGACACCACGTTGCGCGACGGCGCCCAACGCGAGGGCATCACCTACTCGGTGGCCGACAAGATCGCCGCCGCCACCCTTCTCGACGAGCTCGGCGTCGGGTTCATCGAAGGCGGCTGGCCCGGCGCCATGCCCAAGGACACCGAGTTCTTCGCCCGCGCCGCGGCCGGCGAACTCAAGCTCGGTTCGGCCCAGCTGGTCGCGTTCGGCTCCACCCGCAAGGCCGGGGTCCGGGCGCAGGACGACCTGCAGGTCAGGGCGCTGCTCGACTCGCGGGCGCCGATCGTCACCCTGGTGGCGAAGTCCGACGTCCGGCACGTCGAGCGGGCGCTGCGCACCACCCTGGAGGAGAACCTGAGGATGGTGGGCGACACGGTCGCCTTCCTGGTCGCCGAGGGCCGCCGCGTGTTCCTGGACTGCGAGCACTTCTTCGACGGGTACCGGGCCGATCGCGACTACGGCCTTCGCGTGGCCGAGGCCGCGGTGACAGCCGGGGCCGACGTCGTCGTCATGTGCGACACGAACGGCGGCATGATGCCGATCGGTCTGCACGAGGTGGTCGCACAGGTCAAGGAGCGCACCGGGTTCCGACTGGGCATCCACTGCCAGGACGACACCGGCTGTGCCGTGGCGAACACCATCGCCGCCGTCCAGGCCGGCGCCACCCACGTGCAGTGCACGGCCAACGGTTACGGCGAGCGCGCCGGCAACGCCGACCTGTTCGCCGTCCTGGGCAACCTGGTGGTCAAGCTGGGCCTGCCCGTGCTGCCGCCGGATCGGCTGCCCGAGATGGTCCGCGTTTCCCACGCCCTGGCCGAATTGGCCAACATCGCGCCGGACGCCCACCAGGCCTACGTCGGCTCGTCGGCCTTCTCGCACAAGGCCGGCCTGCACGCGTCGGCCATCAAGGTCGACCCGGAGCTCTACAACCACCTGAACCCCGAGGTGGTCGGCAACGACATGCACATCCTGATCACCGAGATGGCCGGACGGGCGTCGGTCGAGTTGAAGGCCAAGGAATTCGGTCTCGACCTGGCCGGGCTGCCCGAGGTCGTGTCGAAGGTGGTCGACACGGTCAAGGCGCGGGAAGCGGCGGGCTGGAGCTACGAGGCGGCCGACGCGTCCTTCGAGCTCCTGCTGCGCGACGAACTGGCCGCGGCCCGCGGTGAGGCCGTGACCGCGCCGTTCACCCTCGAGTCGTACCGGGTGATCGTGGAGAGGGCCGGGAACGCGGTGCAGAGCGAGGCCACGGTCAAGGTGCACGTCGGCGGCGAGCGGGTGATCCGGACGGCCGAGGGCAATGGTCCGGTGAACGCGCTGGACTCCGCCCTGCGCAGCGCGCTGGCCGATCACCTGCCGGCCCTGGACGGAGTCGAACTGATCGACTACAAGGTCCGGATCCTGGCCGGTCACGCCGGCACCGACTCGGTCACCCGCGTGCTGGTCGCGTCCGCGTCGACCAAGGCCGCCGGCGCGCCCGAGTGGACCACCGTCGGTGTGCACACCAACGTCGTCGAGGCCTCCTGGCAGGCTCTGGTCGACTCGCTCGTCTACGCCCTGGGGCCGACCGTCCAGTCGTCGTCCTGACGGCCGGCGATCCGCTCACCCTCCCGCCCGAAAAGGAATCAATTCTCATGCGCCTGGCCCGGATCGCCCACCCGTCGGGGGTTGCCTTCGTCGTGGTGGAAGGCACCGACGAGGACAACCTGGTGGCCAAGGAGATCGTCGACCACCCCTTCGGCACACCGGAATTCACCGGCCGGGAATGGCCGCTGGGCCAGACCCGGCTGCTGGCCCCGATCCTGCCGTCGAAGGTGGTCGCGGTGGGCCGCAACTACGCCGACCACGCCGCTGAACTGGGCAACGCCGTCCCGGACGAGCCGCTGATCTTCATCAAGCCTTCCACCTCCGTGATTGGCCCCGGTGCCCCGATCCAGATCCCGCCGTCGTCCTCGCGGGTGGAGTTCGAGGGCGAGCTCGCCGTGGTGATCGGCCGTCCGTGTCGAGACGTCAAGGCGGAGAACGCCTCGTCGGTGATCCTGGGCTACACCGTGGCCAACGACGTCACCGCGCGGGACCTGCAGCGGGCCGACGTGCAGTTCACCCGCGGCAAGGGCTTCGACTCGTTCTGCCCGATCGGCCCGTGGATCGAGACCGAACTCGACCCGAGCGACGTCGAGATCCGCACCGAGCTCGACGACGAGGTCAAGCAGGACGGCCACACCGCCGACATGGTGCACAGCGTGGCGGCCCAGATCGAGTTCATCTCGGCGATCATGACGCTGCTGCCCGGTGATGTGATCCTCACCGGCACCCCGGCCGGCGTCGGCCCCATGGTGGCCGGGCAGACCGTGTCGGTCACGGTCGAGGGGATCGGTACGCTCACCAACCCGGTCGTCGACCGTTAGCCGGTCGGCGCGGGCCGGATAGGCTGGTCGGGCTATGACTGACTCGCTGAGCATCCCCGTCCCGCCCGCCGCCGATTCCCACCCCGGGCCCGGTCCGTCGCCGACGGGCGGCCCAGCCGAACCGCCGGTCCGCCCGGTCCGCGCCCGGTTCTGCCCGTCACCGACGGGCACACCACACGTCGGGCTGGCCCGGACCGCCCTGTTCAACTGGGCCTTCGCCCGGCACTACGGGGGCACCCTGGTGTTCCGGATCGAGGACACCGATGCGGCTCGGGACTCCGAGGAGTCCTACCAGTCCCTGATCGACGCGCTGAACTGGCTCGGCATCGATTGGGACGAGGGCCCGCTGGTCGGCGGCCCGCACGCCCCGTACCGGCAGAGCCAGCGCAAGGACATCTACGCCGACGTGGCGCGGCGGCTGCTCGAGGCCGGGCACCTCTACGAGTCCTACTCCACGGTCGACGACTACACCGCCCGCCACCTGGCCGCCGGACGTGACCCGAAGCTCGGCTACGACAATTACGACCGGGTGCCCGACGAAGCCCTCGTCCTGGCGGCGAAGAGCGCCGGGCGGGCCCCGGTGCTGCGCCTGCGGATGCCCGACCGCGACATCTCGTTCGACGACCTGGTCCGGGGCCGGGTGACCTTCCCGAACGGCACGGTGCCCGATCCGGTGATGGTCCGGGGAAACGGGCACCCGCTGTACACGTTGGTGAATCCGGTCGACGATGCGCTGATGGGCATCACCCACGTGCTGCGCGGCGAGGACCTGCTGCCTTCCACCCCCCGGCAGATCGCGCTCTACGAGGCGCTGGCCGACATCGGCGTGGCGCAGTACACCCCGGAGTTCGGGCACATGCCGTTCGTCACCGGTGAGGGCAACCGCAAGCTGTCCAAACGGGATCCGCAGTCCAACCTCTTCCAGTACCGGGAGGACGGCTTCGTCGCCGAGGGAATGATCAACTACCTGGCGCTGCTGGGTTGGTCGCTGGCCGAGGACCGCGATATCTTCACGCCCGAGGAGCTGGTCGCCGCGTTCGACGGAAAGCGGATCTCCGGCAACCCGGCCCGTTTCGACCGCAAGAAGGCCGAGGCCATCAACTCGACCCACCTGCGGATGCTCGCGCCGGCCGACTTCGCCGCGCGACTGTCGGCCTACGTCGTGTCCTCCGGCCGCCTGGCCGAACTGTCCGCGACCCAGCACGCCGTGATCGAGCGGGCCGCGCCCTTGGTCCAAGAGCGCTGCATCCTGCTCAAGGACGCGGCCGAGATGATCGACTTCCTGCTGGTCGCCGAGACCACGTTCGAGGTCGACCCGACGGCCGCGGTCAAGGTTCTCAAGCCGGAGGCCGGGCCGGTCCTGGCCGCCGCGGTCAGCGCCCTGGAGAGTCTGGACCACTTCGTCGCCGCCGACATCGAGTCGGCGCTGAAGGCGGCCCTGATCGACGGACTGGGCCTCAAGCCGAAGGTGGCCTTCGCGCCGGTCCGGGTCGGGGCCACCGGACGGACCATCTCCCCGCCGCTGTACGAGTCGCTGGAGTTGCTGGGCCGGGATCGCACGATGATGCGGCTGCGGGCGGCGATGCAGCTCGCCGATCGATGAATCCTGGCCCGTACGGCGTGCTGTTCGACATCGACGACACGCTGATCGACTTCAGCGGGGCCGCTCGCAACGCCCTGCTCGACGTCGCGGCCGCGTTCGGGTCCGCCCCGGACGTGGGGGAGCGGATGCTCCTCTCGTGGGCGGCGGTCAGCGACGTGCAGTACGAGCGGTTCCTGTCGGGCGAACTGACCTTCGACGACATGCTGGTGGCCCGGATGGCGGCCGTCATTGACGAGATGGATCCGGCGGGCACCCTGGAACTCGACGCGGCGCCCCTGGAAGAACTCCGCAACACCTCGATCTTCACCCACTACGCGCAGTTCGACGACGTCGCGGCCGCGCTGGAGCGCTTCCGGGCGGACGGGGCGGCCATCGCCGTGCTGTCCAACGCGGACGGGCCGTACCAGCGCCGCAAGATGGCCGCGGCCGGCCTGGCCGACTTCATCGACGGCGCCGTGTTCTCCGGTGACCTCGGCGTGGCCAAGCCGGACCCGGGGATCTTCCTGGCCGGGGCCGCCTCGCTCGGGTTGCCGCCGGAGCGCGTCGTCTACGTCGGCGACCGGTGGGCCACCGACGCGATCGGTGCCCTGCGGGCCGGGTTGGCCGCAGTCTGGTTGAACCGCGACGGTGCCGGTCGGCCGCACGGAGCGCAGGACGCGGTGGCGTCGATACCGGGCGCGTCAGCCCGGCTGGCCGAGGTGACCGGGCTGGACGTCGTGGACGGGGCGCTGGCTCGAGAGCTGCTGACCGGCCAGGCCGCGTCACGGATGCTCTGAGCTGGCCCGATGCGCCGAATTGGTCGGGACGCGATCGGCCTGTAAGATGGTCTCTCGGTGCCTTCGTCGGTGAGTGATCGCCTGAAAGTGCCTGCAGTGGAACAGCTTTGGGGTATGGTGTAATTGGCAACACTAGGGATTCTGATTCCCTCATTCTAGGTTCGAGTCCTAGTACCCCAGCGACATCCGAGTACGCGATCGCGAGTGGCCGATCCGGCCCCCGTGGTCAGGTATGATTCTCTTCGGTCACGAGCAGTGCGACCGAGTGTCACCTAGGGCCCCGTCGTCTAGCGGCCTAGGACGCCGCCCTCTCACGGCGGTAGCGAGGGTTCGAATCCCTTCGGGGCTACCAGCGAAAGACCCCCGCGGACTTCGGTCTGCGGGGGTCTTCTGCGTTACCGGCTACAGCCGGGCGGTCAGCGCTTCCGACGCCTGGATCAGATCACCGGCCCACCGTTCGCCCGGGCGGCGACCGATCCGCTCGACCGGTCCGGACACCGAGACCGCGGCGATGACCTGGCCCGCCCGGTCGCGAACCGGGGCCGACACCGACGCCACTCCGGTCTCACGCTCGGCCACCGACTGGGCCCACCCGCGGCGGCGTACCTCGGCCAGCACCCGTTCGGTGAACGAGGCCTCGGCCAGGATCGCCCTGGACGTCGCCGGATCGGCCCAGGCGGTGAGCACCTTGGCCCCGGACCCGGCCGTCATCGGCAGCCGGGTGCCCAGCGGCACGGTGTCCCGCAGCCCGGACGTCGGCTCGGCGACGGCGATGCAGATGCGGGAGAAGCCGTCGGGTCGGTAGATCTGCACGCTCTCCCCGGTGCGGTCCCGGAGGCGGGGGAGCACATCGGCGGCGGCCGCCACCAGCAGGTCGGGGGCGCCGGCGGCGAGGACGGCCAGCATCGGGCCGGGGCGCCAGCGACCAAAGGCGTCACGGGCCAGCAGGCCGTGTACCTCGAGGCCGACGGCCAGCCGGTGGGCGGTGGCCCGCGGGAGTCCGGTGGCGGCGCACAGTTCGGCCAGCCCGCTCGGGGCGGCGGTGGTCGCCCGCAGTACCTGAACCGCTTTGTCCAACACACCGATGCCGCTAGACTGTCCCATGCAGCGATACTAGATTCCCGCATGCTGAGATGTCCACGCGATATCGGCCGGTGCCGGGATTTCCGGGTCCGGCTTGCCCGGACCGGCTCGCTGTGGCACCACGCCGCGCGCCCTTCAGGCGCGGGAAAGTAATCGTGAAAGGAAAGGCCGCAATGGGGCGCACTCTCGCCGAGAAGGTATGGGAAGCACACGTGGTGCACCGAGCGGAGGGTGAGCCCGACCTGCTCTACATCGACCTCCATCTCGTGCACGAGGTCACCAGTCCGCAGGCCTTCGACGGCCTGCGGCTGGCCGGGCGCCCGGTTCGCCGGCCCGACCTGACGCTGGCTACCGAGGATCACAACGTGCCGACCACCGGCATCAATCTCCCGATCGCCGACGAGGTCTCACGCACCCAGATCGAGAAGCTGCGGTCCAACTGCGCGGAGTTCGGCGTCCGGCTGTTCCCGATGGGCGACTTCGAGCAGGGCATCGTCCACGTCGTGGGCCCCCAGATGGGGATCACCCAGCCCGGTATGACGATCGTCTGCGGCGACTCGCACACTTCGACCCACGGCGCGTTCGGCGCGCTCGCCTTCGGCATCGGCACCAGTGAGGTCGAGCACGTGATGGCCACCCAGACGTTGCCGCTCAAGCCGTTCAAGACCATGGCGGTCACGGTCGACGGCGAGCTGGCGCCGGGCGTCACGGCCAAGGACATCATCCTGGCCGTCATCGCCAAGATCGGGACCGGCGGCGGACAGGGATACGTCCTGGAGTACCGAGGGTCGGCCATCCGCGCCCTGTCGATGGAAGCCAGGATGACGGTGGCCAACATGTCCATCGAAGCCGGCGCCCGGGCCGGGATGATCGCCCCCGACCAGACCACCTACGACTACATCCAAGGTCGTCCGCACGCCCCGAAGGGGGCCGACTGGGACGCCGCCGTCGCCTACTGGTCGAGCCTGACCACCGACGACGACGCGGTTTTCGATGCCGAGGTGATCCTGGACGCGGCGGAGCTCTCGCCCTTCGTCACCTGGGGCACCAACCCGGGTCAGGGCCTGCCTCTCTCGGCCTCGGTGCCTGATCCCGAGCTGATCGTGGACGACAACGAGCGCACCGCGGCCGAGCGCGCGCTGGAGTACATGGGCCTCACGGCCGGTACGCCGCTCCGCGAGATCCGGGTCGACACGGTGTTTCTCGGCTCGTGCACCAACGGTCGGATCGAGGACCTCCGGGCCGCGGCCGACATCCTCAAGGGCAAGCGGATCGATCCGGGCCTGCGCATGCTGGTCGTACCCGGCTCGATGCGGGTCAAGGCGCAGGCCGAAGCCGAAGGGCTGGACCGGGTCTTCTCCGACGCCGGGGCGGAGTGGCGCAGTGCCGGATGCTCGATGTGCCTTGGCATGAATCCCGACCAGCTGGCCCCGGGCGAGCGCAGCGCGTCGACGTCGAACCGCAACTTCGAAGGCCGGCAGGGCAAGGGCGGACGCACCCATCTGGTGTCGCCCCTGGTGGCCGCGGCCACCGCGCTGCGCGGAACTCTTTCGTCCCCGGCCGATCTCGTCGGCTCCGAACGCTGAGCAGGAGAACAGACATGGAAGCCTTCACCACCCACACCGGCATCGGCATTCCGCTGCGCCGCAGCAACGTCGACACCGACCAGATCATCCCGGCCGTGTACCTCAAGCGGATCACCCGCACCGGCTTCGAGGACGGGTTGTTCGCCGCCTGGCGCAGCGATCCGACGTTCGTCATCAACCAGCCGGCCTTCGCCGGCGGCTCCGTACTGGTGGCCGGCCCCGATTTCGGCACCGGATCCTCTCGCGAGCACGCGGTCTGGGCCCTGATGAACTACGGGATCCGGGTGGTCATCTCGCCCCGATTCGCGGACATATTCCGGGGTAACAGCTCCAAGGAAGGCTTGCTGGCCGCGGTGGTCAGTGAGGCCGACGTCGAATTGCTGTGGAAGCTGCTGGAGAACGAACCGGGCACCCAGGTGACGGTTGATCTGCCGGAGCAACGGGTCTCCGCGGGGGCCCTGGTGATCGACTTCGAGATCGATCCCTACACCAAGTGGCGACTGCTGGAGGGTTGGGACGACATCTCTTTGACCCTGCGACATGCCGATGAGATCACAAATTTTGAAAGATCTCGGCCGTCCTTCAAGCCGGTGACCACGGCCGTCTGACGGTCAGGGCCCCTGACCTGGGGCAACGGCGAAAGCGCTTGTTGCGCAACACATATGCAAGACAATCCAGTGCCACCGACCGGATCTGCCGGTCGGTGGCACTGCCGTCTCCGGGGTCGCGGAGAGGCCGAAATCCCTTCCAGCAGCGGGTATTGGCGTGGCGTGGTGGTTGGCATTGAGGGCGATTCGGGCCTACCGTGTGCCACCAGTCGGCCCAATCATCCCCGACGGCCGGAAAGTCCTGGGAGGGACAGTGAACAAGACCGATCTGATCAACCAGCTCGCGCAGCGGCTCGATGGGGACAAGAAGGTGTCTCAGACGGCAGTCGAGGGCATCATCGACCTCATTCAGCGCGAGGTGCAGAAGGGCGAGAACGTCTCGATCTCCGGATTCGGCGTTTTCGAGAAGCGCGCCCGCGCCGCCCGAACGGCGCGGAACCCGCGCACCGGCCAGGCGGTCAAGGTCAAGAAGACGACCGTGCCCGCCTTCCGGCCCGGCAAGTACTTCAAGGACGTCATCGCCGGAACGGTCAAGCTGCCCAAGGTGACCGGGAAGCCGACCACCGCCCGGGCCGCCGCCGCCGCCGCGAAGGCTCCGGCCGCCGCCAAGGCGGCACCGGCGACGCGCACCCGCGCCGCCGCGGCCAAGCCGGCCGAGGCCGTGGCGGCCAAGCCGGCCACCCGGACCCGCGCCGCCGCGGCCAAGCCGGCCGCGGTCGCGGCTCCGGCCACCCGGGCTCCGCGGGCCACCGCGGCCAAGGCCGCTCCGGCAAAGGCCGCTCCGGCCAAGGCGGCTCCGGCCACCCGGGCTCCGCGGGCCACCGCGGCCAAGGCGGCTCCGGCCAAGGCCGCTCCGGTCAAGGCCGCTCCGGCGAAGGCGGCTCCGGCCGCCAAGGCCGCCCCGGCCACGAAGGCTCCGGCGGCTCGGCGCGCCCCGGCCAAGAAGAAGTAGTCCGTCCGCCCGGCTCCGGCCGGGCGAATACGAGAAGGCCCGGACCCGATGGGGTCCGGGCCTTTTCCGTACCGGGGCTCAGACCTCCGTGCCCGGGCTCAGACCGGTGGGCTCGGATAGGCGTCGGCCTGGACCAGGCGCCGGCCCTCGAAACTGAGGAACCAGAAGGCCCCCTTGGGCGTTCCGATGCGTGGTAGCGGTACGTCCGAGCGACCGGCCAGCGACTTCACCACTCCCGGGATCACACCGCCCTGACTGCAGGCGACGACGGTCGCGCTGACCTTCGCCGACGGCACGCCGCCAGCGAAGGAGCCGCGGATCGACGCGCCGGCGGCCGGCCGTGCGGGGTGAACCGGTGCGCCGCGCTCCGGCCAGACCGCTTCGGACCCGGCCAGTTCGACCAGCCGCCGGCGGGCGGCCGCTGGGTCGTCACGATAGGACTCCTCGGCCAGCAGCGGCTCGATGGCCACCGCCTGACCGAGCGTGCGGGCCAGCGGCGCCACCGTGGCCCGGCACCGCTCGGCCGGTGCGCTGTGCACCGGGCCCGGCCCGAACGGCAGCAGTTCGGCCACCAGAGCCTGGGCCTGCCTCCGTCCCTTGGCATCCAGTGGACGCAGGATGTCCTGCCCGTCGAACGATTCGCGGTGCCCGGCCCGAGCGTGCCGGACCAGGAGAACACCGCGCAGGTCGGGCCGTTCCAGGCCGAAGGTGTCCAGCACCGCCTTGTCGAAGTCGTAGGACATCAGGGCCCGGGCGGCGCCGGGCGACAGCCATTCCAGCCGGTCGACCTCCTTGTTGGCCGTGAACGAGCCACCCAGAGCCCGGGCGGCGAAGTACTGCACCGTCTTCGGGCCACCGGCGACCGCGTAGGAGACCGTGGTCAGGGCGCGGCCCAGGACCGATCGAAAACCCGTCTCCTCCCAGACCTCTCGCCAGGCCGTAACCGGCGCGCTCTCGCCGCTGTCGGCCTTGCCCTTGGGCAGCGACCAGTCGTCGTACCGCGGGCGGTGGACGAGAGCGATCCTGATGCCGTGCTTGACCGACGGCCGCCACAGGACGGCTCCGGCCGCCCGGACGGCCGAGGCGTCATTCCGCACCGGCGACGCCCCGACGCAGCAGTTCGGCCTGCAGATCCCGGCCCGGACCGTCGACCGGCGATTTCGTCCAGCCGTCGGGACCGAGCAGCCAACAGCGCGTGTCCGGCCGGGCGATGGCGGCCAGCAGGGCGCTCATCCGGTCCGTGGCCGCCTTGTCGGTGATCCGGACCAACGCCTCGACCCGGCGATCGAGGTTGCGGTGCATCATGTCCGCGCTGCCGATCCAGTACTCCTCCTGGCCGCCGCCGCCGAAATAGAAGATCCGGGAATGCTCCAGGAAGCGCCCGACGATCGACCGGACGGTGATGTTCTCGCTGAGGCCCGGCACACCGGCGCGCAGGGCACAGATGCCCCGCACGGTGAGATCGACCGTCACACCGGCCCTGGAGGCCCGGTAAAGGGCATCGATGACGCCCTCGTCCACGATCGAATTCATCTTCAGCCGGACCAGGCCGCCGCGCCCGGCCCGGAAGTGCTCGATCTCCCGCTCGATGCGCTCGACGATCCCGGTCCGGATGGAATGCGGAGCCACCAACAGGTTCCGGTACTCCACCTGGCGGGAATAGCCGGTGAGCACGTTGAACAGGTCGGTCAGATCGGCCCCGATGTCCGGGTCGGCGGTGAGCAGCCCGAGGTCCTCGTAGATCCGGGCCGTCTTGGGGTTGTAGTTGCCGGTGCCGATGTGGCAGTAGCGCCGCAGGGTGTTTCCCTCCTGGCGGATCACCAGAGCGGTCTTGCAGTGCGTCTTGAGACCGACCAGGCCGTAGACCACGTGGACCCCAGCCCGTTCCAGCGCCTTGGCCCAGGTGATGTTGGCCTGCTCGTCGAAACGCGCCTTGATCTCGACCAGAGCGACCACCTGCTTGCCGGCCGCGGCGGCCGAGATCAGCGCGTCGACGATGGGGGAATCGCCCGACGTCCGGTACAGGGTCTGCTTGATGGCCAGCACGTTCGGGTCGGCGGCGGCCTGCTCGATGAAACGCTGCACCGTGGTCGCGAACGACTCGTAGGGGTGGTGCAGCAACACATCAGAGTCGCGGAGCCGGGCGAACACGCTCCTTGGCTTCTCGCCTTCGGTGAAGGCCGGATTGGTGGCCGGTACGAACGGCGGGTCCTTCAGGGTCGGCCGGTCCAGCCCGTACAGCTGCCACAGGCTGGAAAGGTCAAGCAGACCGGGGACTTCCACCGCGTCCGACGGGTCGACGTCCAGTTCGGTGATGAGCAGGTCGAGGATGCGTTCGCTGGTGGTGTCGGTGATCTCCAGGCGGACCGGCGGCCCGAACCGACGCCGGGCCAGTTCGCGCTCCAGGGCCTGCAGCAGGTCCTCGTCGCGGTCCTCCTCCACGTCCAGGTCGGCGTTGCGGGTGACCCGGAAGATCTGGTGCTCCATCACTTCCATGCCCGGGAACAACTCGGCCAGGTGAGCCGCCAGCAGGTCCTCCAGGGGCAGGAAGTCCAGCACCCCGCGACGGACGCGGATGAAACGATCGACGTTGTTGGGCACCTTGACCCGGGCGAACCGCTCGGCCCCGGTCTCCGGGTCCCGGACGATGATCGCCATGTTCAGGCTCAGTCCCGAGATGTACGGGAACGGGTGGGCCGGGTCGACGGCCAGCGGCGTCAGGACCGGGAAGATCTGCGCGGTGAAGTACTCGGCGAGCCGGATCTTGTCCTCGTCCTCGATGGAATTCCATCGGACGATGCGGATCCCGGCGTCCTGCAGAGCCGGCATCACCTCGTCGGTGAAACAGCGGCCCTGCCGCTCCACGAGTTCCTGGGTACGGGCCGAGATCAGCGCCAACTGCTCGGACTGGGTCAGTCCGTCCGTGCTGGCCACCGCGAGCCCCATGTCGCGGCGGCGCATCAGGCCGGCCACCCGCACCATGTAGAACTCGTCCAGGTTGGAGGCGAAGATGGCCAGGAACTTGGCCCGCTCCAGCAGCGGCTGGTCGGGATCCTCGGCCAGGGCCAGCACCCGCTCGTTGAAGTCCAGCCAGCTCAGCTCGCGGTTGTAGAACCGGTCGGCCGGCAGCGGCTCGTCGTCGTGGATGATCGCCGGGGGCTCGGCCTCGGCCATGTGGAACGGTTCCACCGCCGGTGCTTCGATCAGCACGGTCTCGGCTTCGGGCTCCGCGACCTTGGTCCGCGGCGTTCTCGGCTCGGCCCTTGACACGGCCTTGACCGCAGGGCGGGCGGCCGGTGTGGCCGGCGCCTCCGCCGTGAGCGCGCTGATGGACGGTCGTCGGCGGGCCGGAGTCGGCTTTCTCGTGGTGGTCACGCCCGACATTGTTCCGCGCCGCGACGGGGCCCGGCGACCGAGGGCGGTTAACGAACGGCAACGCATCGGTGACGACCTCGGACGACCGGCCGTCTCGCGCCTCGAAAGAGTGAAATTGCCGACCATCACGCGGCCGGGTCGGCCGGTTCGGTGATCCGGGCGCGGAAGCCCACCGGCACCGCACGGGTTCCGGTTGCGCCGGTCACGCTGCCTGCTGCGGGTCGGGGCCACCCGGCGCGACGACGTCACCGGTTGGCCGCGTCCGCTTCCCTCGCCGGAGGGGGAACGGCTTAGGGTGGATCCGAGCCCACCATGGGCCGGGTCCGGCCGATCCTGATGATCGGCCGCGGCCCCGCGAGAGGAGTCGGCGTGCGTCGTCGCGGCCCGGTGTTCGAAACGGCCAACAAGTGGATCCGGTTGTGCGAGATCGTGATGTTCCCGTTGACCCGGATGCTGGGCCGTCCCAGCTTCGAGGGGCTGGAGCACATCGCCGTCCCCGGCCCGGTCCTGGTGGTCGGCAACCACATCTCCGAGCTCGATCCGGTCTACACCGCGGTCTACCTCCGCAAGTCCGGACGGATTCCGCACATCATGGCCAAGGCGTCGCTCTGGAAGGTCCCGGTGGTCGGCAGGATCCTGACCGGCACCGAGATGATCCCGGTCGAACGTGGCGGCGGTCAGGGGCAGGTCGGTCTGCAGGCGGCCATCGACTCGCTCCAGGCGGGCCGGGTCGTCCTGATCTACCCCGACGGCACCTGCTCGCGAGACCCCGACCACTGGCCGATGAAGCCACGGCCGGGCGTCGCCGCGATGGCCCTGGCCGGTGATTTCCCGGTCGTGCCGGTGGTGCACTGGGGTACGCAGGAGGTGCTCCCGTATCTCGGCAAGGGCTTCCATCCCTTTCCCCGCAAGAAGATCCGGATCGTCGCCGGACCGCCGATCGACCTGTCCGCGTTCCGCGGTCAGGCCGTCGATGCGCGCCTGATCCGCGACGTCTCCTACGTCATCCAGGGTGCGGTGCGGGACCTGCTGGCGCAGGTGCGCGGGGTCCCGGCCCCGAAGGACTTCTACGACCAGAAGAAGGCCGAACGCCTGCGGGCCGCGGCCGCGGCCGCCGAAGCGGGGGCGACCTCCGCGCCAGAAACTCCGGAGCGTTGAGTCCGCTCGCCGCCCGACCCGCACTGGACCGGATCGCGGTGCTCGGTGCCGGATCGTGGGGCACCACCTATGCCAAGGTGTTGGCCGACGCCGGCCGGGACGTCGTGCTCTGGGCCCGCCGCGAATCGGTCGCGGCCGGTATCCGGGCGTCCCGGACGAACGAGGCGTACCTGCGTGGCATCGTCCTGCCGGACAACCTGTACGCCACGTCGGACGTCGACGAGGCGCTGGACGGGGTCGACGCGGTGGCGCTCGGAGTGCCGAGCCAGTCCATGCGGGAGAACCTGACCGTCTTCCGTGATTCCATTCCGGTTGGGGTGCCGGTCATCTCGCTGGCCAAGGGGGTGGAGATCGGCACCGGACTGCGGATGAGCGAGGTGATCTCGCGGGTCGGACACATCGAGGAGCCGCGGGTGGTCGTGCTGACCGGTCCGAATCTCGCCGTCGAGATCGCCCAGAACCGTCCGACCGCCTCGGTGCTGGCCTGCGTTGATCACGCCATCGCGGTGCAGGTCCAGAAAGCCTGTGCCACCGGATATTTCCGGCCGTACACGATCACCGACGTGATCGGCGCGGAGATCGCCGGCACCGGCAAGAACGTCATCGCCCTGGCCTGCGGTATCGCCGACGGACTGCAGCTCGGACTGAACACGGCGGCGTCGCTGATGACGCGCGGGCTCAACGAGTTGTCCCGGCTGGGGCAGGCGTTGGGGGCTGATCCGGCGACGTTCGCCGGCCTGGCCGGACTGGGTGACCTGGTCGCGACGTGCTCGTCGCCGTTGTCCCGCAACCGCACACTCGGCGGCCGGCTGGCGGTCGGCATGGGCCTGGACGCGGCGGTCGCGGCGGCCGGGGGACAGGTGGCCGAAGGTGTGGTCAGCTGCCGTTCGATGCGCGATCTGGCTCACCGCCACGGTATCGACATGCCGATCACCGAGGCCGTCTTCAACGTGTGCTACCGGCACATGGCGCCGGCCGACATGATCCGTTCTTTGATGGACCGGCCGCACACGCCGGAATAACCGTCCGCGCCGGTGTCCGTGTCCGTGTCCGGAGGGCGGCCCGGGCGACCGTAGGGTTGCCCCCATGAACGAGCAGCGGATCAGGGTCGCGGTGGTTTTCGGTGGGCGCAGCGGCGAGCATGCGGTTTCCTGCATCTCGGCCGGGAGTGTGCTGGGCCACCTGGATCCGGAACTGTTCGCCGCCACCGCCATCGGGATCACCCCGGCCGGCGCGTGGGTGCAGGTCGACCCGGACCAGGTGCTGGAGAAGCAGGGACGCGAGCTCCCGGCGGTGTCCGGCGGTACGGCCGTCGTGTTGCCGGCCGACCCCACGTCCGCGTCGTTGGTCCCGCTGGGCGTTCCCGGCCCCTCGCTGGACGTGGACGTGGTCTTCCCGGTGCTGCACGGCCCGTTCGGTGAGGACGGCACCATCCAAGGCCTGCTGGAGCTGGCGGACCTGCCCTACGTGGGTCCGGGCGTCCTGGCCTCGGCGGCCGGGATGGACAAGGAGTTCACCAAGAAGCTGCTCGCGGCCGAAGGGCTGCCCCAGGGCGACTACGTGGTGCTGCGGCGGGGCCGGGCCACCCTCACGGTCGACGAGCGGGAACGCCTCGGGCTCCCGGTGTTCGTCAAGCCCGCGCGGGCCGGCTCCTCGCTCGGGGTCAGCCGGGTCGACGACTGGGCCGACCTGGACGCCGCCATCGCCCTGGCCCGGCAAGCCGACCCGAAGGTGCTCGTGGAGGCGGCGATGATCGGCCGGGAGATCGAATGCGGGGTGCTGGAATTCCCGGACGGGCGGATCGAGGCGTCGCCGACGGCCGAGATCCATGTGGCCGCCGGGTACGACTTCTACGACTTCAGCGCCAAGTACCTCGATGACGTCGCCACCTTCGACATCCCGGCCCGGCTGGACGACGACGTGACGGCTCAGATCCAGGACCTCGCCGTCCGCGCCTTCGGGGCCCTGGACGCCCAGGGTCTGGCCCGCGTCGACTTCTTCGTCACGGACGAGGGCCGGGTGGTGATCAACGAGGTCAACACGATGCCCGGGTTCACCCCCATCTCCATGTACCCCCGGATGTGGGGCGCCGCCGGGCTGACCTATCCGGAACTGCTCACCGTGCTCATCCGCACGGCCATCGCCAGGGGGACCGGCTTGCGCTGAGCGGGCCGAGCCGCCGGCGGCTACTCGACGTCGGTCGGCAGCAGGAGGCCGTTCCGGCAGGGCTGACGCGCGGCCAAGGTGGTCCCGACGATGCTGGAGAGGTCGCCCATGGCCGCCGTCCCCGTTCCGGTCGGGACGGTCACGGCGATCCGCACGGTGCGGTCGGCGGCGATGTAGGTGGTGGCGTCCAGCCCGTCGTCGGGCAACTGCAGCCACTTCACGCTGTTGATCTCGGTCAGCTCCGAACTGCAGGTCAGCTCGGCCGGCGTCTCCATCCCGCAGCGGAGGATGACGGCCGGATCACCCCACGCGGCCACGCCGTCGCCGCCGCCTTCGATGGTGCGGCGGGGCGAACCGGCCAGTTCGGACGGCAGATGCGGCATCAGCGACTTGCAGGCCGCCGAGTCGGCGCCGGGCTGGCCCACCGTGGAGACCGGCAGTGGGCCGGTGTCGACCACCGGGTTGTTCTTCTTGATCACACCCAGGGTGACGGCCACCCCGATGGCCAGGACGACCACCGTCAGGGCCGCGTATACCGACCAGGGCTGACCGGACCGACCAGCGTCTGTCGCCGGTTTCGCCCTGGTCACGGTCACCACGGGCCGGTCAGAGCCGGATGACCGGGCAGGTCAGGGTGCGGGTGATCCCGGGCACACCCTGCACCCGGGCGACCACGAGCTTGCCGAGCTCGTCCACGGTCTCGGCCTCGGCCCGGACGATGACGTCATAGGGGCCGGTCACGTCCTCGGCGCTGGTGACGCCGGGGATGACGCCGATCGCGGAGGCAACCGCGGCCGCCTGGCCGACCTCGGTCTGGATGAGGATGAACGCCTGCACCACGGTGTGCTCCTTCGATTTCTTGATCAACCCCCGGACTGCGCCGGAGAGGAGGGTCGCGCTGGGACTCCCGCGGAGTTCATCCCGGAGTTTATCCGAGTGGTCGCCGCGGCCCGGACGCCGTCCGATCCCGCATTCCTGCGCGGCGATCCCCGGCGGCCCGGCCCCGATGGGGCACCATGGCCAGGGACCGATGCGAGTGCCGGTCCGTTCAACCCGCCCGGTGCGACGTTCCCGGGTATCAGCCGGCGCAGCCCGGCCCGACCCGGAGGTGTTTCCCCATCAGTACCGCGCATGGACGAACCGAAGGACGCAGCGGAGCCGCTCCCGAGGCCGGCACGCTGGCCGCGATGGGCGAGTTCGAGCTGATCGCGGCGATCAACCAGGACCAGCCGCAGCGCGAGGACACCAGCGTCGGGCCGGGTGACGATGCCGCGGTGGTGGCCGCGCCCGACGGGCGTGTGGTGGTCAGCGTCGACATGCTGGTGGACGGGGTCCACTTCCGTTCCGACTGGGCCAACGGCGAACAGATCGGACGACGGGCCGCGCTCGCCGCGATGGCCGACATCGCCGCCATGGGCGCCGCCCCGACGTCGTTGGTCGTGGCCGTCTCGGCGCCCGGGACCACCCCGACCGACCTGCTGCTGGGTATCGCCAAGGGTCTGCGGGAAGCCGCCGTCGAGGCCGGCGCGGCCGTGGTCGGCGGTGACACGACCCGGTCCGAGACGCTGACCATCTCCGTCACCGTGCTCGGTGACCTGCGGGGCGCGCCCCCGGTCCGCCGATCCGGGGCCCGTCCCGGGGACGAGGTGGCGGTGACCGGACGGCTGGGCTGGGCCGCGGCCGGGCTGACCATCCTGTCCCGGGGCTTCCGCTCGCCGGCGGCCCTGGTCAATGCCTACCGCGTTCCGGAGCCGCCCTTGTCGGCCGGCATCACCGCCGCCGCCTCCGGGGCCACGTCGATGATCGACGTCTCCGACGGGCTGCTGGCCGACCTCGGTCACATCGCCGAGGCCTCCGGCGTTTCGATCAACATCCGCCGGGCCGCCCTGGACGTGAATCCCCGTCTGGTCGAGGTCGCGTCCGCTCTGGGCAAGGACCCGATGGAGTGGGTCCTCTCCGGCGGAGACGACCATCCGCTGGTGGCGACCTTCCCGCACGGGGCCTCGCTCCCGCCCGGGTGGCAACCGATCGGTACCGTCGGTGTCGCCGGCGACGACGGTCCGACGGTGACCGTCGACGGTTCCAGGCACGAGGGCCCGGGAGGCTGGGACCACTTCCGCTGACCGGATCCGGCCCGGGGGAAGGGCCGGCCGGACCGGTCGCGCGGTAGCGTCGCGACCATGCCAGCATCCCTTGCCGAGACGATGGACCCGGGCTGGGCCCTGGCCCTGGAGCCGGTGGCCGACCAGATCACCGTCATGGGGGACTTCCTGCGCGCCGAACTGGCGCAGGGACGGACCTACCTGCCGGCCGGCCCGAACGTGCTCCGGGCCTTCCAGCAGCCGTTCGACGAGGTGAAGGTGCTGATCGTCGGCCAGGACCCGTACCCGACGCCCGGCCACCCGATCGGTCTGTCGTTCGCGGTCGACCGTGACGTCCGGCCGCTGCCCCGGTCGCTGGCCAACATCTACCGAGAGTTCCGCTCCGACCTGGGTCTCACCCCGCCGCCGCACGGCGACCTGACGTCCTGGACCCGGGCCGGGGTGCTGCTGCTGAACCGGGTACTGACGGTCGAGCCGGGCCGGCCGGCGGCGCACAAGGCCAAGGGGTGGGAGCCGGTGACCGCCCAGGCGATCACCGCCCTGGCCGCCCGGAACCGACCGCTGGTGGCCATCCTGTGGGGGCGGGACGCGCAGAACCTGATCCCGATGCTCGGCGGCGTCCCGTACGTGGCCACCGCCCACCCCTCGCCGCTGTCGGCCGACCGCGGGTTCTTCGGGTCCCGGCCGTTCTCCCGGGCCAATGCCCTGCTGGCCGAACAGGGTGCCGCGCCGGTCGACTGGACCATCACATGACCGAGCAGATCCGGACGGTGCCGACCACCACCCACTGGGGAACCTACCTGGCCCGCACCAACGGTTCCCGGCTGCTGGCGCTCGACCCGCACCCGGACGACCCGGACCCGACCCGGATCGGCGAGTCCGTGGCCGACGCCTCGTCCGGCGTCGGCCGGCTCAGGACCCCGCTGGTCCGGCGGGGCTGGCTGGAGGACGGGCCCGGCCCGGCCGACCGGCCGGGAAGCCGCCGCCGCGGGGACGACGAGTACGTCGCGGTCGATTGGGACACCGCCGCCTCGCTGGTGGCGGACGAGATCACCCGGGTTCGGGCACAGCACGGCAACCGCGCGATCTACGGCGGCTCCTACGGCTGGGGATCCGCCGGCCGGTTCCACCACCCGCAGTCCCAGGTGCATCGCTTCCTGAACCTGGCCGGCGGCTACACCCGATCGGTCGACACCTATTCCTCGGCCGCGATCACCGTCATCCTGCGGCGCGTGGCCGGCGGGTGGCAGACCGCGATGGACTCGACCCCGACGTTCGAGGAGATCGCCGAGCACGGTTCCCTGGTGGTCGCCTTCGGCGGCCTCGCGCTGCGCAACACGCAGGTCAACGACGGCGGCCTGGGCGCGCATCTGTCTCCGGGAGCCCAGCGCACCGCGGCCCGGGCCGGCGTCGACTTCGTCTCCGTCTCGCCGCTGCGAACCGACGCAGCCGAGTTCCTGAACGCCACCTGGCTCCCGGCCCGGCCGGGCACCGACGTGGCCATCATGCTCGGTCTGGCCCACGAGATCGTCGCCGCCGGCCGGCACGACCAGGACTTCCTGGCCCGCTGCACCACCGGGTGGGACGTGTTCGAGGACTACTTGATGGGCCGTTCCGACGGCGTGGCCAAGACCGCCGGCTGGGCGGCCGCGATCTCCGGGATCGACGCCGACACCCTGCGAACGCTCGCGGTGCGGATCGCCACCGAACGCACCGTCATCTCCACCTCGTACTCCGTGCAGCGGGCCGACCACGGCGAGCAGGCTCCGTGGATGGCCCTCACCCTGGCCGCCCTGTCCGGGTCGATGGGCCGGCCCGGCGGTGGATTCGGCTGCGGGTTGGGCGCCCTGCACCGCAACGGGATGCGGCTGAACCGCGTGCCGGCCGCGTCGTTCCCGCAGGGGGTGAACGGGGTCGCCGATTTCATCCCGGTGGCCCGGATCTCCGACCTGCTGACCCGACCGGGGCGCGAGTTCGACTACGACGGCGGCCGCTACACCTACCCCGACATCCGGCTGGTGTACTGGGTCGGCGGGAACCCGTTCCACCATCACCAGGACCTGAACCGCCTGGCCGCGGCGTGGCAGCGGCCGGACACGGTGATCGTGCACGAGCACTTCGCCAACGCCCTGGCCCGTCACGCCGACATCGTGCTGCCGGCGGCCACTTTCGCCGAACGCACCGACTTCGCCGCCGGTCGGGAGGATCCGTTCCTGATGGCCATGGTGGCCGCCTCGCCGCCGCCGGGCGACGTCCTGACCGACTACGAGATCTTCGCCCGGATCGCCGAGAAGCTCGGCCTTGAGGAGAAGTTCACCGAGAACCGCACCGCCGCCGAATGGGTCGACGAACTCTACGAACGGACCCGCAAACGCGCGGCCACCCTGGACGTCCAACTGCCGGAATGGGCCGAACTGGTCGAGCGGGGCCGTGTCCGGTTGCCCGACCTGGACCGTCCGGAGAAGCCCTACGCCGCCCTGCGGGCCAACCCGGAGGCCCATCCCGTGGCCACCCCATCGGGCCGGCTGGAGATCTACTCGACCACCATCGCCGGGTTCGGCTACGCCGACTGCCCACCCCACCCGACCTGGCTGGAGCCGTCGGAATGGCTGGGATCGCCGTTGGCGCAGCGCTTTCCGCTGGCCCTGGTGTCGGGCCAGCCGGAACGCCGACTGCACTCCCAGTTCGACAACGGGGCGTACTCCAGGGCCGGGAAGATCAACGGACGGGAACCGGTGCTCATCAACCCGGCCGATGCCGCCGTCCGGGGTATCGCCGACGGCTGCGTGGTGCGGTTGTTCAACAACCGCGGGGCCTGCCTGGCCGGAGCCGTGCTCTCGGCGGACATCCGCCCGGGCGTGGTGCGGCTGTCCACCGGCGCCTGGTACGACCCGTTGACCCCGGGCGGGCTGGACGTGCACGGCAATCCGAATGTGCTGACCCCCGACCACGGCACGTCGGCGCTCGCGCAGGGCCCCAGCGCGCACACCGCTCTGGTGCAGGTCGAGCTGTGGTCGGGCCCGGTGCCCGACATCACCGTGTTCGGCCCGATGCCCGGGCCGCCGGACCGGAGCGCCCAGCCGTCGTCGGGCGGGCCGGAATAGATGGCGGTGACCGAGTCCGCGCCGCCACTCTCCGGGCCGCGGTTGTCCGCGCAGCGATGGGCCAACCTGACTTTTCTGCACTGGCCGGTGGAACCGGCCGCAGTGCAGGAGTTCCTGCCCGCTGGTGTCCGGCCCGACGTCATCGACGGGCTCAGCTACGTCGGGCTGGTGCCGTTCCAGATGCGCGGGGCCGGGCCGGGCGGCCGGCTGCCGGTGCCGTATTTCGGCGACTTCGCCGAGACCAACGTCCGGCTGTACTCCGTCGATGACGAAGGCCGCAGCGGCATCGTCTTCCGCACCCTGGAAGCGTCGCGGCTGTCCACCGTCCTGCTGGCCCGATGGAGCCTGGGGCTGCCCTACACCTGGTCGGCGATGCGGGTCACGCACACGGCCGACCTGTGGCGGTACCGATCGGCGCGGCGCTGGCCCCGGGTCGCGCCGCATCCGTTGCGGAACCTGGTCACCGTCCGGGTCGGGGATCCGGTCCGGCCGACCCCGCTCGAGACCTGGCTCACGTCCCGCTGGGGGCTGCACACCCGGCTGGCCGGCCGCACCGTGTGGGTGCCCAACGAGCACGGGCCGTGGCCGCTCCGGTCGGCCGAGATCGTCGATCTGGATGACGATCTCGTCGCCGGGGTCGGGGTGCCGGTGGCCGGGGACATGCTCCGGCCGCTGTTCTCGCCCGGGGTCCGGACCACGTTCGGGTGGCCGCAGCGGGTGCGCTGACCCGACCGGACCCGGACCGCCGCCACCGGCGACCGCGGGCCCGGCGGCGGGCCGGCCGCCGAATCTCAGAACAGGTTCGGATCCCAGACGTCGATAGCGTCCTCGGTGCGGACGCCGCCGCCGTCCGGGTCGCCGGTGTCCTCCGAGCGGGCCACCGCTCGGATGGTCGGCACCAGCAGCACGGCGCCCGCCCCGACGCCGAGCCGCAAGCTCCAGGCGGTCAACGGATCCCGGCCCAACAGGTCGAGCAGCCGTCGATGAGTGCGGTCGGACGACAACGACGTGATCACGATGTAGGCCTCGGCCCCCGGCGCCAGGCGGTTCGCCAGCAGCGCCGCGGCACTGCTGGCGACGTCGTCGACCAGCACCGGCACGCCGCGCACGGCCGCCTGCGCGATGAAGCCGGTCAGGGCAGCCAGGTCGGCCCCTCCGGCCACCCGCAACATGCTGTGGGCGTCGGTGCCGGCCAGCCGCACCCGGTACAACGCGTCGCGGACCGCGGCCGCCTTGCGGATCCAGGCGGTGTCGTTGATGCCGGAACCGCGGGACGTGGCCTCGATCGGTTCCACCCCGGTGAGACCGGCGACCACCACCGCCGTGGCGGTGCTGGACGCGACCCCGCAGAGGGACCCGATCAACAGGTCGGCGCCGGCGTCGATCTCCTCGTCGGCGATCCGGCGGCCGGCCTCGAGGGCGGCGTCGATCTCCTCGTGGCTCAGCGCATCCTCGACGTCGATCGGCCCGGACGAGCGGCGGACCTTGACCGTGGTGTCCACTCCGGTGTCCGACAGGTCGGCATCGACGGCGACGTCGACCACCCGCACCCCCACCCCGGACGCCGCCGCGACCTCGGCGACGGGACCGCGGCCGGCGGCGAGATCCGTCGCGCGGCGGGCGGTTTCGGTCGCCGGATGGGCCGACACGCGCCGGGCGGCAATGCCGTGATCCCCGGCCAGGACGACCAGTCGAGGCCGCTCCAGCACCCGGCGATCGGGGAGGGTGCAGGCCTTCAACAGTCGGACCAGCGGTCCGAACGTTCCCAGCAACGGGTGCGGCTCCATCGTCTCCCCGCGGTGCGGGGGGGTGACCGAACCGAATTCGACTGTCACTTCAGTAGCTCCTCTTGCCGTGGCGCCGATGCGGCGTGGCTCACGCTACCGTCGCCAGTAGCGCGCCCGGTTCTCCTGCCGCCTTACGTGCCCGCCCGTACCACCGCCGAAGATCTATCGAAGGAACACTCATGACTGACCTCGGTCCGTTCGACGGCTCCGCCACCGATCCGGGTGAGGGTCTGGCCTGGCGCTGGCTGTTCGCCGACCAGGCCGGGATCGCGGTCTCCGAGCCCGACATCGCGTTCACCGACCAGGACGAGGCCGAGCAGTGGCTCCGCGACCACTTCGAGACCCTCGCCGAGGACGGAATCGCGACGGTGACCCTGATGGACGGCGAGCACGCGGTGTACGGCCCGATGTATCTGACGCCCGAGGGCGGCGGACAGTCGGCGGAGGCCGAGTTCTGAGCCTCGTGAACGGTTGTTAACCGCGGTTCACGTCTGGCATGCTGGACGGATCGTCGACCGCAACGTCGCTGGTGGCGAAGCCCGAGAGGAACCCCGGATGGCCGACTTCTCCGATCCGACCGAATACGCCGACCTGCGGGCCGCGGTCCGGGAGATCACGGCCGCCCACGGCCCCGCCGAGTTCGCCGAACATGGGCGCGCCGGCATCCCGCAGTCGGGTCTCTGGGCCGATCTCGGCCGGGCCGGCTTCATCGGCATCAACGTTCCGGCGCAGTACGGCGGGGGTGGCGCCGGCATGAGCGAACTGGTGGTGGTGGCCGAGGAATCGGCCGCCGGCGGCAGCCCGCTGCTGCTCCTCCTGGTCTCCAGCGCCATTGCCGTCGAGGTGCTGGCCAAACACGGTTCGGAGCAGCAGAAGCAGGAGTGGCTGACGCGGCTGGCCGACGGCAGCGTCAAGGTCGCCTTCGCGATCACCGAGCCCGACGCCGGTTCGAACTCGCACCACATCATCACCGCCGCCGTCCGGGACGGCGACGACTATCTGCTCTCCGGCAGCAAGTACTACATCTCCGGGGTCGACGACAGCGCCGCCATCCTGACCGTCGCCCGGACCGGAGTGGACGAGACCACCGGCAAGGCCAGGATCTCCCTGTTCATGGTGCCGACGTCGGCACCCGGCCTGTCGTGGAATCCGCTGCCGGTGGCCGCGCAGATCCCGGACAAGCAGTTCACCGTGTTTTACGACCAGGTCCGGGTACCGGCCTCGGCCCTGATCGGGGTCGAGGGCGAGGGGCTGAAGCCGCTGTTCGACGGGCTCAACCCGGAGCGCATCGCCGGTGCCGCCCTCGGCGTGGGCATCGGGCGCTACGCGGTCGAGCTGGCCAGCCGGTACGCCACCGGACGTGAGGTCTGGGGAACGCCGATAGGCGCTCACCAGGGAGTGGCCCACCCACTGGCCAAGGCCAAGATCGAGGTCGAGCTGGCCGCGTTGATGACGGCCAAGGCGGCCTGGCTGCACGACCGCGGGCTGCCCGCCGGCGAGGCGTCCAACATGGCCAAGTACGCGGCCGCGGAGGCCGCGGTGGCCGCGGTCGACGCCGCCATCCAGACCCACGGCGGCAACGGCATGTCGGTCGAGTACGGGCTCATCCCGCTCTGGGGTATGGCCCGCCTGCTGCAGATCGCACCGGTGAGCCGGGAGATGCTGCTCAACTACGTGGCTCACCACACACTGCGCCTGCCCCGGTCCTACTGACCTCCCGGTGCGCCGTCGAGCCCGGTGCGCCGTTGCGCGCTGGGAGAACGCGTTCGCGGCGACAACTAAACTGGGACGGTGACGCATTCGACCCCGCAGACGACCATCGACCTCCCCGCCCAGTACGACCCGGCGGCCGTCGAGGTACCGCTGTACCAGCGGTGGCTGCAGGCCGGTTACTTCACCGCCGACGAGAAGCGCGTGCTCTCCGGTGAGCGCAAACCGTTCTCGATCGTGCTGCCCCCGCCGAACGTCACCGGCGATCTGCACGTCGGGCACGCCCTCGACCACACCCTGATGGACGTTCTGTCCCGCTGGCACCGGATGTCCGGCGACGAGGTGCTGTGGCTCCCGGGCATGGACCACGCGGGGATCGCCACCCAGAACCTGGTGGAGAAGAAGCTGGCCGTGGACGGCAAGACCCGTCACGACTTCGGCCGCGAACTGTTCGTCGAGAAGGTCTGGGACTGGAAGCACGAATCCGGCGGGGCGATCCTGGGCCAGATGAAGCGCCTGGGCGACTCGGTCGACTGGAGCCGCGAGCGGTTCACCCTCGACCAGGGTCTCTCCGACGCGGTCCAGACCATCTTCAAGCGCATGTTCGACGACGGCCTCATCTACCGGGCCGAGCGCATCATCAACTGGTGCCCCGGTTGTCTGACCGCGCTGTCCGACATCGAGGTCGACCACTCCGACGACGAGGGCGAACTGGTCTCGATCCGTTACGGGGACGGCGATTCGGCCATCGTGGTGGCCACCACGCGGGTGGAGACGATGCTCGGCGACACCGGGATCGCGGTGCACCCGGACGACGAGCGCTACGCGCACCTGGTCGGCACGACCGTCGAGCTCCCGCTCGTGGGTCGAGCGATCCGCATCGTCGCCGACGCCCACGTCGACCCCAAGTTCGGCACCGGAGCGGTGAAGGTCACCCCGGCGCACGACCCCAACGACTTCGAGATCGGGCAGCGGCACGGCCTGCCGGCCATCACCGTCCTCACCGAGGCGGCGGACATCGTCGGCACCGGAACCCCGTTCGACGGGATGAACCGGTTCGAGGCGCGTATCGCGATCAAGGAGGTGCTGCGTGGGCAGGGCCGCATCGTCGGTGAGAAGAAGCCGTATGTGCACGCCGTCGGGCACTGCTCACGGTCGGCCGATGTGGTCGAACCGCGGCTGAGCCTGCAGTGGTTCGTCAACGTGGCCCCCTTGGCCAAGGCGGCCGGTGACGCCGTCCGGGACGGCCGGACGTTGATCCACCCGCCGGAGTTGGCGCCGCGGTTCTTCGACTGGGTCGACAACATGCACGACTGGACCATCTCCCGTCAGCTCTGGTGGGGGCACCGGATCCCGGTCTGGTACGGCCCCGAGGGCGAGATCCGTTGTGTCGGGCCGAACGAGGAACTGCCGGGCGAGGGCTGGACGCAGGATCCGGACGTGCTCGACACCTGGTTCTCCTCCGGGCTGTGGCCGTTCTCCACCATGGGCTGGCCCGAGCACACCGACACCCTCAAGGCCTTCTACCCGACGTCGGTGCTCGTCACCGGGTACGACATCCTGTTCTTCTGGGTGGCCCGGATGATGATGTTCGGCACCTACCTGGGCACCACCGAAGCCGACGTGCCCTCCGTGCCGTTCCAGACCGTCGCCTTGCACGGGCTCGTCCGCGACCAGTTCGGCAAGAAGATGTCCAAGTCGAAGGGCAACGGGGTCGACCCGCTGGCCTGGATCGACAAGTTCGGGGCCGACGCGGTGCGGTTCACCCTGGCCCGCGGGGCCAACCCGGGGGCCGACCAGGCGATCGCCGAAGACTGGGTCGGCGGGTCGCGCAACTTCTGCACCAAGCTGTTCAACGCCACCAGGTTCGCCATGATGAACGGGGCCGTGCTGCCGGAGGCCCCGCTGGCCGCGGAGGAACTGACCCCGGCCGACCGCTGGGTGCTGGACCGGCTCGACCAGGTGATCACCGAGACGACCGATCTGCTGGGCGATTTCCAGTTCGGAAAGGCCGCCGAGGGGCTCTACCACTTCGCCTGGGACGAGCTGTGCGACTGGTACCTGGAGCTGGCCAAGGTCCAGATCACGTCGGCCGGCGACGACCCGGCCCGTCTGGCCACCACCCGGGGTGTGCTCGGGAACGTCCTGGATTCGGTGCTCAAGCTGCTGCACCCGTTCGTCCCGTTCGTCACCGAGACGCTCTGGACCGCCCTCACCGGAGGCGAATCGCTGGTCATCGCGCCCTGGCCGGCCGGCTCGGGCCGCACCGCCGAACCCGCGGCGGCGGCCTGGGTGGCCGACGTTCAGACGCTGACCACTGAGATCCGGCGGTTCCGCTCCGACCAGGGCCTGGCCCCGAGCAAGAAGGTGCCGGCCCGGCTGGTCGGTGGGGACCGGTCGGTCAACGACTTCGCTGCCGCCCTGACCCGCTTGACCGCCGCCGGTGACGGCTTCGGCGCCACCGCGTCGATCGAGGCGGCCTTGGCCACCGGCAGCGTCCACGTCGAGCTGGACACCTCGACCGCGGTTGACATCCCGGCCGAGATCGCCCGTCTGGAAAAGGATCTCGCTGTGGCGCGGAAGGAGATCGAGGACACCGACAAGAAGCTCGGGAACGAGTCGTTCATGGGCAAGGCCCCGGCTCCGGTGGTCGACAAGATCAGGACCAGGGCGGCCAAGGCGGCCGCCGACGTGGCGCGGTTGACCTCTCGCCTGAAGGAACTGAAAGGCGACACCAATGACTGAACGCGAAGAGTGGGACGACGAGCAGGCCGACGGAGCGTTCCGGCCGTTCGTGAACGACGACCAGTCCGGGGTGGAACGGGACGCTTTCGGCCGGGACGATCGCGGACGCCGGGCCAAGGGTGACATCGAACCGGGCGACAACCCGGACGACGTGAACCCGGAGGACCGGCCGGAAGCGCCGGGCGGCGGCACGCCGATCCCGCCGGCCGAGCACGACGACGACTGGGACGAGGACAACCCGGACGGGCGGCCCCCGGCCCGCCTCGGCGCGGTCGCCGACCACGAGGCCGAGATCGCCGCGGCCACCGCGGACCTCGACGAGGACGCAGGCATGATCGTGCCCGACTCGCCGCCGCTGACCCTGGCCGCGGTGGAGCACCTGCTGAACAGCCGGCGCGCCGAGACGCAGATCTCTCCGACCATCGAGCGCATGGTCGCGCTGATGGACCTGATCGGGAATCCGCAGCAGGCCTACCCGGTGATCCAGGTGGCCGGCACCAACGGCAAGACCTCCACCGCCCGGATGATCGACGCGCTCATCACCCGGATCGGTCTGCGCACCGGCCGGTTCACCTCACCGCACCTGCAGTCGGTGACCGAGCGGATCAGCATCGACGGGGTGCCGATCTCGCCGGAGCAGTACGTCTCGGCCTACAGCGACATCGCTCCCTACGTCGACCTGGTCGACGCGGCCAGCGCACGCACCGGCGGCCTGGCGCTCTCGAAGTTCGAGATCCTCACGGCGATGGCGTTCGCGGCGTTCGCCGAGGCACCGGTCGACGTGGCCGTCGTCGAGGTGGGTCTCGGCGGTACCTGGGACTCGACCAACGTGGCCGACGCCAAGATCGCCGTGGTGACGCCGATCGGGTTGGACCACATGGACTTCCTGGGCGACAACGTGGCCGACATCGCCAAGGTCAAGGCGGGCATCATCAAACCCGATGCGGTGGCCATCGTGGCCCGCCAACTGCCGGAGGCGATGGACTCCATCCTGCGTCGCACGGTCGAGGTGGATGTGGCAGTGGCCCGGCAGGGCAGTGAGTTCGACGTGCTGGAGCGCTCGTTCGCCGTCGGCGGCCAGCGGCTGAGCCTGCAGGGACTCGGTGGGGTCTACGACGACATCTTCCTGCCGCTGGCCGGTGAACATCAGGCCGGCAACGCCAGCGTCGCGCTGGCCGCGGTGGAGGCGTTCTTCGGCGCCGGTGCCGGGCGCGCGCTCGACCTGGATGCGGTGCAGGACGGCTTCGCCGCCTCGGCGTCCCCGGGCCGGCTGGAACGGGTCCGGACGTCACCGACCGTCCTGGTCGACGCCGCGCACAACCCGGACGGCGCGACCGCGCTGGCCGCCGCGCTGGCCGCCGAGTTCTCCTTCGCCCGGCTGGTCGGGGTGCTGGCCGTCATGGCGGACAAGGACGCCGCCGGCATCCTGACCGCCCTGGCCGACTCGTTCGACGAGGTCGTCATCACGGTCAACTCGTCGCACCGGTCGATGCCGGTGGCCGACCTCCGCGATCTGGCCGTCGACATCTTCGGCGAGGAGAAGGTGCACACGGCCGACCGGATGGACAGCGCCATCGCCCTGGCCGTCGACCTGGCCGAGAGCGGCGCCGAGCCGGGGGAGGGCGCCGCCGGGACCGGCGTCGTGGTGACCGGCTCGGTCGTGTCGGCCGGCGACGGCCGGAGCCTGGCCGGATTGCTCCCGGCATGACGGAGCCCGACCAGCCGACCCCCCTGACCCGACCGTACGACCCGGAGCGGGGTCTGCGCGGCGTCATGTCGGCCACGCTCATCCTCGAGGTGGTCGTGGTGCTGCTGTCCATCCCGGTGGCCCGGAACACGGGCTCCGGGACGAGCGGCCTCGGCGTCGTCGCGATCTGTGTCCTGGCCGCGGCGCTGGTCGCCCTGTGCGGGTTCGTACGCCGCCCTTGGTTCGTCCCGGCAGCCCTGACGTTGCAGGCCCTGATGATCGCCGGCTGGTTCGTCACCCCCTCGCTGGGCGTGATGGGCATCGTGTTCGCGCTCGTCTGGGCGTTGATCATCTGGTTCCGCAACGAGTTCCGGCGCCGTCTGGCGGCCGGTACGCTCCCCAGACCACCAGCCTGACGATCCCGTGTCGGGGCAGTACCACCTCTCATCAACCAAGGAGTTCATCGTCGTGTCCGAACGCACCCTCGTCCTGGTCAAGCCCGACGGCGTCGCCCGTGCTCTGGTCGGTGAGGTCATCTCCCGCATCGAACGCAAGGGCCTGACCCTTGCCGCCCTCGAGCTGCGGACGGTCAGCGAGGAGACGGCCAAGGCGCACTACGCCGAGCACGTCGAGCGCCCGTTCTTCCCATCGTTGATCGAGTTCATCACCTCCGGCCCGGTCGTGGCCATGGTGGTCGAGGGCGAGCGGGCCATCCCCGCCTTCCGTCAGCTGGCCGGCGGCACCGATCCGGTCGAGAAGGCCACCCCCGGCACCATCCGCGGAGACTTCGGCCTCGAGACCCAGCTGAACCTGGTGCACGGCTCCGATTCGCCCGAGTCGGCCGAGCGCGAGATCGGCCTCTGGTTCCCCGGCCTGTGAGCGAACACCCGTTGCTCGCGGCCGGACACCGGGCGAGTGACCAACCGGTCGAGATCCGCCGGGTCGGTCCCGGCGGCGAGATGGCCTCCGACAACGCTTTCGCCCTGGCCCTGCTGAACCTCTGGCACTCCGTCTCCGAGGCCGGCGGGGCAGTGGGCTTCACGCCGCCGGTCGACCGGGTGGCGGTCGGGGGAGCGGTGGCCACCGTGATCGAGGATCTGCGGTCCGGTCGGGTCCGGGCCGTCGCGGCCGTCCGCGGCCGTGACGTCATCGGCTTCGCCTCCATCCGGCCGGGACGGCAGACGCAGTCCCACACCGGGTCGATCACGCAGGTGATGGTCTCGCCCGGCAGCCAGGGGACGGGGATCGGTCGCCGCCTGGTCGAGGCCGTGCTCGAGCTGGCCGCCGAGATGACACTGGAGCGCGTCCAGCTGCGGGTACGGGACGGCGTCGGGCTCGCGGAGTTCTACGGCCGCTTCGGATTCCGCGAGGTGGGCCGCTTGCCGAACTGGATCCGGGTGGCTCCGGGCGACGACCGGGACGAGGTACTGCTCGTCAAGGAGTTCTGATCCCGATCCGGTGGAACTGGCGTCAGGGGCGGGGGATCGAAGTCAGTGACGCTGGTCGGCCGAGCCGGTGCGCAGGAACGCCCAGGACACGACGGCGATGCCCACCACCAGCATGACGATGCCGATGATGACCGGGACGGTGATGTCCAGACCGGTGGTGGCCAGCGCCATGGGTTCGGAGCGACCGCTGGTCGGGGTGACGGTGGGGCTCACGTCGTCGACCGTGGCGGCCGCGGCGGCCGCCGGGGCGACCAGCAGGAGGGTGAACAGGGTCAGCAGGGCGAGCACGGCCGCGGACGACATCCGTTTGACCCGTCGCATCGAACTTCCCTTCCTCGAGAACTGGTTCCCGGCGGTGGCGTACCGGCCGGGTCGGCTGAGCAATCTCACAGGACCGTCACGCTCTAGACGTATGAAGACGGCGGCGGTGCCGCCGTTGTATACGTCCGATCGAGTGATTCTTGAGGGCGATTCTACCGCCGCCCTGGGCACTTGACCGCTACTTGACCGGGTGTCGTTCGTCTTACCTGCGCAAATGCTGAGTGATGCGCCCGGCTCGGCTTCTACTCGCGTGAGACTGTCGGCTCCCTGGCGTACGGTCCCAACCTGTGACTGAGATGTCTGGGGTGGGGCGCGGATCCGGGACGCCGTCGATGACGGCGGCGGACCGTGACGGTTCGATGATCAGCGCGGTCGGGCTGCGCAAGTCCTTCCCCGTCAAGGGGGGTGACCCGGTCCACGCGGTGCGGGGGATCGACCTGCAGGTTCCGCGGGGCGAGGCGTTCGGCTTCCTCGGTCCCAACGGCGCCGGCAAGTCGACGACCATGCGGATGATCGCCTGCGTTTCCCCGCGCACCGGCGGCGACCTGCGCATCCTCGGGCTGGACCCGTCGCTCGACGGCATCGCCATCCGGGCCCGGATCGGTGTCGTGCCCCAGCAGGACAACCTGGACCTCGAGCTGTCGGTGCGGGAGAACCTGTTCATCTACGGCCGCTACTTCGGGATCAGCCGCAAGGCATGCTGGGCCAAGGCCGACGAGTTGCTGGAGTTCGCGCAGCTGCAGGACAAGGCCAAGGCCACGGTCGAGTCTCTCTCCGGTGGGATGAAGCGCCGGCTGACCATCGCTCGGTCGTTGATGAACGACCCGGAGATGCTGCTGCTGGACGAGCCGACCACCGGGTTGGACCCCCAGGCCCGCCACGTGCTCTGGGACCGGCTGTTCCGGTTGAAGCAGCAGGGGGTCACGCTGATCCTGACCACCCATTACATGGACGAGGCCGAGCAGCTGTGCGACCGGCTGGTGGTGGTGGATGGTGGTCGGATCGCGGCCATGGGTTCGCCGACGGAGCTGATCGAGCGCTACTCGACCCGCGAGGTCCTCGAGCTCCGGTTCGCTCCAGGGGCCCAGCGCGAGGCCGAGCCCCGGGTCGCCGATCTCGCGGACCGGATCGAGGTGCTCCCGGACCGGTTGCTGCTGTACACCTCCGACGGTGAGGAGGCCCTGAGCAGTGCCCTGGGACGGGGGTTGCGGCCGGTGTCCACTCTGGTCCGCCGGTCGACCCTGGAGGACGTGTTCCTCCGGCTCAGCGGCCGGAGCTTGGTCGACTGATGACGGGCGCCGCCACCACGCGATCGGGCACCCTGATGGTCGTCGAATACCGGCTGCGGGTCGCCCGGCGGTTCCTCACCTCGAGCATCTTCTCGTCGATCGTCACCCCGCTGCTCTACCTGGTCGCCCTCGGCGTCGGTCTCGGCTCCCTGGTCGACGCAGGCAACGGCACCGCATCGCTCGGCGGGGTCGACTACGTGCGCTTCCTGGCCCCGGCCCTGCTCACCGCGGCGGCCGTGCAGACCGGCGTCGGGGAGGCGTCGTTCCCCGTCCTGGGTGGGTTCAAGTGGACCCAGGTGTTCTGGGGGATCACCTCCACTCCGGTCACGCCCGGGCAGGTGGCCGATGCGCAGGTGCTGTTCATCGGGCTGAGGCTCGCGCTGGGGTCGGCGATCTACTACCTGGTGCTGCTGGCGTTCGGCGTGGCCGGGCGACCGGCCGGCGTCCTGATGATCCCGATCGCCGTGTTGACCGGCCTGTCCTGTGCGGTGTGGGTCGTCGCGCTGTCGGCGGTACTGAGGAAGGACGGGCAGGCGTTCAACGTGGTGTTCCGGTTCGGCCTGGTCCCGATGACGCTCGTCTCCGGCTCGTTCTTCCCGATCAGTGCGCTGCCGGTGGCCGCGCGCCCGCTAGCGTGGATCTCCCCGCTCTGGCACGGCAACGAACTGGCCCGCGCCGCCGCCCTCGGAGACTGGCGATGGTGGCCCGGGCTGGGGCACCTGGCCCTGCTGGTGCTGCTGACCGGGCTGGGCTGGTGGCTCGCGCGAGCGAAGTTCGAGCGGCGGTTGGTCGTATGACGAGCCGGCACCTCCCGACCCGCGGTCGGGGGCCGTCATTGTTGCTGCTGCGGGTGGTGCCCCTGCACCTGTACGCGGGCCGGACCCACGTCATCCTGGAGCGAGCGCTGCGGGTCTACAAGCAGTCGTGGCTGGCCGTCGTCTCCGGGTTCTTCGAGCCGCTGTTCTACCTGCTGGCAATGGGTCGTGGGCTGGGCGCGCTGGTCGGACCGATCCACGTCGGGAACGGTGTACCGATCTCCTACGCCGCGTACATCGCGCCGGCCCTGCTGGCCACCTCGGCGATGAACGGCGCGGTGCTCGATTCGACGAACAACGTCTTCTTCAAGATGAAGTTCGCCAAGCTCTACGACGGGATGCTGGCGACGTCCCTCGGTCCGGTCGACGTCGCGCTCGGGGAGATCATCTGGTCGCTGTTCCGCGGGGGCCTGTACTCGAGCGCCTTCGTGCTGGTGCTGCTGGCGCTGGGCCTGCTCTCGTCCTGGTGGGCGCTGTTGGCGGTGCCGGTCGCGCTCCTCGTCGCCTTCGGTTTCGCGGCTGTTGGCATGGCGGTCACGTCCTACATGAAGACGTTCCAGCACCTGGAGTGGGTCACCGTCGCGCTGTTGCCGATGTTCCTGTTCTCGACCACGTTCTACCCGCTCGGGGTCTATCCCCGGCCGATCCAGCTCGTGGTGGAATGCCTGCCCCTCTATCACGCGATCGAGTTGATGCGCGGCCTGTGTCTCGGGCTGGTGACCCCCTCTCTCTTCCTCCATCTGGTCTATTTCGCGGTGATGATGATGGTCGGGGTAGCGGTCGCGTCGCGCCGCCTGGAGAGGCTGCTGCTGCGCTGACGGGCTGCCGTCGGAGCGCACGATCCGCGTCGGAACCGGCCCGTCGGTCCCCGTGTGGGATACTGGGGGTGGTTCGGTGCTGGGATTTCCCGGCTCGGACCCAGCCAGTGGGCCTTGTGCGAGCCGGCGACGAAGCTCTCCGATGCGTGACACATCGACGGGTTCGCTCGCCGCCGCAGCAGGGCCGAGTCGGCTGGACCACTGCAGACTTCCCTGTCCGGCGTTCGCGTCGGGCAGGACATCGATATTCGTGAAGGCTCCTGTGCGGACGCGTTCTCTCAACGCGCCCGGGGGCCTTGAGAGAGGAACCAACAAGCTGTGACTGCTTCGGACACAACCATTTCCCTTGATCAGGCGCTGGCCGATCTACCGACCAAGTTACGGGTGCACGAACTGGCCAAACGGGCCGGTCTGACCTCCAAGGAGGTCATCGCCGGGCTCGCCGCGGCCGGTGTGACGGTCGGCTCGGCATCGTCCTCGGTGCCCGCGGCCGACGCCACCACCTACCTGACCGCCCTCCTCGGAGTGGCCGGTGCGCCGCCCGCGGAGCCGGACCTGGTCGCCGCGGTGGAGAGCACCTCGGCCGAGCTCGACCCCGGATTCTTCGCCGCCCCCCTGTTCCTGCCGCCGGCCGAGGCGAAGCCGGCCCGCCGCCGCCGCGGGGCCAAGGCCACCACGGCCGAGACCGCCGAACCCACCCTGGACGCCGGTGCCGTTCCCGTACCGGTCGAGGTGACCGAGGCCGTGGCCGTCGAGGTGGCCGAGGTCGACGCCGAAGCCCAGGAGACCGGCGCCTCCCGCTCCGGTCGCCGTCGTCGTGGTCGTTCCGGCGGTCGAGGCCGCGCGACCGAGCAGGCTGAGCACGAGGCCGACACGGTGGCCGCACCGTCGACCGGTCCGGTAGCCGAGGTCGGGGAACAGATCTCCGCCGAGGTCGAGACCGAGGGCGAAGGCGCGTCGACCACCGGCGAGGTCTCGACCACGGACGAGGAAGAAGAGAGCGAGCAGGCGGCTCGTCGTCGTCGGCGCCGTGGCCGCCGTGGGCGCGGACGGGTATCCGATGGTCAGGACGAGTCGAACGAGTTCGGCGAGGAGCCGTCCGCGGAGAACGGCGAGCGCACTGCGGACGAGTCGGAGCCGTCGGGCGAAACCGAAGAGGACGAGGAGTCCGGCGAGGAAGAGACCGGTGGCGACGGGGCGACCCGTCGGCGTCGGCGTCGGCGTCGGCGCGGTGGTTCGTCCGAGGGCGGTGCCGACGAGGGCAAGACCGAGGACGAACCGGACAACACGGTCATCCACGTTCGCGAGCCGCGCAGCGAGAAGGCCGCCGGCAGCAGCTCCAACGAGGTCCAGGGGGTTCGCGGGTCGACGCGGCTGGAGGCCAAGCGTCAGCGTCGCCGGGAGGGCCGGGGCACCCGCAGCCGACCGCAGATCCTCACCGAAGCCGAATTCCTGGCCCGCCGCGAGGCGGTCGAACGCGTCATGGCCGTCCGGCAGCGCGGTGACCTGGCGCAGGTCGCGCTGCTCGAGGACGGCGTTCTGGTCGAGCACTTCGTGTCCCGCGCCGGCTCCGAGTCGCTGATGGGCAACATCTACCTCGGCAAGGTGCAGAACGTGCTGCCGTCGATGGAAGCTGCGTTCGTCGACATCGGCAAGGGGCGCAACGCGGTCCTGTACGCCGGTGAGGTCAACTGGGACGCTGCTGGTCTGGCCGGAAAGGCCCGCCGCATCGAGACCGCGTTGTCCGGCGGCGACACCTTGCTGGTCCAGGTGTCCAAGGATCCGGTCGGGCAGAAGGGCGCCCGTCTCACCACGCAGATCTCCCTCCCCGGTCGCTTCCTGGTCTACGTGCCGGGCGGCGGTGCGACCGGTATCTCACGGAAGCTGCCGGACACCGAGCGCAAGCGCCTGAAGTCGATCCTGGATCGGATCGTCCCCGAGGACGCCGGAGTGATCATCCGTACCGCGGCCGAGGGTGTGGCCGAGGAGGAACTGGCCCGTGACGTCGAACGCCTGAAGTCCCAGTGGGAGGAGATCTCCCGCCAGGCGCAGAAGAAGTCGAACGCTCCGCTGTTGCTCTCGGCCGAGCCGGACACGCTGATCAAGGTCGTCCGCGACCTGTTCAACTCCGACATCACCCGGCTGGTGCTCGACGGCGACCAGGCCTACGAGCCGGTGTCCGCTTACATCAACGCGGTCGCGCCGGAACTGGCCGACCGGGTGTCCAAGTACGACGGACCCAACGATGTCTTCGCGGCCTACCGGATCGACGAGCAGATCGCCAAGGCGCTGGAGCGCAAGGTCTACCTGCCGTCCGGCGGCTCCCTGGTGATCGACCGCACCGAGGCCATGACGGTCATCGACGTGAACACCGGCAAGTACACCGGCTCCGGCGGCAATCTCGAGGAGACCGTCACCAAGAACAACCTGGAAGCGGCCGAGGAGGTCGTGCGGCAGCTGCGCCTGCGCGACATCGGCGGGATCATCGTCGTCGACTTCATCGACATGGTGCTGGAGTCCAACCGTGAACTGGTGATGCGGCGGCTGACCGAGTGTCTCGGTCGAGACCGGACCCGCCACCAGGTCGCCGAGGTCACCTCGCTCGGGCTCATCCAGATGACCCGCAAGAAGATGGGTACCGGGCTGGTCGAGGCCTTCTCCGAGCCTTGCCCGCACTGCCACGGACGCGGGCTGATCCTGCACGACGTCCCGATTCAGGACCAAGCGGCGGTGACGGCGGACAACGACGCCGAGGCCCGTTCCGGCCGTAATCGTCGCGGTCGGGGTCGCCAGGAAGCAGCCGTCGCCGAGCAGCCGGTCGTCAAGGTGGTGGCTGCCGCGGTGCGGCCGCCGGATCCGCGCGGTCCGAAGCCGCCGGTGCGTGGCGTCGACGAACACCACGAGGAGCACCGGCCCGACGGCCCGACCGAGCGGCCGATGGTTGCCGCGGCCGCCCCGGCCCGGGGCGACGCGTCCTTCAACGCACCGAAGTCCAGGGACGCCTCCGACGCCGTTTCGGCCGTCCTGGCCGCCCTCGACCGGCAGGCGTTGCAGCAGGCCGCGTCGCAGCCGGTCGCATCGCAGCCGGTTGCCGGAGCTCCGGTCGGTCTCGCGCCGGTCGTCGAAACGACTGAGCCGACCGGTGGCCGTCGCCGTGGTCGCCGTGCGGCCGGTCGCCCGGCCGGTGCCCCAACCCCGGTGACCGGTTCCGCGCCGGCCGAGGATGTGCTGAGCGTGGCCGCCCCCGAGGTCCCGGTGATCGAGACCGTGGCCGTTCCCGAGGTCCAGGCCCCCGAGGTCGTCGAACCGGTCGTCGATGTCGCCGCAGCCGGCGCGCAGGACGTGGTGGCCGAGTTGGAGGCCGAGGAGGCAGTGGCCGACGTACAGGCCGCGATCGCGGCGGAAGCGGCGCAGGCCGTCGAAGGTGCGATCGCGACGGTCGAACCGGTCGCCGAGCCGGCAGAACCGGTCGTCGCGACGGAACCGCCGGTCGCCCGTAAGCGGGCCCCGGCACGACGCCGGGGCAGCCGAGCAGCCGGCGCGGCCGCAGCCGAGGCGGCGCCGAACGGCTCCGCCGAGGCGTCGGCAGGGCCCCCGGCGCAGGTGCCGGCCGCGGTGATCGCCGAGCCGGTGCTCACCACGCCGGCCGTGGCCGCCCCGGTCGATGGCGAGCCAGTCGCGGTGAAGGCGCCCGCGCGCCGTCGCCGGGCCGCGTCCCGCCCGGCCGGACCGGCCGCTCCGACCTCCTGATCCGGGCCTGCCGTGGGGCCTGACCAGCCGGGATCGTGCTGGTTTGGCCCCACGGCCATGCCAAAGGTAGAGTAGGGCGTCTGCCCGCTGCATCGCGGCGGGTCTTCTGCTGCCCGGCACAGAGCCCATCTCGGCGCGGGTCATCTCGGTAACGGGATCGCCCGGCGATACGGGGTCGGCTCCGCCGGGTTCACGCCTGGACGGGTGGCCGGTAGGGCAGCAGGAACCTCGCGTCGGTAGTTCAGCGCGAGGAAGCGACAAACGGAATTACCTCGTCCCCGGGGCTCATCCCTGGGAGCGGAGACCTGACAGCAGCACACGAACAGTTGAGGAAGGCGCGTCCACGATGTACGCGATCGTCAAGACCGGCGGCAAGCAGTACAAGGTCGCCGAGGGCGACGTCATCGAGATCGAGAAGCTCGAGAGCGAGCTCGGCGCAGCCGTGACCCTCCCGGCTGTGCTCCTCGTCGATGGCATCCAGATTTCCACCACGGCCGCCGATCTGGCCGGCGTCACGGTGTCCGGCGAGGTTGTCGCCCACACCAAGGGCCCGAAGATCGTCATCCACAAGTTCAAGAACAAGACCGGCTACCACAAGCGCCAGGGGCACCGCCAGCCGCTGACGCAGGTGCGCGTCACCGGCATCACCGTTGGCGCCTGAGAGAGGCTGAACAGACATGGCACACAAAAAGGGCGCATCCAGCTCTCGTAACGGTCGCGACTCCAACGCCCAGTACCTGGGCGTCAAGCGCTTCGGCGGCCAGGTCGTCAAGGCCGGCGAGATCCTCATCCGTCAGCGTGGCACCAAGTTCCACCCGGGCGACCTGGTCGGCCGCGGCAAGGACGACACCCTGTTCGCCCTCGCCGCCGGCTCGGTCGAGTTCGGCAGCAAGCGTGGCCGCAAGACCGTGAACATCGTTCCGGTCGTCGAAGCCGCCGAGGCCGTCAGCGTCTGAGTTGGTTCGACAGTGAGAAGGGGCGGATCCGGGCTTCCCGGGCCCGCCCCTTTTCCATTCCCGGAATCGGTGCGCCTCTTTCCGGGTTGAAGTGCATAGACCGAAGATCTGTCCCTGCAAGAAAATTTCGCTAGGAGGTGCCCATGGCTCGATTTGTCGACCGGGCCGTCCTGCACTTGCAGGCCGGTGATGGCGGTCACGGATGTTCCTCGGTTCATCGGGAGAAGTTCAGGCCGCTCGGCGGTCCCGACGGTGGCAACGGTGGCAACGGCGGTGACGTCACCCTCGTGGTGGACGCGAACGTCCACACCCTGCTCGATTTCCACTTCCACCCGCACGCCAAAGCCGGCAACGGCAAGGGCGGTTCGGGTGACAACCGAGAAGGGGCCAACGGCGCCGGCCTGGAACTTCTGGTCCCCGAAGGCACGGTCGTCCTCGACCAGCACGGCAACATGCTGGCCGACCTCGTCGGTGTCGGCACCCGGTTCATCGCCGCCAAGGGCGGCCGCGGTGGTCTGGGCAACGCGGCGCTGGCCTCCCGGGCCCGCAAGGCGCCGGGTTTCGCCCTCCTCGGGGAACCGGGTGACGTCGCCGACATCACCCTGGAACTCAAGTCGATGGCCGATGTCGGGCTGGTCGGCTTCCCGTCGGCCGGCAAGTCCTCGCTCGTGTCGGTGCTCTCCGCGGCCCGCCCGAAGATCGCCGACTACCCGTTCACCACGCTGGAGCCGAACCTCGGCGTGGTGACCGCCGGTGCCGAGATCTTCACCATCGCCGATGTCCCTGGCCTGATCCCGGGGGCGAGCCAGGGCAAGGGCCTCGGCCTGGAGTTCCTCCGGCACATCGAGCGTTGCTCCGTGCTGGTGCACGTCGTCGACTGCGCCACCTTCGAGTCCGGCCGCGACCCGGTCTCCGACATCGAGGCCCTCGAGGCCGAGCTGGCCCAGTACACCCCGTCGCTGTCCGACGATCTGGCCGAACGGCCCCGCCTCGTGGTGCTGAACAAGATTGACGTGCCCGACGCCCGTGAGTTGGCCGAGTTCGTCCAGGCGGATCTCGAGGCGGCCGGCTACCGCGTCTTCCCGATCTCTACGGCCACCCACGAAGGCCTGAACGCCTTGAAGTACGCGATGGCCGAAGTCGTGGCGACCGACCGGTCGTCCCGGCCGGCCAAGGTGGCGCAGCGCATCATCGTGCGGCCGTCGGCATTCGACGAGGAGCAGTTCCGCGTCGTCGAGGATCCCGACGTCGACGGTGGGTTCATCGTCAGCGGCGTCCGCCCCGAGCGCTGGATCCTGCAGACCGACTTCAACAACGACGAAGCCGTCGGATATCTCGCCGACCGGTTGGCCCGTCTGGGTGTCGAGGACAAGCTGTCGAAGCTGGGCGCCCAGCCCGGCGCGCCCGTGCAGATCGGCAACATCAGCTTCGACTGGGAACCGACCACACTGGCCGGGGTCAACCTGGAGCCGATCGAACGCGGCTCGGACCGTCGACTGGACCAGCCCGAGCGCGTCGGTGCGGCCGACCGCAAGGCGCTGCACCGCCTGCGTCGTGGCCTGGAGGTGGAGAACCCGGAGCTGGTCGACACCGACATCGAGGTGCTCCGCGCCCGGCTGGCCCCGCGCGACGGCGGCCAGGCGGCGTGGGACGACGAAGGCTGGTCGGACACCAAGTGGGACGCGCTGGACGAGCGGGACGCCGACGAAGTCCGGGAGCAAGAGCAGCCGCGATGACGTATCCGGCTGTGCCCGTCGCCGGCGCGACGGGATCGGACCCCGCAGCGGCGTCGCCCCCGGCCGCCCGGGCGGCCATCGGTGCGGCCCGGACGATCGTCGTGAAGGTCGGGTCGTCGTCGTTGACGACCTCGGCCGGCGGCCTGGATCCGCAGCGGCTGGACGCGCTGGTCGACTCGTTGGCCGCTCGCGCCGGGGCCGGTTCATCGGTCGTCCTGGTGTCCTCCGGTGCCATCGCGGCCGGGCTGGCCCCGCTCGGACTCAAGCGCCGCCCGCGGGATCTGGCCACCCAGCAGGCGGCGGCGTCCGTCGGTCAGCAACTGCTGGCCCAGGTGTACGCCGGATCCTTTGCCCGCCATGGCCTCCGGGTCGGCCAGGTGCTGCTGACGACCGATGACGTCGTGCGTCGCGCGCACTATCGCAACGCCCAGCGGACCTTCGGCAAACTGCTGTCCTTCGGAGTGGTGCCGGTGGTGAACGAGAACGACACCGTGGCCACGGCCGAGATCCGGTTCGGTGACAACGACCGGTTGGCCGCGCTGGTGGCCCACCTGGTCGGAGCCGAGGCGCTGGTGTTGCTGTCCGACATCGATTCGCTGTACACCGGTGATCCGCGCGACCCTTCGTCGGTCCGCATCCCGGACGTCGGCGGTCCGGCCGACCTGTCCGGTATCGAGATCGCGGCCCCGTCCAGCGACGTCAGCACCGGAGGGATGGCCTCCAAGCTGTCCGCCGCTTTGATGGCCACCGGCGCCGGGATCCCGGTGCTGCTGGCCAGTGCCACCGATGCCGGCGCGGCACTGGCCGGCGGTCCTTCCTCGCACGAAATCCCTTCGGTGGGAACCTCTTTCGCGCCCGCCGGTCGCCGCACGAGTGCGCGGCTGTTCTGGTTGCGACACGCGGCGACCAGTTCCGGATCGCTGGTTCTGGACGCCGGAGCGGTGGCCGCGGTGGTGGGCCGCCGGAAGTCGTTGTTGCCGGCCGGGATCCTCGGTGCGTCCGGCGAGTTCGAGTCCGGCGATGTCGTCGACCTCCTCGGCCCGGACGGGATTGCCGTGGCCCGGGGCTTCGTCGGCCACGACGCGGCCGACCTGCCCGGGATCATCGGCCGTTCGCTGTCCGACCTGCCCGAAGAGCTACGCCACGAAGTGGTGCACGCCGACGACCTGATCGCCGTTGGTGGCACCAGGGCGGCCGGAGCCGCGGAGAATGTGACGACTGTCGTTGGAGGCCCGAGATGACTGGGACCGCGAAACCCGGCGCCGGCTCGGCCGACCCGACTCGATCGGTGTCGGCGACCCGCGAACAGGTGCTGGAAGCGGCGGAACGGTCGCGGGCCGCGGCCGCGGAACTGGCGTTGCTGTCCCGTGCCACCAAGGACGAGGTACTCACCGCCATGGCCACCGCGCTGCGGGACCACTTGGCCGACATCCTGGCCGCCAACGAACTCGACGTCCGGGCCGCCGTCGAGGGCGGTACGCCGGAGTCCCTGGTGGATCGCCTGCGTCTGAACGAATCCCGCGTCGAAGCCATGGCCCGCGGCCTGGAGGACCTGGTCGCGCTGCCCGATCCGATCGGCACCGTGGTGCGCGGCAACGTGCTGCCCAACGGGGTGCAGTTGACCCAGGTCCGGGTGCCGCTCGGAGTGGTCGCGATCATCTACGAGGCGCGTCCGAACGTCACGGTCGACGCCGCCGGCATCGCGTTGAAATCGGGCAATGCCGCGTTGCTGCGGGGCAGCGCCTCGGCCCAGGCGTCGAACGCGGTCCTGGTCCGCATCCTGTCCGAAACCGCGGTGGCGCACGGTCTTCCGCGGCACGCGGTGCAGATGGTGCCGGGTACCGACCGGGAATCGGTGAAGTACCTGATGACGGCGCGCGGCTTGGTCGACGTGATCATCCCGCGTGGTGGCGCCGGCCTGATCCAGGCCGTGGTGAACTCCTCGACGGTGCCGGTGATCGAGACCGGCGTCGGTAATTGCCACGTCTACGTCGATGCCTTCGCTGATCTCGACATGGCGGTCGACATCCTGATCAACTCCAAGGTGCGGCGGCCGTCGGTGTGCAATGCCGCCGAGACCCTGCTGGTGCACGCCGATATCGCCGGTCTGTTCGTGCCCCGGGCGCTGGAAGCCCTGGCCGCCAACGGCGTCACCGTGCACGCCGACCCGGCCGTCATGGAAATGGGCGGAACGTTGACCAACCTGGTTCCGGCGGTCGACGCCGACTTCGACACGGAGTACCTGAGCCTGGACATCGCTGCGGCCGTGGTCGACGACCTGGACGCCGCCATCGCGCACATCAACACCCACGGCACTGGCCACACCGAGGCCATCGTGACTTCTGACCTGCGCAGTGCCCGGCAGTTCACGTCCCGGGTCGACGCGGCCGCCGTGGTGGTCAACGCGTCGACCGCCTTCACCGACGGTGGCGAGTTCGGCTTCGGGGCCGAGATCGGCATCTCGACCCAGAAGCTGCACGCCCGCGGGCCCATGGGCCTGGTCGAGCTGACCAGCACGAAGTACGTGCTGACCGGCTCCGGGCAGATCAGAGCGACGTCGTGACCCTTCCCGTCGACCCTGGTGGGCTGGCCCTGCCGCCTCGGCGCAACCGCCCCGCCGTCCCGTCCGGCCGCCGTCGCATCGGCGTCATGGGTGGCACCTTCGACCCCATCCACCACGGCCACCTGGTCGCCGCCTCCGAGGTGGCCGACCGGTTCGAACTGGACGAGGTGCTGTTCGTGCCCACCGGGCAGCCGTGGCAGAAGAGCGAGGTCAGCCCGGCCGAGCATCGCTACCTGATGGCCGTCATCGCGACCGCGGCCAACCCGCGGTTCTCGGTCTCGCGGGTCGACATCGACCGGGCCGGCCCGACCTACACCAAGGACACGCTGACCGACCTGCGCCGCCGCGAGCCGGACGCCGAATGGTTCTTCATCACCGGGGCCGACGCGCTGTCGGCGATCATGGGTTGGAAGGACGTCGACGACCTGTTCGAACTGGCCCATTTCATCGGTGTCACCCGCCCCGGTTACGTATTGGGCGATCTGCCGCTGCCCAAGGGCGCGGTGACCCTGATCGAGGTTCCGGCATTGGCCATCAGTTCCACCGACTGCCGTCGTCGGGTGGCCGCCGGCGCGCCGGTCTGGTACCTGGTGCCGGACGGCGTCGTGCAGTACATCGGCAAGTACGGGCTGTACGCCCGGCCATCGGTGTCCGCGTCGTCCGGGCTCGTGACCGCGGAGCCGGTCCGGACGGAATTCGAGCCGATCGAAGGATCCGAAGCAGTACCGGAAGAAGTAGTACCGAACGGCGCACACGGCGTCGTGACAATCGAGGGAGTGCAGTGACCGCAACCGATTCCGCCATCGCCATGGCAAAGGTGGCCGCTCAGGCCGCCGCCGACAAATTGGCCAAGGACGTGTTGCTGGTCGACGTTTCCGATCGCCTGGCCATCACCGACATCTTCGTCATCGTCACCGGCGCCAACGAGCGTCAGGTCTCGGCCATCGTCGACGAGGTCGAGGAGAAGATGCGCGCCAGCGGCGTGAAGCCGGTCCGGCGCGAAGGCGAACGTGACGGCCGCTGGGTCCTGCTGGACTTCCTGGACGTGGTCGTGCACGTCCAGCACTCCGAGGAGCGGGTGTTCTACGCCCTGGACCGCTTGTGGCGCGACTGCCCGGTGATCCCCTGGGTGGATGCGGACGCACCGGATGGTGAGCTCGGCGCGGCGGCCGATCCGGCGGCGATCCCGGCTGCCTACGCCGAACTGTCCGGTGAGGATCCGGGCGATTTCGGCGACGAGAGGGCCGTCGACGGGCGCCTGGCCGAGTGACTCTCCAGCACCTGATCCTGATGCGCCACGGCGAGACCGACTGGAACGCCGAGGCGCGGTTGCAGGGGCATCGTGACGTCGCGCTCAACGCCGTCGGCCGCCGGCAGGCCGTCGCGGCGGCCCCGTCCGTGGCCGCGCTGGCACCGCAGGTGATCGTGTCGTCGGACCTTTCGCGGGCGCGGAGCACGGCGGCCCCGGTGGCCGAACTCTCCGGGCTCGAGGTCGCCGTCGACCGGCGGCTGCGCGAGACGTCGATGGGTCTGTGGGAAGGGTTGACCCGGGCCGAAGTCGTCGCCGGCTGGCCGGGGCAGTGGGAACGGTGGCGGGCCACATCGGCGCACAATTCGCCGCCGGAGGGTGAATCGCGGTGGCAGGTGGCGGCGCGGGCCAACGGGGTGGTGGACGAGCTCGATGCCGGTGACGTCGAACGGGCTCTGCTCGTCGCTCACGGCGGCCTGATCGTCGGGCTGACCGGGTTGCTGCTGGACCTGCCCGAGGACTCCTGGGCGACCCTGATCGGCATCGGCAACTGCCATTGGGTCGTGCTGCATCGGTTCATGGGCGCGTGGCGGCTGCACTCCTACAACGCCGGACTCGGCGGAGTGGTACTCGCCGGTGGCGAAGAGGAACTCGCGGGCGCATGAGGGCCCGCTGCACCGGACGTTGGCGGTCCGACCCGCGCCGGCGGCGGGTGGGCTGCCGGAACAGGCAGTCGGCGCCAGTCGGGGGTGGCGCCAACTGCCTGTACGCAATGAGAGTGGCGCATCACCGGTTCTGATACCGGCCGTGTGTACAACTTTCTGTCGAGTTCCGGCCGCACACCGCTCGATGGGGACAGCGAAGCGCCAGTTGTCCCCATGCGCCTGGTCATCCACAAACTGCGATCGACGCTGGATCGGCGACCCGGCCCGTACGTAGCGTCGCCGGTGTGCGACATCGACCAGATTCCCGACATCGTTTGGACGGCCTGCGGACGCGTCCGGCGCCGTCCCCGGGACCGACCCGTCCGCCGGATCCGGGTCCGCCGACTCGTCCGGCGGCCGGTGGCTGGGTGCCGGAGGACGACGAGGACGACTTCGCCGGTGTCTGGGACAGCGACCGGTCCCGCCCGGGTGAGCCGATCGACGATGACACCGCCCGCGGCCCGGCCGAAGGTCGACCGGCCCGGACGAGGCGCGGGGCATCCGGGCCGGGATCCCGACGATGGGGCCGTCTGGCGCAGCGATGGGTACCGGACTCGTTGCGGGACAGCCGCATCGATCCCGGGAAGCGGGGCGCTTTGCTGCTCACCCTGGTCGCCGCCGTTGCCGCGTCGGTGGCCGCGATCGGGGTCTGGCGCGACCGACCCGAACCCCGTCCGGTGCAAGCGGTGTCGCTGGCCCAGGCATCGGCGGTGGCCACCGACCGGACGCCTGGGACGACCGGCGCCCGGAGCACTGCATCGCGTGGTCACCCGGCGACGGGCACCGCCCGGGCGGACGCCACCCAGAGCGCCACCGTCGTCGTCTCGGTCACCGGCGCCGTCCGGAGGCCGGGGCTGGTGCGGTTGCCGTCCGGCGCGCGGGTGGCCGACGCCATCGCGAAAGCCGGTGGCACAACGTCATCGGCCACCCTGACCGGTCTGAACCTGGCAGCGAAGCTCACCGACGGAGCGTCGGTGGTGGTGGCCGACCGCGCCGATCCATCGAGCGGGGCCTCCTCTGGCTCATTCGTCTCGGGCTCGGATGGCGGCGGCGGGGGATCCGGTACCGCCGGTGCGCCGGCCGGCAAGCTGGACCTGAACACCGCCGATGCGGCGGCGCTGGACGCGCTGCCCGGGGTCGGCCCGGTGACGGCGGCGGCCATCGTCGCGTGGCGGGAGAAGAACGGCCGGTTCGCCTCGGTCGAGCAGTTGCAGGAGATCCAGGGCATCGGTCCAGCGAAGTTTGCCGCCCTGGCGAAGCTGGTCACCGTGTGACGCGCCGGTGGAAGGAGGAGGACGCTCCGGTCCCGGTCGACCTGCGGCTGATGCCCATGGCGTTGGCCGTGTGGGCCGGCGCGCTGGTCGGACTCGCCCTCGCCGAACGGATGTCGTTGCTACAGGTGACGATGTCGGTTGCCGCGGCGGCGATCACGGTGGCTGCGGCGGCCCTGACGCGGAAGCGATGGTGGACGGTGGGTGCGGTGATGACCGCCGGCTTCGGTGCCTCGCTCCTCGTCTCGGTGCTGCAGGCCCACGCCGCCGCGGACAACCCGTTGACGGTGGCCGGAGCCAACGGCTCGTGGGCCACTCTTCGGGTCACGGTGTCGGTGCCGGCCCGGGCGATCCAGAGTTCGTTCCCGGCTACGGACAGCGCGACCGAACGACCGGCAGAGCGCTGGTTGCTGACCGCACACGCGGACTCGGCGCGGATCGGGACCGTTCAGTTCGAGCCCGGCGCGGATGTCAGCCTGATGGCCGACGGGCCGGCGTGGCCGGAGCTGGTGCCCGGCGAGCAGATCGAGATCAGCGGGCTGTTGGCCCCGGACGGGTATGCGGTGCTGCCCGGAACCATGGTCAAGGTGCGTGGGGACCCGGTGGTTCTCGCCGCTGCGCCGTGGTGGCAGCGGGCCGGCGCCGCCATCCGGAAACACTTGGGGGACAACGCAGCCCAACTCTCGGGTGACGCTCGGGGATTGCTGCCGGGTCTGGTCGTCGGCGACACCGACGGTATCCCGGCCGAGCTGACCGCGGACGCCAAGGCCACCGGCCTGACCCACCTCCTGGCTGTGTCCGGATCACATTTCGCGTTGCTGTGCGGAGTGGCCGTGCTGCTCCTGCGCCGGGCCGGCCCGCGGCCGGCCGTCGCCGGGGGAGCGGCCGTGCTGCTCGGGCTGGTGGTGCTGGTCGGTCCGGGAGCGTCGGTGCTGCGCGCGGCGGTGATGGGCTCGGTCGCGTTGGTCGCGCTGTTGGTCGGACGCGCCCGGTCGGCCCTGCCGGCGCTCGCGGCCGCCGTGATCGGCCTGCTGCTGTACGACCCGACGCTGAGCCGGTCGGTCGGGTTCGCGTTGTCGGTGCAGGCCACCGCCGGTCTCGTCCTGATCGCCCCGGTGTGGTCGAAGGCTTTGCAGCGAAGGGGGTTTCCGTCCGGCTGGGCCGATCTGCTGGCTGTCCCGGCGGCTGCTCACGTGGCCACCATGCCGGTCATCGCCGCGCTGAGCGGCGCGATATCCCTGTCGTCGATTCCGGCCAACCTGCTGGCGGCGCTGGTGGTCGGGCCGGCCCTGGTGATCGGGATGGCCTGTGCCGTGGCCGGCCCGTGGTGGCCCGGGGGTGCGATGGCCCTGGCCCGGATCGATCAACCGCTCCTGCAGTGGATCGCCTTCGTGGCCCATCGACTGGCCCGGTGGGAAGGCGCGTCCCTGCCTTGGCCGGCCAGCGTGCCGGGTGTGCTCGGGCTGGCCGGCCTGTTGCTGACCGGGTTGTTGTTGTTGCGGCAACGCCGCATCAGGGCGCTGGCGGTGGCGGTCGTCACCGGCGCCGGTGTGATCCTGGTTCCGGCCCAGGTGATCTCGCTCGGTTGGCCGCCGCCGGGCTGGGTGCTGGTCGGGTGTGAGGTGGGCCAGGGTGATGCGATGGTGCTGTCCACCGGCGAGCCGGGGACGGCGATCGTGGTCGACGCCGGGCCGGATGCGGCGCTGATGGACGCGTGTCTGCGCCGGTTGAAGATCGGCACGGTGCCGCTGGTGGTGCTGACTCATCTGCACGCCGACCACGTCGACGGGCTGGCCGGCGTCCTCGCCGGCCGGAGTGTGGGGGCGATCGCGGTCGGTCCCGATCGCGATTCGCCGTCCGCGTGGCGCACGATCAACGACCGGGCGACCGCCAAGGGCATCCCGGTGGTCGGGTTGCCCAGGGGAACCCATTGGGCCAGTGGGGATCTTGCCGTCGATGTGCTGGGTCCTACGTCGGCGTTCCGTGGCACCGATTCGGACGAGAACAACGACTCGGTGGTGCTGATGGCCCGCATCGCGGGCCTCCGCATCCTGATGACCGGGGACGTGCAGAACGAGGCCCAACAGCAGCTGCTGGACAACGGGGCGGATCTGTCGGCCGATGTGCTCGAGCAGCCCCACCACGGGTCGGCGAAGATCCTGCCCACGTTCATCGCGGCCGTTCATCCCCAGGTGTCGGTGATCGGCGTGGGGCGCGACAACGACTACGGTCAGCCCAGTCCGAAGGCTCTGGCCCAACTATCGTCCGTCGGGGCCCAGGTGCTGCGCACGGATCTGCAGGGTGATGCCGCGGTCTGCGTCATCGACGGTCAAGTGCGCACCGTCACCCGTGGCGCCGTCCTGCCCGCCGGCTCCGGACACGTCCGAGGCGGGAACGACGGCGCCTGACGGCGCCGGCAAGGTCTGCTCTCCCGACCGATCGTGCGACCTAGCGATCGGGGAACGAACTGAGCTCCGCCTGCAGGGCGGACAGTTCCGCGGCGAGGGCGTCGGCCCGGGCCTGAGTGCTCCGGCGGTGATCGTCGAGCAGGGTCTGCACCAATTCGGTCAGCTTCGGCTCGCCGAGGGACTGGACGATCTCCCAGACCCTGGACGGCGCGACGACGGTCGGACGGACGGCCACCTTCGCCCCGATCCGGGCGTCGATGCGCCATGCTGCCGACTCGTCGCCGGTCGTGCTGATGGTGATCGTCACCGGAGCGCGCCGACCCCGGACAGCCGGTGCCTTAGCCGGTTTCGGCCCGCCGGGCGCGGCTGTGCTCGTCCGGGCCTCGGCGGGCGCGGACGTCGGTACGCCCGGGGCCGGGGTCGGGGCCGCGGCCGATGCCAATGCGGAGGCCGACCCGGCCGGCGGGACGGGCCGCCCGGCCGGCCGCGACGGCGGCAGGGGGGATCGCGGCTTCGGCGCTCCCGCGGACGGAACGGCCGCGGCGGCGGTCGCCACGGCGCCGGCCGACCGTCGGGGCGGGGCACCGATCAGGTCACCGGGGGCAAAGGGCAGTACGTCCTTGGCCCCGCCCACCGGAACCTCGACGAACACGAACTCCTCGCCGTCGACGGCCGGATCACCGATCCGCCGTACTCGCCCCGTCACCCCGTCCGGGAACTGGTCGGACGGCGCGATGCCGACCTTCACGATCTTGCCCAGATCCAGTGCCGTGCGCAGGACCTCGACATCGGGCGGGGTGGGGCGCGGGGGTTTACGGGGAGGCATGTGATGTCCTTGGCGTCGGGTGCTGAGGTCGTTGCCACCTGATCCTCCCAGCCTGCACCGACAACCACCGGCAACGACTCCACCGGACATGCGGACCGGCGTCGCTGCTGGAAGCAAGGCCACCTGAGGTGCCGGGGTGTTGGATAGTCCGCTTCAGGACTGCGCGGCGGTCAGGCCGGTTGTAGACACGACGACAGGTGCGTTCCATTCCGTGGGCGGGCAACCTGGTCCGTTGGGCCGGCCTTCGGTCGGCTTCACAGAGACGCTAACGAGACGATGACGCCGCTCGAGCCGCTGATCGTATGGCAGTCCTTCGAGCATCCGGCGGCTCCCAGGACGCTGCCGGCAACGATTGCCGACACGACGAGCATCTTGCGCACTCTCATCGCGTCACCTCACCTCGCCGGGCAGGAGTACGCGCGCCGGAGGCACGACGAACGTCTGGTCCACAAAGTAGCCCCGGTGCCAGTCCTACTTGCTCGGAGCGGGCGGGCCGACGGATATCGCCAGCTGCCCGCGGGGCACAACGTGCCGCAGGAGGATCCGGTCGGGTTCGCCGACGTCGACGTCGACGCCGTCCTGACCTTGCGCCGTTCCCCGTGACCGCGACCTCGCGGTGACGGGGAAGACCGGCGCGGCCGGATCAGACCAGTTGGGACGCCGCCGCCTGCGCGGCCGCCGGCAGTGCGTCGGCGATCCGGGCCAGGGCGGTGTCGTCGTGGGCGCCGGAGACGAACCACGCCTCGTAGGCCGACGGCGGCAGGTAGACCCCGGCGTCGAGCATGGAGTGGAAGAACGCCGCGAAAGCGGTGGTGTTCTGGCGGCGGGCGTCGTCGTAGTTGCGGACCTCGTCGGGGCCGAAGAAGATCGAGAACAGATTCCCGGCCCGCTGCAACCGGTGCGGCACTCCGGCCGCGGCCAGGGCCGCGGACGCGAGATCGCCGAGCGCCAGGGCGGTTGCGTCCAGGTGCCGGTACAGGTCGTCGGTGCAACCCTGGAGGTTGGCCAGCCCGGCCGCGGTGGCGATGGGGTTCCCGGACAGCGTCCCGGCTTGGTACACCGGGCCCAGCGGGGCCAGCAGGCTCATGACGTCGGCCCGGCCGCCGAACGCACCGACCGGCAGGCCGCCGCCGATCACCTTGCCGAAGGTCATCAGGTCCGGTGTCCAGCCCTGCCGCGCACCGTCCAGGCCGAACATCCCGGACCGGCTGAGCCGGAACCCGGTCATGACCTCGTCGGAGATCAGCAGGGCCCCGTCGGCGTGGGCGATCGACGCGAGCTCGGCGTTGAATCCGTCGAGCGGGGGCACCACGCCCATGTTCGCCGCGGCGGCCTCGGTGATGACGGCCGCGATGACGCCGGGTTCGGCCGCGAACGCCGCCCGGACCGCCTCGATGTCGTTGTAGGGCACCACGATCACCTCGGCCGTGGTCGACCGGGTGACACCGGCGGAGTCGGGCAGCGCGAACGTGGCAACGCCCGACCCGGCCGAGGCGAGCAGCGCGTCGACGTGCCCGTGGTAGCAGCCGGCGAATTTCAGGATCTTCGGTCGGCCGGTGAATCCGCGCGCGAGGCGGATCGCCGACATGGTCGCCTCGGTGCCGGACGAGACGAGTCGAACCTGCTCCACCGGGGCCACCCGGGCGACGATCTCCTCGCCCAGCGCCACCTCGCCGACCCCGGGCGTTCCGAAGGACAGCCCCCGGTCGACGGCCGCCCGCACCGCGGCGATGACGTCCGGGTGTGAGTGCCCGAGGATCATCGGACCCCAGGACCCGACCAGGTCCACGTACTCCTTGCCGTCGGCGTCGGTGATGTACGCCCCGCGCCCGGACGACATAAAACGCGGGGTGCCGCCGACGGAACGGAATGCCCGTACCGGCGAGTTCACCCCGCCCGGGGTCACCCTGGAGGCGCGCGCGAACAGCGCGGCACTGTTGGGGGCAGCCGTCACGTCGAAATGGTCGTTCATATCTGTCGTCCCGCATTCAGCTTGGTCGCGACCTCGGTCGCCCAGTAGGTCAGGATGATCGACGCGCCGGCGCGCCGGATGGAGGTGAGCGTCTCGAGCACGGCCCGGTCCCGGTCGATCCAGCCGTGGGCGGCGGCCGCCTCGACCATGGCGTACTCGCCCGACACCTGGTACGCGGCAACCGGTACGTCCACCGAGGCGGCCACGTCGGACAGCACGTCCAGGTAACTCATGGCCGGCTTCACCATCACCAGATCGGCGCCCTCGGCGAGGTCCAGCGCCACTTCGCGGGCCGACTCGCGGCGGTTGGCCGGGTCCTGCTGATAGGTCCGGCGGTCGCCGATCAACGCCGAGTCGACGGCCTCGCGGAACGGTCCGTAGAACGCGGACGCGTACTTGGCCGCGTAGGCGAAGATGCCGGTGTCGATGTTGCCGGAGCCGTCCAGGGCGCCCCGGATGTGCCCGACCTGTCCGTCCATCATCCCGGAGGTGCCGAGCAGGTCAGCGCCGGCGGCAGCCTGGGCCAGCGCCATTTCGGCGTAGCGCACCAGGGTCGCATCGTTGTCGACCGCGCCCCGGGCGTCGAGCACGCCGCAGTGGCCGTGGTCGGTGAATTCGTCCAGGCACAGGTCGGCCATCAGCACGGTCGCGTCGCCCACCTCGGCCTTCAGATCGGCCAGAGCCAGGTTCAGAATGCCGTCCGGCTCGCTGGCCGCGGTACCGACCGCGTCCCGCTCGGCCGGGATCCCGAAGATCATCAGCCCGCCCACCCCGGCCGACACCGCTTCCACCGCAGCCGCTTTCAGTGAATCACGGGTGTGCTGCAGGACGCCCGGCATGGAACCGAGGGGCGACGGCTCGGTCAGGGATTCCTTGACGAACATTGGCAGTACCAGATCAGCCGGATGCAGACGGGTCTCGGCGACCAGGCGACGCAGCGGTGGAGTCCGCCGCAGCCGTCGTGGCCGGCTGACCGGGAACGACGGGTAGGCGGACGGGTGTGGAGGCGTCATCGGGTCGACCTTCTGAGCGGGTGGCGGGTGGCGTGGGCGACCAGGCCGGCGATCAGGGCGGCGTCGGTCGGGTCGGTGGCGGTGAAGGCGATCGGCAGCCCGGCGGCTCCGGCGGCGGCGGCGGTGGTCGGGCCGATCACCCCGATCGCGGTGCCGGGCGCGATGACCGTCGAGGCGAGGGCGTCGACCGTGCTCGGTGAGGTGAACAGGACGGCCTCGAACCGGCCGTCGGCCAGATCGGCGGCGACACTCGGAGCCGGTGGGACCGGCAACGTCCGGTAGGCGACGACGGGCTCCACCATGTATCCCTTGGCCCACAAGGCGTCGGCCAAGGTGCGGGCGGCGATCTCGGACTGTGGCAGCAGCACCGACTCGCCGGTTCGGGCGGTCGGCCAGATCGAGGCCAGGGCGGCGGCCGAGCCGCCGCGCTCGGGGTTCAGATCGACCGGGAACCCGGCGCCCCGGAGAGCGGCGGTCGTGGCCGGGCCGACCGCCGCAACGCGGGTGTCGGCCGAGATCACCGGGTGCAGGGCCAGCCTTTCCGCGCGGCGCAGCATCGCATCGACGGCGTTGACCGAGGTGAAGCCGACCCAGTCGTACTCGCCGGCCGACAGGGCCATGGTCGCCCCGTCGAGCGCCGCCAGATCGCTCGGCGGGTGGATCGCGATCATGGGAATGGCCTGGGCGACCGCGCCCTCCGCCCACAGCAGGTCGACCAGCGAGGACGCCCGACCCTCGGAGCGGGGCAGCAGGACCCGCCAGCCGCTCAGCGGGGTCATGGCGCGGCCGACAGCAGATCGGCGGCCCCATCGTCGATCAGCTCCGCGGCCAGCTGCGCGCCGAGCTCAGCCGCACTGCCGGCCGGACCGCTGATGCGACTGCGTATCTCGCGGCTTCCGTCGATGGCCATGACGGCCCCGGTCAGGGTCAGTTGGCCGGCCGAGACGGTGGCGTAGGCGCCGACCGGTGCCGTGCAGCCGGCCTCCAGGGCCGCCAGCAGGGTCCGTTCGGCGACCACCGCCGCCCGGGTCCCGCCGTCGTCGAGGGTGCGGAGGGCGCCGGCGAACCAGGAGCCGTCGGCGTCCAGCGCCCGGCACTCCACGGCCAGGGCACCCTGGGCCGGGGCGGGCAGCATCAGGTTCGGGTCCAGCCTCTGGGTGATGGCGGCGCCGCGCCCGATCCGGGACAGACCGGCCGCGGCCAGCACCACCGCGTCCAAGGTGCCCGACGTGACCAGACCCAGCCGGGTGTCGATGTTGCCGCGGATGGGCCGCACCTGAAGATCCGGCCGCAGCCGCAACAGCTGCGCGGCCCGGCGGGGCGAGCCGGTGCCAACGGAGGCACCGGCCGGCAGCTCGTCGATGGTCAGTCCGTCCCGGGCACACAGTGCGTCGGCCGGATCCTCCCGTACCGGCACCGCGGCCAGGGACAGGCCGTCCGCCGCGGCCGTCGGCAGATCCTTCAGTGAGTGCACGATCACGTCGACGTCGCCGGCCAGCAGTCGCGACCGCACCTCGATGACGAACACCCCGGTGCCCCCGATGCTGGCCAGCGGACCCTGATTCACGTCCCCCTGAGTCCGGATCCGGACCAGCTCGGCGGTCCCGCCGGAGATGGCGACCAGTTGGTCGGCGACCAGACCGGACTGGGCCAGAGCCAGTGTGCTGCCGCGGGTTCCGACCCGCAGGTGGTCGGTCACGGCGCGTTCCGGATGCCCGAGGCGGCCAGCCGGGCCGGATCGACGTCGAGCTGCTGCCAGTCGGCGGCCGAATCGACCGCGGCCGTGGTCGGTTTCGGCCCTCGGGCGTTGACGCAGCACTGCGCGGCGCAGAAGTCCGGACGGGCCGGGCAGCCGGTGGCCGAGATCCGCGGGGGGGCCAGGGCCGGTTCGAGCCGGTCCATCAGCAGGTCGACCAGTGCGGACACGAACCGGGGATCGGTGCCCGGCGTGGCTACCCGGTGGAACCACAGGCCGAGCGAGGTGGCGGTGTCAAGGGCCTCGTTGTCCAGGTCCCAGACCACTTCGACGTGATCGGAGACGAAGCCCACCGGGATGACGACGACACCGCGGCGGCCGAGCGCGGGCAGGCCCGAGATGACGTCGTTGACATCGGGTTCCAGCCACGGCATGGACGGCGGTCCGGAGCGTGACTGGTAGGCCAGCTGCCAGGACAGTGGCCGGCCGAACCAGGACTCGAGGGCAGAGGCCACCACGCCGCACACGGCCAGATGCTGGTCAACGTAGGCACCGGTCGGGGTGTGATCACCGAGGGAGGCCGAACCGGCCGACGCGGCCATCGTCATGGGGATGGAGTGGGTGGTGAAGACCAGCTCCAGGTCCTCCAGGGCCAGTCCGGCCGACAACGCCTGCGCCACCGCCGCTTTCGCGCCGTCGATGAACGGGTCGATGAACCCCGGGCGGTCGTGGTAGGGCCGCACCTTGTCGATCCGGACGGTGCCGACCAGGCCGGTCGACTGCAGTGCCAACCCGAAGTCCTCGCGGTACTGCCGGCAGGACGAGTACGACGAGTAGGCCGACGTGGCCAGCCCGAGCAGTCGCACCTGTCCGTCCCGCGCGGCCTGCGCGACGACATCGGCGATGAACGGAGCCCAGTTGCGGTTGCCCCACAGGACCGGCACCCGGACGCCGCGACGTTCCAGTTCGGCCTGCAGGGCAGCGCGGAGCCGGCGGTTCTGCTCGTTGATCGGCGAGATGCCGTCGAGGGCCTGGTAGTGGTGCGACACCTCGACGAGACGTTCGTCGGGGATGCCGCGGCCCCTGGTCACGTTGCGCAGGAACGGCATCACCTCGTCCGGGCCTTCGGGGCCGCCAAAGCCCGCGAGCAACACCGCGTCGTACTCCAGGGTCGACGGGCTCACGCCGCCGGCGGTCTGCAGGTCCGGTGACGAACCGCTCAACGGAGCACGTCGATGACGCCGGCCTCGTCGATGCGCCGCCCGGAGAAGAAGGGAATCTCCTCCCGCACATGCATTCTCGCGGTGGACGAGCGCAGGTGGCGCATCAGGTCGACCGTGTCGTGCAGTTCGTCGGCCTCCAGCGCGAGCAACCATTCGTAGTCGCCCAGGGCGAACGCGGCGACCGTGTTGCTCAGCACCTGGGTGTACTCGCGACCCATCATCCCGTGTTCGACCAGCATGCCCCGGCGTTCGGCGTCGGGCAGCAGGTACCACTCGTAGGAACGGACGAACGGGTAGACGGTGGCCCAGTTCTTGGGCTCGGCTCCGGCCAGGAAGGCGGGGATGTGGCCCTTGTTGAACTCGGCCGGCCGGTGCAGACCCATGGCCGACCAGGACGGGTGCAGGCTGCGCCCCACCGCGGTGCGGCGCAGCGAGCGTGCGGCCTGCTGGAGCGCCTCGGCCGTCGGAGCGTGCCACCAGACCATCAGGTCGGCGTCGGCACGCATGGCCGAGACGTCGTAGAAACCGCGGATCTGCACGTCCCGGTCGGCCAGTGCGGCGACCAGCTCGCTCAACTCGGCGGTCGCCTTGTCGTCCGGGGCGTCCAGGTCGCCCGCGCGGGTGTAGACCGCGAAGGCGGTGTAGCGGATCGAATCGTTGATCTCCCGCGCGCTGGCCCGGATGGCGGGGGCTGCGGTGACGGCATCGTCGTTGCTCATGTCATCCATCTTCTCTCAGCGGTCGGCGGGCCGCGGCCCGTCCGCCTGTGTTGTGACCGACAGCAGACGCGTGGCGGCGGTGCGGGCTCCGGTGATCACGGCGGCCAGCCCGGTGCCGTCGACCATCGAACCGGTCAGGTGGAGCCCGGGCTGCTGGGCGATCTGCCCCTTCAGGGTGGCCATGGCGGCCCGGTGCCCTGGTTGCGGACGGGGCAACGCTGACGTCCACCCGATCACGTCGCTGTCGATCAGGTGCGAGCGGTCGAGGTCCACCCCCAGCAGGACCGACGCGTCCCGTAGGGCCGTCCCGACCAGGTCCGACGGCAGGTCGTCGTCGCCGCGGCCGTAGGACAACCGCAGCACATGACGGCCGGGCCCGGCCGCCTGCGCCAACCACGCCCACTTGGCGGTCGCGTGGGTCAGGGCCTTGGCGGCGACGCCGGAGGCGTGCCGCGACACCAGGATGCCGGTGCCGCGCGGGTGGGCGTCCAGGGCCGGATGTTCCACGACCAGGGTCACCAGCCGCACCGTGTTGGTGACGGCCGCAGTGGGCGGCACGTCGACGTCGACCAGGGCGAGGATGCGGCTGATATCCGCGCCGGGTACGGCCAGTACGACGTCGTCCGCGCCCACCTGATCGTCACCGACGAGGACCCGCCAACCGTCGGCCGCCTGGGCCGCGGCCCGGACCGCTGTGTCGGTGAGGACCAGGCCGCCGAGTCGCTCCAGGTCGGCCCGCAGGGCCTCGACCAGCGTGTACAGGCCCCCGGTGAGCCCGGCCACGGCCGAGCCGGGGCGGGCCGAGGTGGCCCGCAGGCGCCGCACCGCAGTGGCCAGGGAGCCCGTCCGGGACACGGCCGCACGGAGAGCGGGCTGCGCGCTGTCCAACTCCAACTCGTCCGGGTCGGTCGAGTAGACACCGCCGGCGACCGGTTCGACCAGGCGCTTGACCACGGTCCGGCCCATCCGGCGCGTGACCATGCCGCCCAGGGTCGCGGCGGTGCCGCCGACCCGGCGGGGGAGCAGCAGGTCGAGGGCGGCGCGGGTGGCGCCGATCGGGCCCAGGACCCGCCGGACGTCACCAGCCAGCGGGTGGGCCGGGATGCCCAGCAACGAGTCGGTGGGCAGCGGTGCGCTGCCACGGGCATGCCGCACCCAGGCGCCGGCGGGGTTCGGGGACACCACACGGGACGACAACCCGAGGTCGTCGATCAGGTCCAGCACGGCACGGGTGGCAATGGCGAACGACTCGGCGCCGGCGTCCAGGTCGAGATCGGCCACCCGGTGCCGGGCGATGCACCCGCCGACCGACGAGGTGGCCTCGAACAAGGTCACCGCCCGCCCGGCGCGCGCCACCTCCCAGGCCGTCACCAGCCCGGCGATACCGCCGCCGATGACGACGACCGAGGTCGGCTCGAGCCCGGTCGGCTCGGCCATCAACGGCTGCGCGGTCCCCGGTCGGGCCGGGCCGGAGGTGGCGGCGAAGAACTCGAGGCTGTGGCGGCCGGTCACGGCTGGTCGTGGATGAACGCGACCAGCCGGGTCAGCACCTCCGGATCGGTGTCCGGCGGCACGCCGTGGCCGAGGTTGACCACGTGCCCGGGGGCCGCCCGGCCGGCTCGCAGGCAGTCGAGCGTTGCCGCCTGCAGCGCGTCGTCACCGGCGAACAGCAGGGCCGGGTCGATGTTGCCCTGCAACGGGGTGCGGCCGCCCAGCCGCTCGTTCGCGACATCCAGGGGCACCCGGTGGTCGACTCCCATGACGGTGGCGCCGGTGTCGCGCATGGCGACCAGCAGCTCCCCGGTGTTCACGCCGAAGTGCACCCGGGGGACCGGAAGATCGGAGACCGAAGCGAGCACCGCCGCGGAGTGCTCGGCGACGAAGCGCTGGTAGTCGGCCAAGGACAGCCCCCCGGCCCAGGAGTCGAACAGCTGCACGGCGGAGGCTCCGGCCAGGATCTGGGCCCGCAGGAAGGCACCGGTGATGCGGCCGACCCAAGCGGCCAGGGCGTGCCAGGTCTCCGGATCGGCGTGCATCAGGGCCTTGGTGCGCAAGTGTTCCCGGCTGGGGCCGCCCTCGACCAGGTAGGAAGCCAGGGTGAACGGTGCGCCGGCGAATCCGATCAGCGGCGTGGCGCCCAGTTCCTGAACGCAGTTGGCGGCCGCCTGGATGACGGGCTGCAGGGCGGCCGGGTCGAGCTCCGGGAGAGCAGCGACGTCGGCGGCGGTGCGGATCGGGTGGTCGATGACCGGACCGGTGCCGGGCACGATCTCGACGCCGATCCCGGCCAGCTTCAGGGGTACGACGATGTCGCTGAACAGGACGGCCGCGTCGACCCGATGACGGCGGACCGGCTGCAGCGTGATCTCGGCGGCCAGGTCAGGCGTCAGACAGGCCTGCAGCATGTCGATGCCCCGGCGCACCTCGAGGTATTCCGGCAGCGAACGACCAGCCTGCCGCATGAACCACACCGGGTGGCCGGTGGTCGGCTCACCCCGGTAAGCGGTCAGCAGCGGCGACCGGCCCGTCCGGCCGTCGGTCAGGGGGTGGTCGGCGGGAAGGGCCGCGAACGTCGGTTCGGTGGCGGGTGCGTGCGTCGTCATGATGAGACCCATCGTCCCACCACGGCGGGAGTGGGCCGGTCGCGCATCACGGTGCGCGAAGCGGCGGGTTAGCCGACCCTTGGTGATTCATGTCTCCCGAACGCACGGGCGATGGCTGACGGCGCACGTCACGCGGGGTACCCGGTGGTGGAGGCGACTGGATGGGGGTGCCGGTCAGTGAGTGTCGCCTGTCCCGGAAGTGCCTGGTCAGAGCGGTAGAATAGTCAAATGCTCATGGTTCTCGGTGCCAGCCACCACGACCTCGAGCTCAAGGCGTTGGAGCGGCTCTCGGCCAGCACCGACTCGCTGAGCCAGGCGTTGCGCGAGCTGTCGACCCAGGACGGATCGATCAGGGGCGCGGTGGTGCTTGCCACCTGCAACCGCCTGGAGATCTACCTGGACGCCGACCGGTTCCACGATGCCATCGACGCCGTCACCCACCGCATCGCCGAGGTCGCCCAGATCGACGAGGCCGAGGCGGCTGCCCTGCTCAAGGTCAGGGTGGGTGCGCCGGTGGCTGCACACCTGTTCACCGTGGCCTCCGGACTCGATTCCATGGTGGTCGGCGAGGCCGAGATCTCCGGCCAGGTGTCCCGCGCCCTGACGGCCGCCCACGCGGCCCGGACCACCACCCCGGTGCTGCACTCGCTGTTCCAGTCCGCCGCGCGCACGGCCAAGCAGGTCGCATCCCGCACCGGGCTCGGGTCGGCCGGGCGGTCGGTCGCGTCGGTCGCGATCGACATCGCCACCGCCGGACTGGCCGAACCCGGTTCCGACGAATCCACATCGCTGGCCACCGCCACCTGTTTGATCATCGGCACCGGTGCCTACGCCCGGGTGGTGGCCACCGCTCTCCGCGCCCGCGGCTGCACCCGCCTGCAGGTGTTCTCACCGAGCGGGCGCGCCGACACCTTCGCCGCCACGCACCACGCCGAGGTCGTCCACGCCGGGCAGTTCGCCGACGCCGTCGCCAAGGCCGACCTGGTGGTCGCCTGCAGCGGCACCACCGGCAATGTGCTCGACGTGGAGACCGTGACCGCAGCCCTCGCCCTCCGCGACACCCCGCTGCCGGTGGTCGACCTGGCCCTGCGGCCGGACGTGTCGGAAGGGGTACGGGCCCTGCCCGGCGTGCGGGTCGTCGACCTGCACAGCGTGGCCGACGGTGCCGCCCCCGAACATCGCGAGGCGATCGCGGACGCCCAGGACGTGGTGATCGCCGCGGTGGCCCGGTTCGAGGACGACCAGGCCATCCGCACCCTCGACCCGGCCGTCATCGCTCTGCGGCAGCACGTCTCGCTGGCCGTGGAGAAGGAGATGGTCCGGCTCCGGGCCAAGTACGACAGTGACGTCGCGGCCGAGGTCGAACTGGCGATGCACCGGGTCACGCAGTCGCTGCTGCACACCCCGACCCTCCGGGCCAAGGAGCTGGCCCGCACCGGCGACGGGGCCGGCTACCTGCAGGCCTTGCACACGCTGTTCGGGATCGAGATCCCGGACCAGCCCGCGCCGCACTGATCCGGGCCGTTTTCGCGACCCTCCCACACCAGAAGCGGCCCGTCTCCGATGGAGACGGGCCGCTTCTCGTGTCGGTGCGGAGGCTCCGGAGGAGGTCTACGCGAGGCCGGTGGCCTCGAACGCCGACAGGGTCGGCGCGATGGTGGCGCTCGGTCCGACGACGTGGGCGATGGCGTCCAGCGTCTTCAGCCCGTCCCCGGTGTTGAAGATCACTGTCTCCTCGTTCGGGTCCAACTGGCCGGAGGCCAGCAGCTTCTTCAGCGTGGCCACCGTGACACCGCCCGCCGTCTCGGCGAAGATGCCCTCGGTCCGGGCGAGCAGCTTGATGCCCTCGATGACCTCTTCGTCGGTGACGTCCTCGATGGCGCCGCCGGTGCGGTTGACCACGTCGAGGACGTACGGTCCGTCGGCCGGATTGCCGATGGCCAGGGACTTGGCGATGGTGTCCGGGCGCACCGGCTGGATGAAGTCGTGACCCTGTTTGAACGCGGTCGACACCGGGTTGCAACCGGTGGCCTGCGCGCCGAACACCTTGTACGGGGCCTCGTCGACCAGGCCGAGCGAGACCAGTTCCTGGAACCCCTTGTCGATCTTGACCAGCTGGGCGCCCGACGCGATGGGGACGACGACCTGCTGGGGCAGGCGCCAGCCGAGCTGCTCGGCCACCTCGTAGCCCAGGGTCTTGGACCCCTCGGCGTAGTACGGGCGGACGTTGACGTTGACGAACGCCCAATCCTCCTGCTCACCGGCGATCTCGCCGGCCAACCGGTTGATGTCGTCGTAGTTGCCCTCGACAGCGATCAGCGTTCCGCCGTAGGCGGCAGTGGTGAGGATCTTCTGCTGCTCCAGGTTGGACGGCACGAAGACCACGCTGCGGATTCCGGCCCGCGCGGCGGCCGCGGCCACGGCATTGGCCAGGTTGCCGGTGGACGGGCAGGCCAGCACGGTGAAGCCGAGCTCGCGGGCCGCGGCCAGCGCGACGGCCACAACGCGGTCCTTGAAGGAGTGCGTCGGGTTGCCCGAATCGTCCTTCACCCACAGGGTTTTCATGCCCAGCTCGCGGGCCAGGTTGTCGGCGCGGACGAGCTTGGTGCTGCCCGGGTTGATGTTCGGGGTGTCGGCGATGTTCGCCGGGACCGGCAGCAGCGGCGCGTAACGCCAGATGTTCTGCGGGCCGGCTTCGATCTGTTCGCGGAGCGCTTCGCCCGAGGTGGTGAACTCGTAGGCGACCTCGAGTGGACCGAAACACTCGGTACACGCGTAGAACGGCCCGAGGGCGACGCGGTTTCCGCATTCGCGGCAGGACAGGGCAACCGCGGGACCGAGATCGACGGTGGTGCCGGTGGAGGGGGACGTAGGTATGACAGTGGTCATGACGAGGCCTTTCGTCTCATCTTTCCCGCCGGAGCGGGACGGACGGGGCACCTGCTGATGATCGGCCTCGCGGTCGGAGGCATAGGCCTCTACAACGAGAAAGAGATCATCATCAGTGGTTGCCGGGGCTTCATCGGGCCGTATCCCTCTGCCCCTCTGGATGAGTGGTGATTCAGTTGTCCGATCAGGCTACCGCATGAGTCGACGGGCGCCGATCACGAATGCACCGTGATCTTGGTGATGGTGACCGCGGACGACGGCGCGCCGTCGGTGCCTCCGCCGGTCACGCCGGCGGCCGCGATCTTGGTCAGCACGTCCAGGCCGGAGGTGATCTTGCCGAACACCGTGTAGTCCGGCGGCAGCTGCGACTTCGCATAGACCAGGAAGAACTGCGAGCCGTTGGTGTCCGGGCCCGCATTGGCCATGGCCACCGTCCCGGCCGGGTAGGTCATCGAGGAGTTGGTCTCGTCGGCGAAGCTGTAGCCGGGCGTGCCGCTTCCGGTCCCGGTCGGATCCCCGCACTGCAGGACCTGCAGGGACGTGCTCGTGGTGAGCCGGTGGCATTTCGTGTCGTCGAAGTAGCCGGTGGTGGCCAGATGAACGAAACTGCCGATGGTGCAAGGGGTCGTGGCGCGGTTCATCGCGATCTTGACCTCGCCCTGGGTCAGGCTGATGGTCGCGTCGACCGTGCCGCTGTTGGGCTCGGAGGCGGCCGGGGGAGTGACTGCCTTGGCCGGGGTACTGCCGTCGGACGGGTAGGAACAGGTCGCCCCCGCTCCGGCCGGGGACGAGCTGCTCGCCGCGGACGTCGACGCGGCGACGGCGCGGTTGGACGTGCTGCCGGAGTTGGACGCGCACGACGTCACCAACAGGAGCGACAGGACAGCGGCGACGGCGTGACGAATCGGGCGCACGGAGGTTCCTTACCGGAGACGAGGGGAGCGGGGGCCACGGACAGCAGCAGGCTCGACCACTTTATCGGGCCGACCGACTGCTGCCGGCGACCCTTCGGGCCGCGTCGCCGTCGGTGCTTGTGTCCGGGTGTCGTTGTGGGTTGGCTCTCGAGCGACTCTTGTCCGGCTGGACCATCACCGACTGCTGCCGGCGACCCTTCGGGCCGCGTCGCCGTCGGTACTCCCTGTCAAGATGGACCTGTGCCCACTGCGACCGTTGTCGATCCGTTGATGTTGGTGCTCGGCGACGAGCCGCTCCTGGTCGACCGGGCGATCATGTCAGCGGTGACGGCGGCCCGTCGGGCCGATCCGGACGTGGAACGGCGGGAGGCGCTGGCCACGGCGCTGACGCCGATGGAATTCTCCGACCTGGTCGCACCCAGCCTGTTCGCTGAACCACGGGTGGTGGTGATCCGCCAGGCCCACGAGTCATCGAAGGAGATCGCGGCCGCGCTGGGCCACTACGCCACCGATCCGGTGGAAGGCGTCGTACTGGTCGTCCAGCACGCCGGCGGAGCGCGGAACAAGGCGCTCGCCGACGGGTTGCGCAAGGCCGGCGCGGCGGTCATGACGTGCAACAAGTTGACCAAGCCGGCCGAACGCATCGAATTCGTCCGGCACGAGATCCGGTCCGCCGGCGGGACCACCACACCGGACGCAGTGGCGGCGATCGTCGACGCGATCGGGTCGGACCTGAGAGAACTGGCCGCGGCCGCGAGCCAGTTGGTGGCCGACACCGGAGGCATGGTCGACGAGTCGGCGGTCCGCCGGTACCACCGGGGCCGGGCCGAGGTCAGTGGATTTGCCGTGGCCGACCTGGCCGTGGCCGGTGACGTGCCGGGCGCGCTGGAGGCCCTGCGGTGGGCGATCGGGGTGGGAGTGGCGCCGGTGCTGGTCGCCGACGCGCTGGCCGACGGGATCCGGACGGTGGCCAAGGTGTCCGGCGCCCGCCCGGGCAACGGGTACGCGCTGTCCGGGGAACTGGGCATGCCGCCGTGGAAGATCGACCGGGCCCGCACCGCCGCCCGGCACTGGACGGAACCGGGTCTGGCCCGGGCGATGGAGGTGGTGGCCGACCTGAACGGCGCGGTGAAGGGGTTGGCCGTCGACGCCGACTACGCGTTGGAGAAGGCCGTCATGGACCTGTCGAGGGCCCGCCGCCTTCGCTGACGCCGACGCTCTCCGTCCGGTCGCCCGGACACGGCAAGTCGGCCGGGCACGCCAAAAGGGGCGACACCGTTGCCGGCGTCGCCCCTTTCGATGCAGCTACGTCAGAGCGCGTTGACCTGCTGGGCCAGCGCGGACTTGCGGTTCGCGGCCTGGTTCGCGTGGATGACGCCCTTCGACACGGCCTTGTCGAGGCTGCGGGTCGCGGCGACCAGTTCGGTCTGCGCAGCGGACTTGTCGCCGGAAGCGGTGGCGGCCTTGACGCGACGGATCGCGGTCTTCAGCGCCGACTTCACGGACTTGTTGCGCAGGCGAGCCTGCTCGTTGGTGCGGATGCGCTTGATCTGGGACTTGATGTTGGCCACGCCTGATTGCCTTCGTTTCGTCTCTAGGTATTGTGTGCGTCCTGCTGGTGTGACTCCGGCGGAGCGCACACGAGTATCCAGGTTAGCAGCCGGTTGCGGCTGAACTCCAATCGTCGCCCGGGCCGAGCGGGCTCAGCAGGTCAGGGCCCTGGCCGGCGGTCGCCCGCCGGTGGCCAGAGCGGCCAGGGTCCAGTTGATCACACCGCGGACCGCGGGCAGATGCACGTGGTCGGTCCGCAGATTCGGGCACTGCCGTTCGACCACGATCGACCGGACTCGGTCCGCGGGCCCGGCCGGTATCTGCGACGCAATCGGCGTGACGACGGTGTCGCCGGTGGTCGAGACCTCCGCGTAGCGGACCGCCCCGTCCAGATCACCGCCTCGATCGAGCTCCTTCAACAGGGCCGACCCGGCGATCTGGTCCGCGCACGCCGGACAGATGCTGGCCGGGAGCGCTCCGGCCAGCGGGGACGTGGTGCCGTTCCACGACGGGGCCAGCAGCACAGCGGTACTGACCCGGTCGGCCAGCCCGTCGCGCCGGAGCGCCGTCCGCAGGACCAGGCCGCCCTGGGAGTAGGCGATCACGTCGATCGTCGTCGCGGCGGTGTCCGCACTGACCGTTTCGACGAAGGCGGCGATCTCGGCGGCCGATGACTCGATCGAGTCCACGCCGCCGTTGCCGTAGTCGATCCCGTAGACGCACCGGCCATCGGCCCGCAGGGCCGGAACGAGGGCCGAGAAATTCGAGGCCAGCGTGGAGAACGTGCCGTGCAGCAGCACCACCGGGCGGTCCTTGCTGCGACAGCCTTCGACGTTCACCCCGGCCAGGCCGGCCGCCGGCAGAGCGGAGGGCACCGTGTGCCCGGACGCCGACGGCGGGGCGTTTCCGGACCGGGACGAGGCGGTGTCCCGGGACGGCGCTGACGCCACGGTCCCGGACGGGAAAGACGTCGAGCCTCCGCTCGGTGGTGACGTCGTACTTCCGGCCCGCGGCGGCGCGATCGACGATGTCGGCCGGCCGAACGGGGACGGGGCTGGGACCTCGGATACCCGGGACGCGGAGGCAACCGGCCCGGTCGCGGCAGAGGCTGGCCCTCCGGAGGTCGGCGCCGCCGAAGGGGGCGACGTGCAGGCGGACACCAGGAGCAGCACGGCCACGGTGGCCAGCATCGCCCACCGCCGGACGGACCCCGGGGATGGCCGGTCAGATGGTCGCAACAAGGGCGTCCCAAGCGCGCAGGAAGTTCGTCTCGATCCCGGGCGAATCATCCAGGGACGCCCCGACGACCGCTCCGGTCCGCAGCATCATCAGGATCTGGGCCATCGCCTCCGGCGTGGGATGACCGAGTTCACGCAACAGGTCGGCCGTGCGGTCGATGATCCACTTGCGGTGCCGGGTGGCCACCGCGCGGGCCGGATGGCTCCGGTCGAGATGCTCGGCCGAGGCGTTGATGAAGGCGCACCCGTTGTGCTCGTCGGCGAACCCGCCGGCGGCGACCATCTCGGCCATGCCGCGCAGGCCGGCGCGGGGATCACCGGCGTGCTCGGCCAGCATCGCGGTGATGGCCGCCTCGTTGGCGGCGGCGCGGTTCTGCAGGTAGGCGACCACGAGGTCGTCCTTCGACGGAAAGTGGCGGTACAGGGTCACCCGGGTAACGGCGGACTCGTCCACCACCCGATGGACACCCACGCTCCGGATGCCCTCTTCGTAGAACAGCCGGTCGGCCGTGGTCAGGATGCGGGACCGGGCCGCCGACGGTCTCCCGACCTGGTGGGGCCGGCTGTGCGTGATCTTCGCCTCGGGCGCGTCGGTCACCGATCCTCCACCTCTTCCGTCCTTCGAATCGGGTCTTGCCCGGGCTGCTGGCCTGGTCTACCGTTTCAGTGTAGGTAGATCGTTCGGTCTACGTCGGGCTCGTCGTCACGAGGTGAGGTCTTCCTATGGCTGTATCCGGCCGATCCGTTGTCTTCGTCCATGGACTGTGGTTGCACGCGTCGTCGTGGCGACCCTGGGTCGAGAAATTCGCGGCGGCCGGGTATTCGCCCGTGGCGCCCGGTTGGCCCGGTGAGGCCGAGACGGTGCAGGGATCACGCGACAATCCCGACGCCATCGCCGGGCACGGGATCGACGAGGTCGTGGAGCACTACCGGGCGATCATCGACACCCTGGAGACGAGACCGATCCTGATCGGGCACTCCTTCGGCGGCACGCTGGTCGAGAAGATGCTCGGGCTGAACATGGGGGTGGCGGCCGTCGCCATCGATGCCGCCCCGATCAAAGGCGTTCTGCCGCTGCCCATTTCGTCGTTGCGGGCCTCTTTCCCGGTGTTGAAGAACCCGTCCAACGCCGGCAAGGCGGTGTCGCTCACGCCCGAGCAGTTCCGTTATGCGTTCGGCAATGCGATTCCCGAGGAGGAGTCGGACGAGTTGTACCAGAAGTGGAGCATTCCGGCCCCGGGTAAGCCGCTCTTTCAGGCGGCCACGGCCAATTTCAATCCGCATTCGGAGACGGCCGTCGACACGGAGAATTCCGAGCGGGGTCCATTGTTGCTGATCATGGGCGGCCAGGATCACACGGTTCCCGAGGCCATCACCAAATCAACTCTGAAGCAGTACAAGCATTCCACTGCGGTCACCGAACTGAGGGGATTCGCCGACCGGGGGCACTCGCTGACCATCGACCACGGGTGGGTCGAGGTGGCCGCCGCCGGCCTCGAGTTTCTCGCCCGACACGGTCTGTAGGACCAGGATGGACACCGGACTTCGTGGCCGTCGGGCAGTGGTCACCGGGGCCAGCAAGGGTATCGGTCTGGCCATCGTCGAATCACTGGCCGCCGAGGGCGCGCATGTGATCGCCGGGGCTCGGCACAGCAGCCCGCGCCTGGACGCTCTGGTCGCCGCCGGGTCGGTGACCGCGGCCCGAGTCGATCTGGCGACGCCCGACGGACCGCAGCACTTGATCGACCAGGCCCTCGCCGGTGGTGGCGTCGACATCCTGGTCAACAACGTGGGTGCGGTGACGCCGCGGGTCGACGGGTTCCTGGCCGTCACCGACGAGCAGTGGATGGACTCCATGAACCTCACGTTCATGGCCGCGGTTCGGTCCGTTCGCGCCGTGCTCCCGGGGATGCTGGCCGCCGGCTCCGGAACGATCGTCACGGTGGCCTCGGTGAATTCGTTCCTGCCCGATCCGGGTGTCATCGACTACTGCGCAGCCAAGGCGGCGCTGGCCAATTTCAGCAAGGCGCTGTCCAAAGAGGTTGGGCCGCTGGGGATCCGGGTCAACACGGTCAGTCCCGGCCCGGTCGAGACCGATCTGTGGCTGGCGGAAGGGGGAGTGGCCGATGCCATCTCCGGAGCGTCCGGTCAGGACCCGGCGACGATCGTCGCGGCGGCCACGGCCGGTACGGCCACCGGCCGGTTCACCCAACCGCAGGAGGTGGCGGATCTGGTCGTGCTGCTCGCCGGCACACGCGCGGCCAATGTGACAGGGGCCGACTTCGTCATCGACGGCGGTCTGACCAGCACGCTGTGAGCCGGACCGTCCCAACCGCCGGATCCTCGTGAGTCGAGTCCCCACCTCGGGAGCAGTGACGGGTTGGGGGAGCATGGACCGATGAACCGCCGGCCGTCAGGCACCACCGTTGTGTTGATCGCGCTGTTCGCCGGATCCGGGGTGCTGCACTTCCGCCGCCCCCGGCCGTTCGTGGGCATCGTGCCGAAGATGTTGCCCCGCAAGGAAGAGCTGGTGGCGATCAGTGGGGCCGTCGAGTTGGCGAGCGCGGTGCTGTTGGCCGTGCCTCGCACTCGTCGAATCGGTGGGCTGCTCTCGGCCGCGCTGCTGATCGCCGTGTTCCCGGCCAACGTGTCGATGGCGCTCCGCTCCGGGAACCGACCGTTGTGGTTCCGGATCGCGGCATGGGCCCGGCTCCCACTGCAGGTGCCGCTGATCGGGTGGGCGACCCGGGCCTGATCTACAGCGCCGCGACCTGCGCCTTGACCCCGGCCATGAACAGGTCGATTCCGGCACCGAAGTACGTCGCGTCGTCCTCGCACTCGATCAGGGCGGACGCCGACTCCAGCAGCAACGGGTACCGGTCGCGCGGGAGCGCGGCCAGGCCGGCCCGCTTCCGAGCCTTGAGTTCGTCCCATTGTGACTGGGGGAAGCCGTATTCCGCGCCGGGCTGGACGGAGACGAGCATCATCATGGTCTGCAGCGAAGCCCGGGCGATGTCGGCACTGGCCTGCACCGACAGTCCCGCCCCGCGCAGCAGGGACAGGGCACGCTCGGTGAGGTCGAGCCCCTTCTCGTTGTGCAGCACCCGGGCGCCGACGAGGTCCATCGCGCCCGGATGCGAGCGAAGGGCGGCGAGCAGTCGTTCCAGCAGAGTGCGATAGGTCTCGTGCCAGGGACGGCCGTCCTCGTCCGGGATCTCGATGCCGGCGAACACCTGGTCGCCCATGGCCGCGAGCAGTTCGTCCTTGTTCTTGACGTGCCAGTACAGAGCCATCGGCGTCACCCCGAAGTGCTGGGCCAAGCCGCGGATGGTCACCTTGTCGATTCCCTGGGTGTCGGCCATGTTCAGGGCGACCTCGATGACCGACTCCCTGGTCAGATCCTCGGCCGGCTGGGGTGGCCGACGACGGGATCTGGCCGGTTGGGCCGTGCTCTGCGAACTGATTGCCGAAACCATGTTGACAACTGTACAGCGTAGAGCGTTTGCTATACGGCATACATGTACGACGTATAGGAGATGACGTAGATGACAATCACCGGCACCGGATCCAAGAGCGCGCCGCCAGCGTTGCGACCCCGGCTCACCCTTCTCGCGGTGGCTCTGGCCACTTTCATGACCTACCTGGACAACAACATCGTCAACGTGGCCACGCCGGCCATCCAGAAGGACCTGCACCTGAGCATCTCCGGGCTGGAGTGGGTGGTCAGCTCCTACATCCTCGTCTTCGCGAGCCTGCTGCTGGCCGGCGGACGACTCGCGGATGTGTTCGGGCGCAAGCGGTTGTTCCTGATCGGGCTCGCCCTGTTCACCGTGGCCTCGCTGGCCGCGGGTCTGGCCGGCGACTCGGCCACGCTCATCGGGAGCCGGGCGCTGCAGGGTCTCGGAGCGGCCCTGGTCACCCCGACCACGTTGGCCATCATCTCCGCCACCTACACGAACGCTCGGCAGCGAGCGGCCGCCGTTGGCATCTGGAGCGGGGTGGGAGCCCTCGCGTTAGCCGTCGGTCCGCTGCTCGGCGGCCTGCTGTCGCAGCACGCCAGCTGGGAATGGATCTTCTTCATCAACGTCCCCGTCGGTGTCGCCACCTTCGCCCTCGGTGCCAGGGTGATCGGCGAGTCCAGGGTCGATTCCGGCCCGCGCCGGCTCGACGTGCCTGGTCTGGTCACGTCGGCCCTGGCGCTGTTCGCGCTGACCTTCGCCCTGATCGAAGGCGAACGCCGGGGATGGACCTCGACTCTCATCCTGATCTCGTTCGCCGTCGCCATCGGGTTGGCCGTCGCGTTCATCCGCATCGAGCTACGCAGCGCCCAGCCCATGGTCCAGATCTCGCTGTTCGCCGAGCGGGTCTTCACCGGCGGTCTGATCGCCCTCATGATGTGGGGCTTCGGTCTCTTCGGAATCTACTTCTTCACCTCGCTGTACCTGCAGAACGTGCTCGGATTCTCGCCCACCAAGGCCGGTCTGGCCTTCCTGCCCATGGCCTTGCTGATGGCTGCCGGCGCCGTCATCTCCGAGCAGGTGTCACGGCGGCTCGGGGCCCATCGGGTGGTGGCCGTGGCCATGTTGCTGATGGGGGCGGGCATCGCGTCGGTCAGCCTGTTGTCGGCGGATGCCACCTTCCTCGACCTGATGCCCAGCTTTGCGGTGATCGGCATCGGCGGTGGCTTGACCGTGCCGTTGACCGCCAGTGTCCTCGACGCCATGCCCCGGGAGGAGGCCGGCGTGGCGTCCGGCATCTTCAACGCTTCGCGGGAAGTGGCCGGGCTGCTCGGCATCACGGTGATCGGCGCGATTCTGGCCGCGCGTCAGTCCGGGCTGCTCTCCGGTGGCACCGCCCCGGTGGACGCGTTCCTCGGCGGGTACCGGGTCGGCCTGCTGGTGGCCGCTGCGCTGGTCGCGGCCGGTGCGGTCGCCGCCTACGTCGGGCTGCGGGCCACGGCGGCCCGAACCGAGGCCGCTGCGCGTACGCCGGAACTGGCCGACGCCTGAGACCGAGCGGTACCCGACGCGGCGGGCGTCACGGGACCTGTCCCGTGACGCCCGCCCTTGGACGCCCGCCCTTGGACGCCCGCCCTTGGTCAGCCCGTCGCCAGGCCGGCCGCGACGGCGACCTCCCGGTAGGCCGCGGCCAGGCTGTCCACGGTCTCGTGGGCGTTCAGGCCACTGGGGTTCGGCAGCACCCACACCGGGACGCCGGCGATCTCCTCGCTCTGCCGCCCGGGCCGGGCGCCCGGGCGACCGAACGCCGTCCGGTAGGCAGTGATCCCCAGTACGGCCACGACTTTCGGGCGGACCCGGGCCACGACCTCGGCCAGGGAAACACCGCCGGCACGGAGTTGCTCCCGGGTCAATTCGTCGGCTCTGGCGCTGGCCGCCGGGACCAGGTTGGTGATCCCGATCCCGCGCTCGAGCAGATGGGCGAGATCCTCCGGGCGGTAACCGGCCGAGGCGTCGATGTCCCGGTCGATGATTCCGCCCCGGCGCAGAGCCGGGTAGAAACGATTGCCGCGCCGGGCGAAATGGGCTCCGACCGCGGCCGTCCACAAGCCCGGATTGATGCCGACGAACAACAGCCGCACGTCCGGGCCCAGCAGATCGGGGACGGTTCTGCCGCTGAACGCCTGCAACTCGCTGCGGCTGCGGCCCATCAGCGAGCGTCCAGGGCCGAGCGGAGAAGGTCTTTCGGATCGACGCTGGCCGCGGTGCGGGGTCCGGATTGCAGCAGATACCCCTCCACCAGCAGCTCGGCGACGGCGGACCAATCGACCGGGCGGTCCAGCCAGACCCCGATCCATCCGTTCGATCCCACGTAGGCCGGGACGTAGTAACTCCCGGGATCCGCGGCAATCCACTCGGCCTGCGCGCCTGGGGCACCCTTCACCCACAGCTCGGTCCGACCGCTTCCGTGGTGGTCGTCCATGACCGTGGCGAAGGTCTTGCCGCGGACCTGATACGCCGGTGCGCCATGGGCCGGTCGCACCGATGTGTCCGGCAGAGCAAGGCACATCACGGCGATCCGGGCGGTCGGTCCGGGCGCCGGAGTCACCGCGGCGTCACCTTCCCGGTCCCGGTCGCGGCGTCGTAGGCGTACACCGGTTGACCGGCGATGTAGACGGACAGGGCGCGTTGCATCACGTCCAGCGGGTCACCGGACCACAACACCAGATCGGCGCTCTTGCCCGGCGTGATCGAGCCCACCCGGTCGTCCACACCCATCACCTTCGCCGGGTTGATGGTGATGGCCTCCAGGGCCGTGACCGCGTCCAACCCCTCCTTGACGGCGAGAGTGGCCTGGTGCACCAGGAAGTGGATCGGCACCACCGGATGGTCGGTGATGATCGAGATCTCCACTCCCGCCGCGGCCAGCCGTCCGGGATTGGCCAGCGAGCGATTGCGCAACTCCACCTTCGACCGGGTGGTGAACAGCGGGCCGATGAGTACCGGTATTCCCTTGGCGGCCAACACATCCGCGATCAGGTGGGCCTCGGTGCCGTGGTCGATGACAAGCTGGTAGCCGAACTCCTCAGCGATCCGGATCCCGGTCGCGATGTCGTCGGCGCGGTGGGAGTGCTGTCGCCACGGGATCTCCCGATTCAGCACCGATGCGAGCGCCTCGAGCTTGAGATCGCGGGACGGCGCGGCCTTGTCCGGATCCGCGTGGGCGAGTTGATCGAGGTAGTTGGAGGCCTCGACGAACGCGTTGCGGATCACCGCGGCGGTACCCAACCGAGTGGACGGCGTCTGCTTGCGGTCGCCGTAGACGCGCTTGGGGTTCTCGCCCAGGGCCGATTTCAGGCCGGATGGGGACCGCAGCACCATATCGTCGACCGTTCGTCCCCACGTGTGGATGGCCACCGTCAACCCGCCGATCGGATTACCCGACCCCGGGTTCACGTTGACCGTGGTCACCCCGCCCGACAGGGCGTCGTCGAAACCGGTCTCCACCGGGTTGATGGCATCCAGCGCCCGCACCCCGGCCGTCACCGGATCCGTCATCTCGTTCGTGTCGTCGCCGGCCCAGCCCTCGGCTTCCTCGTGCACGCCGAGATGGGTGTGCGCGTCGATGAATCCGGGCAGCAACCATTGACCCTGGCCGTCGACGATCTCGGCTCCGGGCGGAGCCACCACGTCCGGTCCGGCCGCCGTGATGATCCCGTCGGTGACCACGACGGCACCGTCGAAGGGCGCACCGTCGATCGGTACGACGTGCACATCGACGATGGCCAGCAGTGAACTCATGATTTCCTCCGTGCGCGTTTCGGGACCGCGGACCCGCCGAGGGCCGCCGAGGTCCGAAGCTACTCGCCGGGTCCGACGGCGGTCCGGGCGCGGCGACGCGTGATCGCTGCGTTCCCGGTGAGTGGCACCCCGTAACATCGGCCACGGTCCGTCCTGGACCGACCCAGAACCCTGATGAACTGCTCGAAACCGAGGCTGAGCTCCAGTGAGTCGCTGTCGAAGGTCGGTCTCCGCCGGGTCGACGACGGCTGCCCCGGACCGTCCGGAACGGCCGCTCAACTACATGGCCTCGGTGACTCTCGGCCTGTCCGCCGCCTCGAACCTGGCGATCAACCTCGCCATGCGCGAGGGCGGACGTTGGGGCCCGTTCGTCACGGCGCTCGGGGTCGCGCTCGGGCTGATGGGTCTGGTCGGTCTGGTTCTGGTCCGGACCGGCGTGGTGGTCTCGGCCACCGCCCTGGACATCGCCGCCGCGCTGGCCCTGGCCGGTACGACCATCGGCTTTCTGATGCACGCGCTCCCGTCCCCGCTCACCTGGGGATCGCTGACCGCCTACACCGCCCTGGCCCTGGTCGGCGCGGCCGCCACCATCCGGAATGCGGTCGTCTTCGTGGCCTTCCAGGTGTTCGGGATGACTGCATGGGCCGCGGCCGGGCTGGTGTTCGGCGTGCCCGGGGGGCTGTTCATCAACCTCATCCCGGTGATCCCGCTGGGCGCCGCCATCGCCGTCGGGTTCTTCCTGGCCCAGCGGCACGAACGAACTGTGCAGCGAGATCTGATGGACCAGCTGCGGTTGGCGGCCGAATTCGACCTGCTGACCGGTCTGCTCAATCGATCCGGGTTCGAGACGCGAGCCGCGCGGCTGTGGGCGTCGGATCGGGCACGGCGCGGCGTCTGGTGCGCGTTCGTCGACATCGACCACTTCAAGTCGGTGAACGACCTCTTCGGGCACGAGCGCGGAGACCAGGCCCTCCGGGAGATCGCGGTCGCGCTCCGCGGGCTGGCCGGCCCCGAGGATCTGCTGGTCCGGTGGGGCGGTGACGAGTTCGTCATGGTCGGCTGCTGGCCGGCGCCGTCGGAGGCGTCCCTGACCCGCCGGTTGAACAACCGGACCACCAGCGCCGAAGCCGGCGTGGTGCCGCGGGTCACCGTCGGGGTGGCCGAGCGCCCGTTCGGGCTGGCGTTGACCCCGGACGAACTGCTGGATGCCGCCGACCGCCGGATGTACGAGTTGCGCGCCGGCCGCGAAGACCGCAGCGTCCCGGTCGCCCCGGCTCCGTAGCGCGCGGCCGGCGCCGGGTGCCCGCTCACGGATAGGGGACCGGCTGGTCCCGGGCGCCGCGGGGTGACGGCCAGGCGTGGGACAATGGACTGCCCGGTCGACCACGGCCGGTCGCCGTCAGCCCCCGTTCCCGCAGAAAGACCCTCGTGACCCAGGCTTCCCACGCGCACCGCACGACGTTCACCCCGCCGGAGCTGATCCGGAATTTCAGCATCATCGCGCACATCGACCACGGCAAGTCCACGCTCGCCGATCGCATGTTGCAGCTGACCGGGGTGGTCGACGGACGGCAGATGCGGGCCCAGTACCTGGACCGGATGGACATCGAGCGCGAGCGCGGCATCACGATCAAGTCGCAGAGCATCCGGCTGCCGTGGTCGGTCGCCGATGCTGAGGGTCACATGCAGGACCACGTCCTGCACCTGATCGACACCCCCGGCCACGTTGACTTCACCTACGAGGTCTCGCGTTCCCTGGCTGCCTGCGAAGGGGCGGTACTGCTGGTCGACGCCGCGCAGGGTATCGAGGCCCAGACACTGGCCAACCTCTACCTCGCCCTGGAGAACAACCTCACCGTCATCCCGGTGCTGAACAAGATCGACCTCCCGGCCGCCCAGCCGGAGCGGTTCGCCGAGGAGATCGCCCACATCCTCGGCGGTTCGCCCGACGACGTGTTGCGGGTGTCCGGCAAGACCGGCGCCGGGGTCAAGGAACTGCTCGACAAGGTCGTCGCGGAGATCCCGGCTCCGGTCGGCAATCCCGACGGTCCGGCCCGGGCGATGATCTTCGACTCGGTCTATGACATCTACCGCGGCGTCATCACCTACATCCGCGTCATCGACGGGCAGATCTCCCCCCGCGAGCGGATCCAGATGATGTCGACCAAGGCCACCCACGAACTGCTCGAGGTCGGCATCATCTCGCCCGAGCCCATCCCGACCCGCGGGCTGGGTGTCGGTGAGGTCGGTTACCTGATCACCGGCGTGAAGGACGTGCGACTGTCCAAGGTCGGTGACACCGTGACGTCGGAGCGGCGCGGGGCCACCGAGGCCCTGTCCGGTTACCGGGATCCGCGCCCGATGGTCTACTCCGGCCTGTACCCGCTGGACGGCTCGGACTACCCGCTCCTGCGGGATGCCTTGGACAAGCTCCGGCTCAACGACGCCGCCCTGACCTACGAGCCGGAGTCGTCGGCCGCCCTCGGATTCGGCTACCGCTGTGGGTACCTGGGTCTGCTGCATCTGGAGATCACCCGCGATCGCCTGGAGCGCGAGTTCAACCTCGACCTGATCTCCACCGCCCCCAACGTCGTCTATCAGGTGACGATGGAGGACACATCCGTCCACACGGTCACCAACCCCAGCGACTGGCCCGAGGGCAAGATCGCCTCGACCGTCGAGCCGATCGTGAAATGCACGATCATCACGCCGAGCGAATACATCGGGGCGATCATGGAACTGTGCCAGTCGCGCCGCGGTGTGCTGGGTGGGATGGACTATCTGTCCGAGACCCGCGTCGAATTGCGGTACACCATGCCGCTGGGCGAGATCATCTTCGATTTCTTCGACGCGCTGAAATCCCGCACCCGTGGCTATGCCTCCCTCGACTACGAGGAGATCGGCATGCAGGACTCGGATCTGGTGAAGGTGGACATCCTGCTGCAGGGTGAGCCGGTCGATGCGTTCTCCGCGATCCTGCACCGTGACTCCGCCTATGCCTACGGCGTCTCCATGACGGCCAAACTCCGGGAACTGATTCCGCGCCAACAGTTCGAGGTGCCGATCCAGGCCGCCGTCGGATCTCGGGTCATTGCCCGGGAAACCATTCGGGCCATGCGCAAGGACGTCCTGGCCAAGTGCTACGGCGGTGACATCACGCGGAAGCGCAAGCTGCTGGAGAAGCAGAAGGAGGGCAAGAAGCGGATGAAGATGGTGGGCCGGGTCGAGGTCCCCCAGGAAGCGTTCATCGCCGCTCTGTCCACCGACGCGCCGACCGGCAAGAAGTAGGCGACCGCCCCTCGGGTTCACGGGGCCTGGGCCCCCATGGGTTGGCGGTCCAGGGCCCTTCCGGGCGCCGTCGCCCGTGCAGCAGGATCGACGTCGTGAATACACCGACGATCCAAGACCGAGACGAACTGAGTTCCGTCGACTGGTTCGGCGCCGCTGCTGCGCCACCGACCGACCCGCCGAGGACGAGCCGCGTGCGCCGATCCGCTGGGGTGTTCAGCCCGGCCACCTGGGCCGAGGCCCTCTACGCCGTCGTCGATCTCGCGCCGGCCATCACTTTCTTCGTGCTGTCGGTCACGATGATCGCGCTCGGGGTGAGCTTGACCGTCATCTACGTCGGGGTGCCCATTCTGGCTCTGGCCCTGCTGATCGCGCGGGCCGGCGGGCATCTCCAGCGGGTCCTGGCCGCGGCCCTGCTGGACCTGCCGTCGGTGCGTCCGGTTCCGATCCGCCGCCGTCGGCCCGGCCCGATCGGCGCGCTCACCTCGATCCTGCGCGATCCCGGGTGCTGGCGCGCCGTGACCTATCACTGCATCAAGATCCTCCTCGCTCCGGTGACCTTCGCCTTCGCGGTGGCGTTCTATTCGGCCGGTCTGGGGGCCATCACCAACGGACTGTGGCAGCGCTACCTGCCGTACCAGTCGGCCGCCGACGGTTCTCTCCACCGTGGCATGCAGTGGTGGCCGAACTACTTCGTCGACACCTGGCCGCGCATGCTGCTGTTGGCCGTGGCCGGTGCCTTGCTCCTCGCCGCCGCGCCGCGCGTCGTGCGGTTCTTCACCACCATCGACCGGATGTTGATCACCACCCTGCTGAGCGGCTGAACGCAGGTGGCGAGCGCTCTACGCTGAGTGAATGTCAGTCGTGAAGATCAACGCCATCACCATTCCCGACGGGTCCGGACCAGAGCTGGAGCAGCGGTTCGCGGCCCGGCTCGGCGCGGTCGACGGTTCGCCCGGTTTCGAGGAGTTCTGCCTGCTGCGACCGACGGCCGGGGAGACCCGGTACTTCGTTTACACCCGCTGGGCCAGCGAAGAGGACTATCAGGCCTGGGCCGCCACTCGGGCGCAGGGTGCGCACGCCGGCCCTGGGCCCGGTGCCGCCCGGCCGTCGGTGGCCACCGGTGCGACGCTGCTGGAGTTCGAGGTCGTCTCCCGCACCACCGCGTGACCGCAGGCACATGCCGGCCTCGGAGCGTCGGCGCCCGGGTTGGGTGTGACAGGGTGGATCCGTGAGCTGGAAAGACGTACTCGACGGGGTCGACGCGGTCGAGTCCTGGATCGCCGGGCAGTCCTACTGGGTCCAGGTCCCGGTGCTGCTCGTCGTCCTGGTTCCGCTGGTCTGGCTGGTCGCCGGCGGGATCGACCGGATCGTGGAGCGGCTGGTCTGGCCGCGCACCCGTCGGGAGATGCGCCTGGCGGCCGCGGCCGCGATCGCCCGTCATGACGGTTCCGGTCCGGTGCTGAGCGTCACCGATACCGCCGAGCCGACCCGATGAACCGCCCGCTGCCCGCCGTCAGCCGGCGGTGGATGTCGATCGCCCTGCTGGCCCTGCTGGCCGTCGCCGTGGCCTACTCGATCTGGCACTGATCCGCTCGGCGCAAGCGGGTCGGGTGCCTGCCGAACGGCCGTTGGTACGGCGAGGCCGGTCGCTCGGGCAGGATGGTCGGGTGCCCTCCACCCTGCCCGAGGGCGACCCGGTACCAGCCGACGGCTCTCTTCCGGAGCAGGCGTACCTCGGATCCGCCCACCGCGCCCTGTCGATCTATCTGCACGTGCCGTTCTGCGCGACCCGCTGCGGCTACTGCGATTTCAACACCTATACGGCCGGTGAGCTCGGCAGCTCGGCCTCCCCGGACTCCTGGTACGACGCCGCGCTGGCCGAGATCGACCTGGCCGCGCGTGTGCTGCGGGCTCACGGTGACCAGCGTGCCGTGTCCACCGTGTTCGTCGGCGGCGGCACCCCATCGTTGATGGGAGCGGCCCGTCTGGGCGGGCTGCTGGCCCGGGTCGACGCGGTGCTCGGGCTGACCCCGGACGCTGAGGTGACCACCGAGGCGAACCCGGAATCGACCGATCCCGCCCTGCTGGCCGGACTGCGGGCCGCCGGGTACACCCGGCTGTCCCTCGGGATGCAGTCCACCGACCCCGGCGTACTGCGCGCGCTCGAACGGACCCACACGCCGGGCCGGCCGCTGGAAGTGGTGGGCTGGGCTCGACAGGCCGGTTTCGAGCACGTCAACCTCGACCTGATCTACGGCACCCCGGGCGAGACGGACCAGCAGTTCGCCGACTCGCTGAGCGCGGCCATCGGCGCCGGCGTCGACCATGTCTCGGCCTATTCGCTCATCGTGGAACCCGGCACGCGCATGGCCAGGGCGGTGCGGACCGGACGCCTGCCGATGCCGGCCGAGGACGTGCTGGCCGACCGGTACCTGATCGCCGACCGCATGCTGACCGATGCCGGTCTCGCCTGGTACGAGGTCTCGAACTGGGCGGCTGACGACGCAGCCCGCTGCCGCCACAACCTCGCCTACTGGCGGGGTGACGACTGGTGGGGGATCGGACCCGGCGCCCACTCGCACGTCGGCGGGGTGCGCTGGTGGAACGTCAAGCACCCGCACGCGTACGCCACCGCGCTCCAGCAGGGGCGGTCCCCCGGCTATGCCCGCGAGGTGCTCGATGACGAGGCCCGCCGCACGGAGGACATCCTGCTCCGCCTGCGGCTGCGCGAGGGTCTGCCGCTGCGCCGGCTGACCGACGCCGGCCGGGCCGAGGCCGCCGCCGCGGCCGTCGAGGGACTGCTCGATCCGGTAACCCTGGCCGTCGGCACCGCGGTGCTGACCCAGCGCGGCCGGCTGCTGGCCGACGGAATCGCCATCCGCCTGCTCGACTGAGGTCGCCGCCGGCGTGTTTCGTCGTGCCGCGTGGATCATCTTCGCCGGTTTGGGACCAGCGTGACGAGAGTGAACATCTTCGTCCATGCCTGCGAAGTTGATCCACGCCGAGGAACGGGGGGCGGGGCGGGGCGCGACGGTCGATGCCGACGCCAGTTCGGTGCAGGCGGAGGCTCAGCGGGGGTCGGCGGTGGCGCCCATGGAGGTGCCGCGCAGGTCGTCCAGGTTGAGCACCCGGACGTGGATGACGGTCCGCTGCTGCAGCGCCGCCCTCAGCGCGCGGTGCAGTCCGTCCTCGAGGAAGACCTCCCCGGCCCAGTACACGGCGTGCGGGAACAGGTCGCCGTAGAACGTCGAATCCTCGTCCAGCAGGGTGTCCAGGCGAAGCTCGCGTTTGGTGGTGACCAACTCGTCCAAGCGGATCTGTCGAGGCGGGATCTTCGCCCAGTCCCGCATCGAGAAACCGTGATCCGGGTAGGGGCGACCGTCACGGACGTCCTTGAAGATCATGGTTGTGTTCCTTGTGGCGTTGACGATCGGCGGGGCGCGGCGACAGGCGGGTGAAGACCGGACCGACCAAGGGTAGCGGTCGGTGGTCGGCTCCCGACGGATTTCCCGTGCCCGCAGCCGGGGGTGCGCGGCGCTTACACTTGGCAGACGAGCGCGGAGAGTGCCAATTCCCGCGCCCACGAGGGACGATGCAGGGAGGTGACGGATGTCCGCCGAGGACAGGCGATTCGAGGTGTTGCGCGCCATCGTCGCCGACTACGTCGCCACCCACGAGCCGGTCGGGTCGAAGGCGCTGGTCGACCGGCACCATCTTCGGGTCTCGCCCGCCACCATTCGCAACGACATGGCCGTTCTGGAGGACGAGGGCTACATCGCCCAGCCCCACACATCGGCCGGCCGAATCCCGACGGACAAGGGCTATCGGCTCTTCGTCGATCGGTTGTCGCAGGTCAAGCCCCTGTCGATGGGTGAGCGAAAGGCGATCCAGGGCTTCCTGTCGGCCGGGGTCGACCTGGACGACGTGCTGCGCCGGTCGGTTCGCCTGCTGGCCCAGTTGACCCGGCAGGTCGCGGTCGTCCAGTACCCGAACCTGACCAGGTCCGTGGTCCGGCACGTCGAGATCGTGGCCCTCGGGACAAACCGGTTGCTGCTGGTCGTCATCACCGACACCGGCCGGGTCGAGCAGCGGGTGGTCGAGGTCGATCAGGAGATCACCGACGACACCGTGTCGGTGCTCAAGGGTCTGCTCGGCGGGGCCATCACCGGCCGGCGGTTCGCCGATGCGGCCGACGGGCTGCGCGATGTCGTCGAGCGGGCCGACCCGTCCGTGAAGCCGGCGGCCACCACCGCGGTGGCGGCTCTGCTGGAGGCGTTGGTCGAGCATCCCGAGGGCCGGCTGGTGCTCTCCGGGACGTCTCACGCGACGGGCGCCTGGGCTGACCAGCCGGGCAGCCTGCGCGGCGTCCTGGAAGCCCTGGACGAGCAGGTCACGCTGTTGAAGCTGCTGGCCGTGCTCGAGTCGCCGGACGCGATGATCGTCTCGATCGGACAGGAGAACGACGACGCCAACCTGTCGACCTCGGCGCTCGTGTCGGCCGGCTACGGCCGCGGCGACATGCTGATGGGCGGGTTGGCCGTGGTCGGCCCGACTCGGATGGACTACCCAGGAACGATGGCCGCCGTGCGAGCGGTGGCCAGATATGTCGGCGAGATCGTCGCCGGCCGATAGACGAAGGCCCGACCGCACGACGCCCCGGTCACGGGGATAGTCGTGCGAGAGGCAAGTACCGGGCCACCCCGTTCGGGTGGCCCGTCAGAACAGCGAAACAGGAGTTCACCAGGTGGCACGGGACTATTACGGCCTGCTCGGCGTGGCCAAGAACGCGTCGGCCGACGAGATCAAGCGGGCCTACCGCAAGCTCGCACGCGAGCTGCATCCCGACGTCAACCCGGACGCGGCCGCCCAGCAGCGGTTCAAGGAGGTCACCGCCGTCTACGAGGTGCTGTCCGACCCGGCGAAACGCCAGATCGTCGACCTCGGCGGGGATCCACTGTCGCCCGGTGGTGGCGGTGGCGGAGGCATGAGTGACCCCTTCGGGGGCGCCGGGGTCGGGCTCGGCGACATCATGGACGCCTTCTTCGGCGGTGGCGGACAGCGTTCGCGCGGTCCCCGCTCCCGGGTCCGTCAGGGCGACGACGCGCTGATCCCGGTCGAGCTCACGCTGGAGGAGTGCGCGACCGGGGTGGCCAAGGATCTGGCCGTCGACACGGCGACCCTGTGCTCGGTGTGCCACGGGTCCGGCTGCGCCGAGGGCACCCACCCGGAGACCTGCGACACCTGCAAGGGTGCCGGAGAGATCCAGCAGGTCCAGCGCTCGCTGCTCGGCCAGGTCATCACCTCCCGGCCGTGCCCGGTGTGCCGCGGGTTCGGCGAGGTCATCCCGGAGCCGTGCCGCCAGTGCAACGGTGACGGCCGGGTCCGCACCCGGCGCACGGTCAGGGCCAACATCCCGGCCGGCGTCGGCGACGGCATCCGGGTCCGGCTGTCCGGCCAGGGTGAGGTCGGTCCGGGTGGCGGTGCCCCCGGAGACCTGTACGTCGAGGTTCGCGAACTGCAGCACGACAAGTTCACCCGCGACGGCATCGACCTGCACTGCACCGTGCACCTGCCGATGACGGCGGCCGCATTGGGCACCTCGATGGCCCTGCAGACCCTGCACGCCGTCGAGGACCTGGACATCCAGCCCGGCACCCAGTCCGGGACGGTCATCACCCTGCGGAACCAGGGCATGCCCCGGCTGCGCGGTACCGGCTCCGGCCACCTGCACGTGCACCTGGAGGTCGTCACCCCGACCCATGTCGAGGGCCGGCAGGCCGACCTGTTGCGGGAGCTCGCCACCCTGCGCGGCGAGGAACAGCCGGAGCTGGCCACCCGTGGCCACGGCGGCCTGTTCTCCCGCATCCGCGACTCCTTCGCCGGACGGTGACCGGGGCCCCGCCGCCGGACACCAGCGGACTGAGCCGCCCGTTCTTCCTGGTCCCGACCGTTCCGGGCCCGGGGCCGTACCGGCTCGACGGTGCTGAGGGCCGGCACGCGTCGGTCGTCCGCCGGATGCGGGTCGGGGAGGAGCTGGTCCTGACCGACGGGACCGGTGCACTGGCCGTCGCCGCCGTCACGGCGGTCGACCGGGCCAGCGTGCAACTCGACGTTTCGGCCACCGAGCAGACCGCACCCCCGGCGGTGACGGTGACGCTGGTCCAGGCGCTGCCCAAGGGCGAACGCAGCGAGCTCGCGGTGGACCTGGCCACGGAAGCCGGGGTGGACGCCCTGGTCCCGTGGTCCGCGTCGCGCTGTGTTGCCCGATGGACCGCCGACAAGACGGTGAAAGGGGTGCAGCGCTGGCAGACCGTCGCGCGGGAGGCGGCCAAGCAGTCCCGCAGGCCCACCGTTCCGGTCGTCGCTCCGTTGGCCTCCACCGCGGGCGTCGCCACGTTGATCTCCGGCGCCGCCGGTGCCCTGGTCCTGCACGAGGCGGGGTCGGTGCCGATCACCGAGGCGGTACTCCCGTCGTCCGGCGAGCTGGTCCTGGTCGTGGGGCCGGAGGGTGGGGTGTCGCCCGAGGAACTGGCCGCGTTCCGTGAAGCCGGCGCCCAGGTGGTGCGTCTGGGTCGCGAGGTGCTGCGCACCTCGACCGCCGGCGCCGTCGCCCTGGGCGCGCTCGGAGTGCTGGCCCACCGCTGGGCCGATCGGGCCGCATCGTCGTGAGAGCAGTTGACGGCAGGGTGGTCGTCGCCCCTTCGACCGAGCACGCGATGATGGTCACGCCATGACGACCGTCCAGGAGTACAGCTACGGCTCCCACCCGAGCCAGTTCGTGCGTATGCACCTGCCCGCCGGGGACCGTCTGCCCGTCGTGGTGGTGGTGCACGGCGGATTCTGGCGGAACAAGTACGGAGTCGAACTGGCCGAACCGCTGGCCGCCGACCTCGCGAAGTTCGGTGTGGCGGCCGCGGCGGTGGAGTACCGGCGGGTCGGCGACGGCGGGGGATGGCCGACGACCATGGCCGACGTGGCCCGTGCCGTCGACCATCTGGCCTCCGCCGGACAGTACGTCGCCGAGGGGCGCCTGCGGCTGGATCGCGTTGCCGCCGTTGGGCATTCGGCCGGCGGGCAGCTCGCCGCGTGGCTGACCCACCGCCGGTCGCTGCGATCCGGGACGGCGGGTTCGATCACCGCCACCTCGCACTTCGTCCCGGTGATCGGCGCCGTCGCCCAGGCCGGTGTGCTCGACCTGGTCGGCGCGTCCCTCGAGCGCCTCGGTGACGGCGCGGTCGACGACCTGATGCAGGGTGCCGCCGGGTCCGTCCCGCAGCGGTACCACCACTCGTCGCCCCTGGCCCATGTCGGGGACGGCGCCGCCGTGGTCTGCGTGCACGGCGACCAGGACGAGGACGTGCCTCTGTCCCAGTCCCAGCGCTACGTCGACGCCGCCGTCCTGGCCGGGGACCCGGCCCGCCTGGTGGTCCTGCCCGGCGTCGATCACATGGGGCTCATCGACGTCCGGTCCGACGCGTGGGCGGTATGCCGCGACTCCCTCCTCCAGATGGTCTAGCGGCCCTCAGGCGAGCCGTCTGCGGCGTTCTCCTCGTCTCGGAGACAAAGGCGGTCTCCGTCGACTCCTCGGCCTTGCATCCGGCGCACCTGAGAACCGCTCCGGCCCTCAGGCGAGCCGTCTGCCGCGTTCTCGCCGTCTCGGACGCGACGGCAAGATCCCAGTAAGTTGGCCCCATGACTGATCCCGACTGCCTGTTCTGCCGGATCGTGGCCGGAGCCGTCCCGGCGACCATCGTCTACAGCGACGCCGACGTGGTGGCCTTCCGCGACATCAACCCGCACGCGCCGGTGCACGTCCTGGTGGTTCCGCGGCTGCACTACGCCGATGCGGCCGCCCTGGCCGCCGCCGACCCGGCCCTGGTCGGGGCGATGGTCTCCGGGGCGCGGTCGGTTGCAGCCGGCGAAGGGGTCGAGAAATCCGGGTACCGGTTGATCTTCAACACCGGTCCGGACGCGGGCCAGACCGTGTTCCACGCCCACCTGCACCTGCTCGGCGGCGGGCCCCTGCGGCTGACGATGGCGTGATCAGCGCACAGCGGAAACCTGATGGCGCTGGCGACGATAGAATCCATACGGTAGGGACGAGATCACTCCTCCACACTCCGACCACCGAAAGTAGGCAGCGCTCCTAGTGCCGGACACTCCCACGGCCGCCCAGGCGACACCCGACCCGAGTTCGGGCAACGGTCAGACGCCGCGCGGCCGGACCGCAGCTACGAGCAACGCCGAGTTCACCATGGTGGTCGCCGACGAGAAGGCCATGGTCGGCCTTCTCGGCTCCCGCGATCTGCTGCTCCGCCTGCTCGAGGAGCACCTTGCGGCCGACATCCACGTCCGCGGCAACCGCATCACCCTGCGCGGACCCGACGCCGACGTCGCCTTTGCCGAACGCGTGATCCGCGAGCTGTTGCAGCTGCAGGCGTCGGGATCGGTCATCACACCAGATGCGGTCCGCCGCACCATCGGGATGCTGACCGACGCCGACGAAGACGCCGAGGCGCCGTCGCAGGTCCTCGGGCTGAACATCATCTCCCGCCGTGGCCGGGTGATCCGCCCCAAGACGCTGAACCAGAAGCGCTACGTCGACGCGATCGACGAGAACACCATCACGTTCGGTATCGGGCCGGCCGGGACCGGCAAGACCTACCTGGCCATGGCCAAGGCCGTGCAGTCGCTGCAGGCCAAGCAGGTCACCCGGATCATCCTGACCCGGCCGGCGGTGGAGGCGGGGGAGCGGCTGGGATACCTGCCGGGCACTCTGTCCGACAAGATCGACCCATACCTGCGCCCGCTGTACGACGCGCTGCACGACATGCTCGATCCGGAGTCGATCCCGCGGTTGATGGCGGCCGGCACCATAGAGGTGGCGCCGCTGGCCTACATGCGCGGACGCACCCTCAACGACGCCTACATCATCCTCGACGAGGCCCAGAACACCACGGCCGAGCAGATGAAGATGTTCCTCACCCGTCTGGGGTTCGGCTCCAAGATGGTCGTCACCGGCGACGTCACCCAGATCGACCTCCCCGGCGGCCAGCCGTCCGGCCTGCGGGTCGTCCGGCAGATCCTCAAGGACGTCGATGACGTCTCGTTCAGCCTGCTGACCTCCGCGGACGTGGTCCGGCACCGGCTGGTCGGCGACATCGTCGACGCCTACGCCCGCTGGGACGAGACGAACACCGACCCGGCCGCCGATCACCAGGACCGTCGTCTGGGCCATTCGAACCGCCGAGGGGGACGGTCGTGAGCATCGAGGTCGCGAACGAGTCCGGCGTCGGGGTGGACGAGTTGGCGCTCGTCTCGGTGTCCCGCTACGCCCTGGGCCGGATGGGCATCAACTCGCTGGCCGAGTTGTCGATCCTGCTGATGGACGTCGAGGCGATGACGGAACTGCACATCAAGTGGATGGACGAAGAAGGTCCGACCGACGTGATGAGCTTCCCGATGGACGAGCTGGAGACGGCTCGCCGCCCGGACGAGGCCGGACCCGGTCCGGCGCTGCTGGGCGACGTCGTGCTGTGCCCCGCGGTGGCGCTGGAGCAGGCCACCCAGGCCGGCCACAGCCTCGACGACGAACTGCATCTGCTCACCGTGCACGGCATCCTGCACCTGCTGGGTTACGACCACGTGGAGCCGGCCGAGGAACGCAAGATGTTCCAGCTACAGAACGAACTGCTCGACGACTGGCGTGACGAGCGCGAGCGCGAGGCCTACCAGGCCCGGCTCGCCGCCGTCGACTCGGCGGTGCTGGACGTCGTGGCGGCGGTCGAGCCCTCGCCCGACCCATCCGAGGATCACTGACCGGCGTGAACGCTCTGGATGTCGTCCTGCTCATCCTGGCCGCTGCTCTGATCCCGATCGCCGGACTGCTGGCCGCTGCGGACGCCGCGATCACCATGGTCTCGGCGGCGCGGGTCGAGGAGATGCAGCGGGAGGGTCGGCGCGGTGCCGCGTCCTTGTTCGCGGTGGTCGCCGACAAACCGCGCTACACGAATCTGTTGCTTCTGCTCCGGGTGGGTGCCGAACTGACCGCCACCGTGCTGGTCTCGGCGGTGGCCCTGAGCACCTGGGGTTTCCGCGTCTGGGTCGGCGCGGCCATCGTGCTGGTGATGCTGCTGGTCTCCTACGTGGCCATCGGTGTCCTGCCCCGCACCATCGGGCGCCAGCACCCGTACACGATCGGCCTGGTCGCGGCCGGCGCCACCCGGGCCATCGGGCGCGTGCTGTCCCCGGTGGCGTCGCTGCTGATCCTGTTCGGGAACGCCATCACCCCGGGTCGTGGCTTCCGGGAAGGCCCGTTCTCCTCCGACATCGAACTGCGGGAGCTGGTCAACCTGGCCGGCGATCGCGGTGTGGTCGAAGAGGCGGAACGGGAGATGCTGCAGAGCGTCTTCGAGCTCGGCGACACCATCGTGCGCGAGGTGATGGTGCCCCGGACCGAGGTGGTCTGGATCGAGGAGACCAAGTCGTTGCGGCAGGCTCTGCACCTGGCCACCAACTCGGGCTTCTCCCGGATCCCGGTGATCGGCGAGGACGTCGACGACGTGCTGGGCGTGATCTACATCAAGGACCTGATCGCCCGGACCCTGTCGATCGACCCCGGTGACCGCGGGCCGACGCTGGCCGAGGTGATGCGGGCTCCGGCTTTCGTCCCCGAGTCGAAGAACGTGGATGCGCTGCTGCGCGACATGCAACGCACCAGGACCCATTTCGCGGTCGTGGTCGACGAGTACGGCGGCACCGCCGGCATCGTGACCATCGAGGACATCATCGAGGAGATCGTCGGGGAGATCACCGACGAGTACGACGCGCCCCAGCCGGATCCGATCGAGCACCTCGAGGACGGGATGGTCCGGGTCTCGGCCAAGCTGCCGGTCGAGGACCTCGGTGACGTGTTCGACGTGGAGCTCCCGTCCGACGACGTCGAGACCGTCGGCGGTCTGCTGGCCCAATTGCTCGGACGTGTGGCCCTGCCCGGCGCCGAGGCCACGGTCAACGGACTGAAGCTGATCGGCGAGGCCGGAGTGGACCGCCGAGGGCGCCCGCGGGTGCAGACCCTGCTGGTGCGCCGGCTGACAGAGCAGGAGCAGGCCGACCTCGCCGGCGACGGACGCGAGGAAGAACCGGAGCTGGAGTTCGAGGCCGCGGATGCCGAGGCCGATCGGCCGGACCGGTCCGAGAAGAACGACAAGCCCGAAAAGGCCGACAAGCCCGAGAAGGCCGACAAGAGACAGAGGATCGACCGGTGACCCTGCACGACCCCGCCCCCAGCTCCGACCAGCAGGTCCTGCTCCCCGAGGACGCCAAGCTGGTGACGCTGGCCCGTGGTGCGAAGGGCCGCGCCGGTGCCGTCCAGGGTGCAGCCGTCCGTGACGAGGACGGGCGTACCTACGCCGCGGCCACGGTGTCCCTTCCGTCCCTTACCCTCACCGCTCTGCAGGCGGCGGTGGCGCTTGCCGTGTCGTCCGGGGCGACCGCGTTGGAGGCGGCCGTCGTGGTCGGCGCCGGCGGCGCCGACCCGGCATCGCTGGCCGTCGCTCGCGATCTGTCGACCGCGCACCTGATCGTCACCGACGACGCCGGTGTCGTCGTGCAGCGGATCAACCCGTGATGGCCCGCAAGACCGATGCCGCGGCCCATCGTTCCGGGTTCGCCTGCTTCGTCGGGCGGCCCAACGCAGGGAAGTCGACCCTGTTGAACGCCCTGGTCGGAACCAAGATCGCGATCACGTCGGACAAACCGCAGACCACCCGGCGCGCGGTCCGCGGCATCGTCACCCGGCCCGATGCGCAACTGGTCATCGTGGACACGCCCGGCATGCACAAGCCGCGGACCCTGCTCGGAGAGCGCCTCGGTGACCTGGTCCGCAGCGTGTGGAGCGACGTCGACGTGGTCGGCTTCTGCGTGCCCGCGGACGAGAAGGTCGGGCCGGGTGATCGCCGGATCGCGGCCGAGTTGTCCGAACAGGCGCCGAAGACACCGATCATCGGGATCATCACCAAGACGGACAAGGCCACCCCGCAGCAGGTGGCCGAGCAGTTGCTGGCCCTGTCCAAGGTTCGCGACTTCGCCGAGGTCATCCCGGTGTCGGCGGTAGCCGACAGCCAGGTTGACGTGCTCGCCGACCTGCTCATCGACCGGCTGCCGGTGAGCCCGCGCCTGTACCCGGACGCCGAGCTGACCGACGAACCCATGGAGACCCGGATCGCGGAACTGGTGCGCGAGGCGTCGCTGGACGGCGTCCGCGACGAACTGCCGCATTCGCTGGCCGCGCTGGTGACCGAGATGGGTCCGCGCGAGGGGCGCACCGACCTGACCGACATCTACGTGACGATCTTCGTCGAACGGGACTCGCAGAAGGCGATCGTCCTGGGGCATCAGGGTTCTCGGTTGTCCTCGGTGGGCCGCCGAGCGCGGCTGCAGATCGAGGAGCTGCTCGGCACCCGGGTGTATCTGAATCTGCACGTCACCGTGGCCAAGGATTGGCAACGGGATCCCCGCCAGCTCCGCAAGCTCGGCTTCGACCTCTAGCTCCGCCGACTTCGCCGCACCGGACGGAGGTGACGCCTGCTCAAGGCACTGTTCAATGCTGCTCGTAACCGTTACGATATGAGCAATTGCGAGCATTGAACGAACAGGAGCGGTGAATGTCGGATCAGGTGGTCTCGCCCAGGCCCGGTGCGCAGGTGCAGCTCGAGATGGCCGAACAGCCCGAGGTCCTGGCCCGGATAGTCGGGCGGCGGACGGAGTTGCACGAGCTGGTCCGCAGCCGCCTCCCGAGCCGCCTGCGCGGCATCTCCCTGATCGCCCGCGGGTCGAGCGACAACGTCGCCGTGCATGCCCGGTATCTGCTCGAACTGGCCACCGGCCTGCCGGTCAGCCTGATCGCGCCCAGCATCATCACCCGCTACCACCACACGCCCGATTCCCGGGACCATCTGGTCGTCGCCCTCTCCCAGTCCGGGAAGACCCCCGAGATCGTCGACGTGGCCCGGCGTCTGGCCGACGGCGGGGGAATGGTCGTCGCCGTGACCAATGACGACGACTCGCCCCTGGCCGCCGCGGCGACGGTGACCCTGGCCGTCGGAACCGGCCGGGAACTGGCCGTGCCGGCCACCAAGACGGTGACCGGTCAACTGGCCCTGGTCACTCTGCTGGCCGAGGCCGTCGGGAGCAGCATCGCCGAATACACCGGGGGAGAGTCGGCCTGGGCGGCCTTGCCCGACGCGGCGGCGCAGACCCTGGCGGACGAACGGCTGCTGGCCGAGGCGGTCGCCGTCCTGCAACCGCGCGGTACGGCCATCCACCTGGCCCGCGGGCTGACCTACTGCGCCGCCCTGGAAGGCGCGTTGAAGTCCAAGGAGACGAGCCGGCGGGTGCACGAGGGCTTCTCCAGCGCCGACTTCCTGCACGGTCCGCTCACCGTCGCCTCGGACGAGGTCGCCGTGGTGGCCTACGGGGCGCGCGGCCCGGTGCTGGCCGATGTCGCCGAGACCGCACGGGCGGCAGCCGAACTCGGTTCCCCGGTGATCGGTGTCGGCGCTCCGGAGGTCTGGAACGGTGTGCCCGGCGCCATCGGGCTGGCCGTGCCCCAGACCCTCGGTGAGGCGCTCGCGGTGATCCCGTTGGTGATCCGGGGTCAGCAACTGGCGATCGCCACCACCCTGGCCCTCGGGCTGGATCCCGATCGCCCGGCGGGGCTGAACAAGGTCACCGCCACCCACTAGAAATCCGGCCGGGCATAGGTTTGTCCCATGACTTCCGAACGCGACGTTGTCCAGGCCGGAGCGGCCCAATGGCTCGACACACTGCAGGACTGGGTGCGGATCCCGTCGGTGAGTGCCGACCCGGGCCACCACGGCGACGTCACCGCCAGCGCCGAATTCCTGGCGGAGCAGCTGCGGGCCAACGGTTTTCCCGATGTGAAGGTCCTCGCTGACGGGCCGTGGCTACCGGCCGTGCTGGCGCACTGGCCGTCGGGCGATCCGGACGCCGTCCGGGTCGTCGTCTACGGCCATCACGACGTCCAGCCCGCGGACGGCGTCGAACGCTGGACCTACCCGCCGTTCGAGCCCCGGATCATCGACGGTGTGCTGCACGGCCGGGGGGCCAGTGACGACAAGGGCAACATCGCCATGCATCTGCTGGGGCTGCGCGCGCACCTGGCGGCCACCGGACGCACGTCACCGGCGGTGAATCTGACCCTGCTGGTGGAGGGCGAGGAAGAATCCGGTTCCCCGCACATCATGGAACTGCTGCACGCCTACCGCGACGAGCTCGCGGCCGACCTCATCGTGGTCTCCGACACCGGCATCTTCGGGCCGGAAACGCCGTCGGTGTGCATCGGCATGCGCGGCCTGGTCGCCGCCGAGATCCACGTCCACGGACCGGACATCGATCTGCACTCCGGGTCCTTCGGGGGTGCCGTGCCCAACCCGATCACCGAACTGTCCCGCATCCTGGCCGCCCTGCACGACGACGACCGCCACGTCACGGTGCCCGGCTTCTACGACGACGTGATCGAGCCGACCGAGGCCGAGCGCGCCGCGACGGCCGCTCTCCCGTTCGACGAGGAGGCCTGGATCACCGGGCCGGCGGCGTCCCGAGCGGCAGCCGGTGAGGCCGGCTGGACCACCCTGGAACGGATCGGCGCCCGCCCGACGGCTGAGATCAACGGCATCTGGGGCGGCTACACGGGACCGGGCAACAAGACCATCGTGCCCACCGACGCCTACGCCAAGGTGACGTTCCGACTGGTCGGCAGACAACAGCCGGCCGTCATCCAGCAGCAGGTGACGGATTTCGTCACGGCGGCCGCGCGTCCGGGCGTGCAGGTCGAGATCCATTGGGAAGGAGCCGGTGTCGCCCCGCTCTACGTGGACACGGAGCACCCGGCGACCACGGCCACCCGGGCCGCGCTGGGGCAGGCCTTCGACACGGACGTCGTGTTGATGACCAGAGAAGGCGGGTCGGGTCCCGAGGCGGAACTGGCGGGCGTCATCGGGGCGCCGCTGGTCTTCCTCGGGGTGATGACCGACGACGACCAGATCCACGCGCCCAACGAGAAGGCGGTGGTGTCGTTGCTGCTGAAGGGCTGTGAGGCGGTCGCGCACCTGTGGCGCGAGCTGGCCGAACGGGGTCGGGCCGGGTTGCGGTAACGCCCGCTCGCGAAGCTGCCGGCTCGCCTTGCCCGGCCGTTCCCCCGAGCCTTCGGCCCGACGCACCGCCGGGTGTGCCATGATCCGCGGGTGGGCAGACATGGGGCCGGTCAGAAGGACAGGCGTGGCGGCGGCCGCATGGTCCGGTTGCCGGTCCCGCTCGTCGCCGCCGGGCTGCTGGTGGTCGCCGCGGTCGGCTTCGGGATCTGGCTGTGGTCGGTCCGTTCGGTCACCGATCCGATCGACGCCGACCCGGTCGACGCCTACGCCGTGGTGATGTCGTCCCCGTCCTGCGCGTCCGGTGCGGGCAACACGGTCGTCGAACTCGCCGTGACCCCGCCGGTCCGCAGTTCGGTGTCCGCCTGCGGGCACCGGGTCGGCGAACGGGTGGCCGTGCAGTACCTGCAGGGCCATCCCGACCAGGCGCGGCTGTCCGGCACCACCGTCGCGCATGCCGATCCAGCCGGCCGATGGCTGCCCATCGCCATCCTGGCCGCCGGGCTGCTGGCCGTGATCGCCACCGTCACCCTGCTCGTGGAGCGACGCGCCTCTCGGCACGCCGGTTCCCCCGCGCGCGTGACGGTGGCGCAGCTCCGGGCCGGGGCGAGCACGCCCGCCGTCGACCCGCCCCCGGCCGGTTGGACCCCCCGGCCGGCGGCGGCAACGTCGGCACCGGCGCCGCCGGCAGCGAGCACCGAACCGGCGGACAACCCCGATGTGACGTCCAGGGTCGCGATGCCGGGCTTCCCCGGTGCGACCGTCCAGCCCTTCCGTCCCAGCGAGATCGCGGTGGACGAGGACCTGTTCACGCACCACGGGGTCGAGCCGCCGGACCGGTGACCGGTGCCGTTACGCCACCGGCGCAAGCACCCGGCCCCGCCGCCGCCGTTCGCGTCGTTAGGGTGGTTGGCGTGAGTCCAACCGCGAAGAGCGCCCCACGTCGTCCGCCGGCGAAGAAGTCCAAGGTCCGGACGGCGACCCCGGCCGCCGGAATCGTTCCCGGCGCCGACTACCCCGTCCGACGGTTCACCTTGGCCAATGGTCTGCGAGTGGTGCTCGCCCCCGACACCAGCAGCGGAGTCGTCGGTGTGGCCGTCCACTACGACGTCGGGTTCCGGTCCGAGCCCAAGGGCCGCACCGGTTTCGCGCACCTGTTCGAGCACCTGATGTTCCAGGGCAGCGAGTCCCTGCCCAAGCTCGAGCACTTCCGCCTGGTCCAGTCGTCAGGTGGAATCTTCAACGGGTCGACCCACACCGACTACACCGACTACTTCGAAGTGCTCCCGGCGGCCGCGCTGGAGCGCGGCCTGTTCCTGGAGGCCGATCGCATGCGGGCCCCGCGGATCACCGCCGAGAACCTGGCCAATCAGGTCGACGTGGTCAGCGAGGAGATCCGGCTCAACGTCCTGAACCGGCCGTACGGTGGATTCCCCTGGATCGACCTGCCGCCGGTGCTGTTCGACACGTTCGCCAACGCGCACAACGGTTACGGCGACTTCGTCGACCTCAACGCGGCCACCGTGGAGGACTGCGCCGACTTCTTCGAGCGCTTCTACACCCCGGCCAACGCCGTACTCACCGTCTGCGGTGACTTCGAGGTGCCGCGCGCCACCGATCTGATCCACCGCCACTTCGACGACGTCCCGTACCGTCCGGCCCCGGTGCGCCCGTCCTTCGCCGAGCCGTGGCCGACCACCGGCCGTCGGGCCGAGAAGATCGACCGGCTGGCCCCGGCGCCGGCCTTCGCGGTCGGCTGGCGCCTTCCCGATCCGGTGGCCGACCTCCCCGGTTACCTCGCCCACGTGTTGCTCGGCCAGGTCCTCTCGGAAGGGGAGTCGTCCCGTCTGCAGTCGGCCGTGATCGCCGAAGCGGGTCTGGCCACCGAGATCTGGGCCGGCCCCGGCCTGATGGGCGGACCCCTCGACGCCCGGGATCCGGACGTCTTCGTACTCGGCGCTGTCCATGCGGCCGAGGTGCCGGCCGACCGCGTCATCGAGGCCGCCGCGGCCCAGATCGCCCTGCTGGCCGACACCGGGCCGACGGAACGGGAACGTGCGAGCGCGATCGCCCGGTTCACCGCCGGGCTGTACCGCGAGAACGACAGCATCAGCGCCCGCACCCGCTCCATCGGCTCACTCGAGTTGCTGCACGGGCGGGCCGAGTTGCTCGGCGAGATCCCGGGCATCATGGCGCAGATCTCCGTCGAGGAGATCGCCTCCGCGGCGAAGTCTCTCGACCCGGCCGTCGGCGCCGTGCTGACCATCACCCCCGCGGCCGGCGAATGATGGCCGAAACGAAGAAGGCCACGCACAAGCAGAATTCCACCAAGTCGGGAGCCGGCAAGTCCGTGAGCAACAAGACCAAGACCGGCAAGAAGGGCGCCACCTCGGCCACCTCGGGCAAGAAGGCGGCGGCATCCACCGGCACCCCCGGAGGGTCGAAGAAGAAGGGCGGAGCCACGCCGGCATTCGTGGCGGGCCGGACCGCGGAACAGATTGCGGTGACCTCCGTCGGCCCGCGGCCGGTGCCCGAACTCTCCACCGCCAGGACGGCATCGCACCCGGAGCTGTTGACCAGGACGATCGACAACGGGCTGCGGGTGATCGCCGTCCGCAAGCCCGGCACACCGCTGGTCGAGGTGCGGTTGCGGGTCCCGTTCGGCGGGAGCACCGCCGCGCACAGTGCACGCGCCGAGGTGCTGGCCGCGACTCTGTTGCTGGGCACCGGTTCCCGGACGCGGGAGCAGGTGGACGCCGAGCTGGCCGTGGTCGGGGGGCATCTCGATTGCTCGGTCGACCCGCAGCGCCTCGCGGTGACCGGTTCGGTGCTGTCGACCGGACTGCCGGTGTTGCTCGACGTCCTCGCCGAGTCATTGGTGGAGCCGGCCTTTCGCCGGCACGACGTCCTCGGCGAACGCGACCGTCTGGTCGAACACCTGGCCATCGCGGCCAGCCAGCCGTCGGTCGTGGCCCGGGCCCACCTGCAGACCCGCCGCTTCGGGAACCACCCGGCCACCCGGGAAATGCCCGACCCGGCCGTGGTGGCCACCGTCGGAGTCGCCGCGTTGCGTTCGCTCCAGCAGAAGGCCCTGCTACCGGCCGGCTCCACCCTGGTGCTGGTGGGCGACATCGAGCCCGATCGGGCACTGACGCTGGTCGAGGTGGCACTGAGCCGATGGAGCGCTCCCGGTACGGCGCAGCCGCTGTCCAGCCCGCACGCCGTCGTCGGAGGAGCGGTCAAGGCCTTCCACCGCGACGGGGCCGTCCAGTCCCAGGTCCGGCTCTCGGCGGCGGCCCTGGAACGGACCGATCCGGACTACGCGGCGGGCCAGCTGGCCAACCTGATCTACGGCGGGTACTTCTCCTCCCGGCTGGTCGAGAACATCCGCGAGGACAAGGGTTACACCTACAGCGCACATTCCAGCTTCGAGTTCTGGCCGGCCCGGGCCGCCGTGACGGTCAGCTTCGACACCACCACCCCGTCGACGGCGGCGGCGCTGCTCGAGGCGCGGTACGAACTGGGCCGGCTGGCCCTGAACCCGCCGGAGCCGAAGGAGGTCGAATCGGCCCGCAACTACGCGCTCGGCACCCTGGCGACCTCCCTGGCCACCCAGGCCGGCTACGCGTCGACGTTGTCCTCCCTGGCCGGTCTGGGCCTCGACGTCGACTGGGTCAGGGAACATCCGGCGCGGTTGTCGGCGGTTACCGTCGACGACGTGACGCGGGTGGCCGGAACGCTGCTCGCGCCGACCGGTTACACCGGCGTGGTGGTCGGTGACCTCGAGGTGATCGGTTCGTCGTTGACCGCTCTCGGCGGCGTGGAGCTGTGAGGACCGAACCTGTACTGGCCGGCGGTACCCACGGATTCCCGATCGCCATGCCGGTGCTGTCACGGGCGTCGGCCGATCGCTCGGAGGACCTGCGAGACCCGGCCCGTACGGTGGCCGCCTGGCCGCAGGCCCGGATGATCACCATGGACGAGAACGGGCGTACGCCGATCCGTGAGGTCGACGGCCGGGTGGCCCTTGACCACCGCCCGGCGACCGATTTCGGGGACGTGCCCCCGGCCGAGGCGGTCCTGCTGGGGACGGTCGCCGACCCCGAATCCGGGCCGGTCGACTACTGGGCCGTCGCCGGCGAGGTGTCGGTCGGCGGGGAACTCTGGTCGTTCGCCGGTCAGCCCGATCCGTCGACCCTTCGGGAGGTCGGTGGGCTGCTCTCGGACACCGACGCCGGCCTGATGACGGCGGCCGTGGCCGTCCTGAACTGGCACCGGGCCGGGGGTTTCTGCCCGCGCTGCGGAGAACCCAGCGCTCCCGAGACGGCCGGCTGGTCGCGGATCTGCTCGAACGGGCACCAGGAGTTCCCGCGCACCGACCCGGCCGTCATCGTGCTGGTGCACGACGGGGCCGATCGCATGGTGCTGGCCCGCCAGCCCAGCTGGCCACCGGGGCGGGTCTCCGTGCTGGCCGGTTTCACCGAGGCGGGGGAGTCGCTGGAGGGCACGGTCACCCGGGAGATCGGGGAAGAGATCGGCGTCACCGTCACCGATATCGGCTACCTCGGATCTCAGCCCTGGCCGTTCCCCCGGTCGCTGATGGTCGGATTCGCGGCGCGGGCCGAGGTCGGCGCGGCCCTGAATCCGCGGGTCGACGAGATCGAGGCGGCGCACTGGGTCGATCGGGCCACGGTCCGGCGGATGCTGGCGAACGGCGGTAGCTCGGACGGCTTCATCCTGCCTCCTGGCATCTCGATCGCCCGGCGCATGGTGGAGGGCTGGGCGGCGCTCGACTGATCGATCCCCACGCAGCGGAGAGAAATTGTCCACATCCGGCGCGGAGGATTTCCTCACGTCGTACACCCGTGCGAAAATGGATGAGTGACAGTGGATCTGCTGGCCGGGCTCGACGACGGGCAACGAGCCGCCGTGCTCGCCCCCAGCGGGCCGGTCTGCGTTCTCGCCGGGGCCGGCACCGGCAAGACCAGGACGATTACCCATCGCATCGCCCACCTGGTGCAGGACGGCTCCCATCCGGTCAGCGAGATCCTGGCCGTCACCTTCACCACCCGGGCGGCCGGCGAGATGCGGCTCCGGCTGCGCAATCTCGGCGTGCCGGGGGTGCAGGCGCGGACGTTCCACTCGGCCGCTCTCAAACAACTCAAGTACTTCTGGCCCAAGGCCGTCGGCGGCCAGTTGTGGCCCGTGCTCGAGCACAAGCTGCGCCTGGTGGCGATGGCCGCCAAGCGGGCCGGCGCCGGCACCGACGCGGCCACCCTGCGGGACCTGGCCAGTGAGATCGAGTGGGCCAAGGCCTCGCTCATCGGCCCCGACGACTATCTGGCGGCCGTGGCCCGGCACCACCGGGACACGCCGGTGGCGGCGGCCACCGTGGTGAAGGTGTTCGGCGGTTACGAACGGGCCAAGAACGAGGCCGAACAGCTGGATTTCGACGACCTGTTGCTGCAGACCTGCGCCATTCTGGAATCCGACGAGGACGTGGCCCGCGAGTTCCGGTCGCGCTACCGCTGTTTCGTCGTCGACGAGTACCAGGACGTGACGCCGCTGCAGCAGCGGATGCTCGACGCCTGGCTCGGTGGCCGCGACCAGCTCACCGTGGTCGGCGACGCGAACCAGACCATCTACTCCTTCGCCGGGGCCTCCCCGGCCAACCTGCTGGACTTCGATCGTCGATACCCGCACGCCACCGTTGTCCGGCTGGAGCGTGACTACCGTTCCACCCCGCAGGTGGTGACGTTGGCCAACCGCATCATCGCCGGCGCGCAGGGCAAGGCGGCGCGGCTCCGCCTGAAACTGGTCGCCGTACTGCCCGACGGTCCGGCCGCGTCGTTCGACGAGTACCCGGACGAACCGGCCGAGGCCAGAGCCGTCGCCCAGAAGGCATCGATCCTGATCCAGGGCGGCACGCCGCCGTCGGGCATCGCCATTCTCTACCGCATCAACGCCCAGTCGGAGGTCTACGAGAAGGCGCTCTCCGACGCGTCGGTGCCCTACGTGATCCGCGGCGGCGAGCGGTTCTTCGCCCGTCCCGAGGTGCGCAAGGCGATCATCGCGCTACGCCAGGGGGCCAACCTGAACGTGGACGTCCCGCTGGTCCCGGCCGTGCGTCAGCTGCTCAACCCGGTCGGTCTGACCGAGGAACCGCCACCGGCGGGCGCCCTGCGCGATCAGTGGGATTCGCTGCTGGCCCTGGTCGGGGTGGCCGAGGAACTGGCCGACGCCACGCCGGACGCCACCCTGGCCACCCTGGTCGCCGAGCTGGACCAACGCTCGGATGCCCAGCACGCACCGACTGTCGAAGGAGTGACCCTGGCGTCGCTGCACGCCGCCAAAGGTCTGGAGTGGGACGCCGTGTTCCTGGTCGGGCTGACCGACGGAACCTTGCCCATCCAGCACGCCGAGACCCCGGACGAGGTCGAGGAGGAACGGCGGCTGTTCTACGTCGGAGTGACCAGGGCCCGGACGCGTCTGGCCATTTCCTGGGCCCTGTCCCGGACCGAGGGCGGCCGGCGCGGACGCAAGCGGAGCCGGTTCCTGACCGGCCTCGCCCCCGAGTCGGCCCCGGTCTCCCGCAACCGCCCGGCCGGGCGTTGCCGGATGTGCGGCGGACCGCTGAGCACACCCGCGGAACTCAAGATCGGCCGGTGCGACAACTGTCCGTCGACCGCCGACCCGGAATTGGTCGACGCCCTGCGCGACTGGCGGAAGACGACCTCCAGCCAGGCGTCGGTGCCGGCCTACGTGGTCTTCTCCGACGCCACGTTGCTGGCCATCGCCGAACGACGTCCCACCGATGATGCTGCGCTGCTGGCCATTCCGGGGATCGGGCGGACGAAGCTGGACGCCTACGGCGCCGACGTGATCGGCATCGTCTCCGCCACGCGCTGACTCCACCGGCTCGGCGCAGGTTCTTCGGCGACGGCTGGGCGGGGCCGAAAGAAATCTCAGAAGTTCTTGTTTAATCGGTTGCGCGGCCGGTGTAGGGGCGCATATGGTCGTCCTCGTTCCCAGTTGAACCGCCTCTCCCCGCCCGGGACGAGACCGCTACAGAAGGAGGTGCCGGACCGTGAATGACTACATCCAGAACCAGTTCGGTACCGCCGCTGTCGCGGACAGCGGCGTTGCCCGCATGCGTGTCGTCGGCGTCCCGGATTTCGCGGGACACCCGTCGGCTACGCCGGAGGGCACTCTGCGTCCGGCCGGGGATGAGCAGCTGAGGTAGAATCCAGCTCAACGCTCGCCTCCGGCCGCGGAATCCGACCTTCAGGGTCGCATTCCGCGGCCGTTGTGTATCCCGGCCGATGCCGACCCCCAGATCTGTGTGGGGCCATCCGGCCTCGAACACACAACTCTTCTCAACCCGGAGGTGAGAGAACCTTGATCAGCCTGCTTCTCGACCACGAATCGGACCCGCTCGTCGATCCGACTCTCGGTGAAGGACTGCCGTGTCACACCGGCGATCCGGACCTGTTCTTCGCCGAGCGCCCCGACGACCTGGAACGGGCGAAGGCCCTCTGCGCCGATTGCCCGGCGCGGGCGGCCTGTCTGGCGGCCGCGCTGGAGCGCGCCGAACCCTGGGGAGTCTGGGGTGGCGAGATCTTCGACCAGGGCGTCGTCATCGCCCGCAAGCGGCCCCGGGGCCGGCCGCGCAAGGTCGCCGCATGACCATCACTGACCCCATCTGTGCGCGGGATCACCTGTCTCGCAACGCTTCTGTCCGGCCGGAAACAGCCGGACCCCTTTCTAAGGTGCTCAAAATGAATCTCATGATCGAAAATCTGGTGCGCGACCGAATGCGTCGGACGCAGCGGGACGCCGAGCTCAGCCGAGCGGCCGACCGACTGCGTACCCGCGATCGTCAGAGCCGCCACCGCAGCTCCTGACGGCACGGGAGTACATCGTTTCCACGGAACGGCCGAGAAGTCGCCGCATGCGACCTCTCGGCCGTTTTGTGGCCTCTGCATTTCCGGTGGGTATTCTTCGCCGATGGCCGTGCCCGACTCGACGACACCCGACCCGGATCTGCCCGTCACGGCGTGCGCCCGGTGCGGAACCACCGCGGCCGGCCCGCCGCTCAGCTGGATGTTCGAGATGGATCGGCGTCGCGGCGGCGTGTGGTTCTGCGATCGCTGCGCACGCGAGAACCTCAGATCGGTCGAGGCCAAGCTGAATCAGGAATGGTGGTAGATCGCCTACTCCGTATCGGTCGCGGCGCCCTCGTCCAGGTCGTCCTCGTCGTCGAAACCGGGCTGCCACTGGGCGACGATGGCGCGGAACGGTGCGGTGGCGTCGAGTTGGCACAGCACGCCGATCGAGCCGAAGGTGACGCGGTGGATCATCAGGTAGGACGGCGGCAGGTTGATGTGCCGGGCCAGTTTGGCCTCTTCGCTCGACAGGTTCGACATGCGCGCGGCCTGGGCTTGCATCCACTTGCGCGAGAAATGGAAAGTCTTGTGCCGCAACGGCTCGGCGAACGGAGCCAGGTAGTCCAGCAGCGCCTCCGGATCGGGGTCGAAGCCGTCCAGAATGAAACCCTCGGCCCGCAGCCCGGCCAGGACGTCGTCCGCGTTGCCGTCCAGGGCCAGTCGCGACAGCTTCCCGATGATGGGCGGTGAGCCGCCCGGCAGCCGCGCGATGGAGCCGAAGTCGATGACGCCCATCCGGCCGTCGGCGGTGAGCAGATAGTTGCCCGGATGCGGGTCGGCGTGGAGCAGACCCACCCGCTCCGGAGCGGAGAAGTGCAGCAGGGTCAGCAGCAGCCCGGCCCGGTTGCGTTGCTCGACCGTGCCCGAGGTGATGATCTTGCCGAGGCCCGTTCCGTCGACCCATTCGGACACGATCACCTTGGGTGCACTGGCCAGCACCTTCGGGACGAGGAAGTCGGGGTCGTCGGCGAACCCACGGGCGAACGCCCGCTGGTTCGCCGCCTCGGCGGCGTAGTCCAATTCTTCCATCACGCGCTCACGGATCTCGGCCAGCAGCGGGCGCATCTGCATCCCGGGCACCATCAACCCGAATACCGGGGCGAGGCGGTTGAGCTGATCCATGTCGGCCTTGAGGGCGGCCGCCGCGCCCGGGTACTGGAGCTTCACCGCCACCTCGCGGCCGTCGTGCCAGGTCGCCCGGTGCACCTGCCCGATGCTCGCCGCGGCGGCGGCCTCCTCGTCGAACTGGAGGAAGCGATCACGCCACCCGGTGCCGAGTTGCTCGGCCATCAACCGGCGGACGGTGGAGGCGGGCATGGCCGGCGCGGCGTTCTGCAGCTTCGCCAGCGCCTCCCGGTAGGGCTCGGCGTACTCGTCGGGGATCCCGGCTTCGTAGACGCTCAACGCCTGCCCGAACTTCATCGCGCCGCCCTTGAGCGTGCCCAGCACCTCGAAGACCTGCTCGGCCGTCCGGCGCTGGATCTCGGCCGAGACATCGTCCCGGTCGCGTCCGATCAACCGCTGCCCCCAGCCCAGGGTGACCCGTCCCGCCGCGGACAGGGGCAGGCTCGCCAGGCGGGCGGTTCGGTTCAGGGCACCACGGGGGATTTCGGACACCGTCCCATTGTGTCTGACGCGCGCGTGGGCTCGGCCGGAATCGTGCCGGTGGGCTCGATATGACGCCGAATCGGGCCAAGAACCACCGTTGGGGTCGACGCCGACCCCTTGGTGGACGGTTGGCGGACTGCTCAGGCGGAGCATCCGCAGTCCGGGTGCACCTCCCAGGAACGGCGTCGGGGCGCCAGATCGCCCAGCATCCATTCGATGGTCCCGTCCAGCGTGGCCGGCTTCGTCGTCCCGTCGATGTGCGACAACGCGTCGGCCGCGGCGATCGATGCGGCGGCCGCGGCCAGTTGGATCGCCGGGACCCGGATCTCGTGCCGGAGCTCCTCCTCGAGGGTGCCGCGGAAGTGGTCGATCTCGGACCGGCGGCGCAGGACACAGGCCAGGCAGCTCGATCGGCCGGGGAGGACGAATGGTCCGACGGCCGCGGTGGTCAGCCCGGCCGTCACCGCCAGGTGCGGAAGTCGGGACGCGGTGAGTTCAGCGGCCAACGAGGGGGAGGGGGGCCCGTCACCGGCCAGCACGACCAACGTCAGGCGATGGTGCGGAGCCGGTGCGTTGACCCGGACGCCGGGCGCCGATCGCCGCAGGTTGGCGGCCAGGATCGCGGTGTCGCCGGCCGTCGGGGACCCGATGCGGCCGTCCCTCGGTCCGGTCGTCGCGGTGCCGGCGGCCAGGTCGGCCAGGTCGGCCAGGCGCAGCGCGCGGTCCGGCTGCTGGTGCACATGCCCGACACCGGCCGCGGCCAGTGAGGTGGCGACGGCGGTGGCGACCCGCCCGGTTCCGCGGACCACCACGATCGCGTCCTGGCGGGCCTGCAACGCCCGGCGGGCGGCCGGGATACCGAACGGGTGCACCAGGCTGTCGCGCTCGGGTTCCAGGAACGCGCCGGCCGTCACCCCGGAGAACCTCCACTGGTGGGCCGGGACGAGCAGATGGGCGTCCAGCAACTGACTCAGCACCTCGCGCCACGGCACGGGGTCCGCGTCGTGATCGCGCAGGACCGCCCCGACCGGTGCGGTTCCGTTCAGGCGCCGCAGGATCGAAGCGGCTTCCGGTGGCGCGTGGTGCAGCACCAGGCAGTGGGGCGGTTCGCTGCCGATCTGAACGCTGTCCGGATCGCGGTGAAGAACCGGCAGGCCGCTGATCATGGTGTAGACGCCGGTCAGATCGATCGCGCGCGACGTGGGGACACTCACCCCGGCCCCTCTTCACGCACGCCCACCCGCATGCGATCAGCGTCGCATGCAGCGCGGCCGCCGCGACGGCGTTGTCCACAGGCCGGGACCGGGTGGCCGGCGGTGGCGAGCCCGCGCCGAACGACGCCGGGCCGCGCCGCGGCCCGGCGTCACCCTGCCGATCAGGCCTTGCCGAGGATCCGGTTCATCTTGGTGCCACAGACCGGGCAGGTGCCCTTGGCCATGCGACGCCCGTTGGTCTCGTGGACCTCACCTTCGAAGTCCCGCTTCTCCTTGCACTTCACGCAGTAGCCGTTGTAGGTGTCGGCCATCAGCCTTGTTCCTCTCATCAGGCCGCCGGGCGGCTGTGCCGCCGGTCGGACATGTCAACCCGGATCAGCGACCCGGAACCGTGGCCAACCGTACCCGCAGGTCGGCGGTCTGCCGGGTATTCCAGGGACGCGTCAGCATCGTCGGGGACCGCCAGGGCGAACGCTCCGCGACCGGGCGGGGCGAGAAAGGCGACAAATCGACCACGCCTTTCCGGGGGGTGACGGGGTGCGCCAACCGACGTGATGCGACCATGAGGGCATGACTTTCACGGCCGCAGATGCCCGTTACGACCGCCAACCATATCGCCGAGTGGGCCACAGCGGCCTGGTTCTGCCGAGCGTTTCGCTCGGTCTCTGGCAGAACTTCGGCGATACCAGTTCGTTCGCCACGCAGCGGGAGATCCTGCGCCGCGCCTTCGATCTCGGCGTCAATCACTTCGACCTGGCCAACAACTACGGTCCGCCCTACGGCAGTGCCGAGACGAATTTCGGTCGTCACCTGGCCGACGATTTCCGGCCCTACCGCGACGAACTGGTGATCTCCACCAAGGCCGGCTACGACATGTGGCCGGGTCCCTACGGGAACTTCGGGTCCCGCAAGTACCTGCTCGCCTCGCTCGACCAGTCCTTGGCCCGGATGGGCCTGGACTACGTCGACATCTTCTACTCCCACCGGGCCGACCCCGACACGCCGCTGGAGGAGACCATGGGTGCCCTGCACACCGCGGTCACGTCGGGCCGGGCCCTGTACGCGGGGATCTCTTCGTACTCGCCGGAACGGACCCGGCGGGCCGCCGCGATCCTGGCCGACATGGGTACGCCCCTGCTGATCCACCAGCCGTCGTACTCGATGTTCAACCGGTGGATCGAGGACGGCCTGCTGGACACCCTGGCCGAGACCGGCGTCGGCTGCATCGCATTCTCGCCGCTGGCCCAGGGCATGCTCACCGACCGCTATCTCGGCGGGGTGCCGGAGGGCTCACGGGCGTCGCGGCCGGGCTCGCTGTCCAAGGACCTGCTCACCGACACCGCGCTGCACCACATCCGGGCGTTGGCCGAGATCGCCTCCGGGCGGGGCCAGAGCCTGGCCCAGATGGCACTGGCCTGGGCGCTGCGCGACAGCCGGGTGACGTCCGTGCTGGTCGGGGCGTCATCGGTACAGCAGTTGGAGGACAACATCGGCGCCGTCGACGGCCCGGCCTTCGCTCCCGAAGAGCTGGAACTGATCAATCGCCACGCCGTCGAGTCGGGAATCAATCTCTGGCAGCCGTCCAGCGCCGTCTGACGCACCGAAAAAAGGCCGCCCCACCCCCGGTTCGGAGGTGGGGCGGCATTGCGTTCGGTGAGGTGGTCTCAGACCTCTTTGGGCTTGTCCTGCGGTTCGTCGCCGGGTCCGTCCAGTTCGCTGGTGTCGATGTCCTCGAGACCGGACAGCAGATCGGCGAATTGCTTGTCCCGCTCGACGAATCCCTTCGGATCGTCCAAGTCCGCGCTCGACGGCAGCAGGTCAGGGTGCGACCACAGGGCATCGCGCGCGTCGACTCCGCGGGAGTCCTCCAGCGCTCGCCACAGGTCGGCGGCCGCGCGCAGCCGGCGGGGTCGGAGCTCCAGCCCGATCAGGGTGGCGAAGGTCTGCTCCGCGGGGCCACCGGTGGCCCGCCGCCGACGCAGCGTCTCCTGCAGGGCCGCCGCGCCCGGGAGGCGGTCGCCGACGGCGTCGGCGACGACCGTGTCGACCCAGCCCTCGACCAACGCCAGCACCGTCTCCAGGCTGGCCATGGCGGCCTGCTGGCTCTCGGTCACCTTCGGCTCGAACATGCCGCTGCTCAGCGCGGCCTCGATGCCGGCCGGGTTCGACATGTCCATGGTGGCGGCCAGGTCCTCGACCGCGGAGAAATCGATCGAGATGGCCCCAGCGAAGTTCGCGATGAGCGTCATCACGCGATCCCTGAGCCACGGCACCCCGGCGTACAACCGGTGATGAGCGGCTTCGCGCGCGGCGAGGTAGAGGCGGACCTGATCCTCCGGGAGGTCGAGGCCCTTGCCGAACTCGGAGACGGCCAAGGGCAGCAGCGCCGCCGTGCCCTCGGGGCCGAGCGGCAGACCGATGTCGGTCGACGTGAGAACCTCGACCGCCAGCTGGGCCAAACCCTGGCCCAGTTGCGACCCGAACGCCATGCCGCCCATCGAGCCCATCATCGCCAGCAGCGGGCCGGCCTGTTCGCGAGCCTGCTCGGGCAGGTTCTCCAGCCAGGCCGAGGACACCCGGTCGGCGATGGGGGAGCACAGTTTCTCCCACATCGGCATCGTCGCCTCGATCCACTGCTTCGGGGTCCAGGCGGTCGAATGCCGCACGCCGGCCGGCAGCGACGTGGCGCCGTCCAGCCACACCTCGGCCAGAGCGATGGCGTCGCTCACCTGCTTCACGTCGATGGAGGACGCCGGGTGGGTCTGCGGCACCTGGGACAAGGCCATCTGCTTGGCCAGGTCGTAGTTGACCGGACCGGTGGACGGCGTCGCGTTCGACATCATCTGCCCGAGCTGGGACAGCATCGAACCGAGTTGGGTCAGGTCGAAACCGGGCGGAAGGCCACCCGGAAGCCCTTCCGGCTTTCCCGAACGCTCGGGATCGTCATCGCCGGAGTTGGAGAAGCCGAACGGGAAGTTGCTCATGACTCCACGGTACTGGTGAACATGTGAGCCAGCCCGGACGAGAACGACCTATCGCCCTGAGCGAAATCATTTCCGGGCGAACCCTGACCGGCCGGCCGCCGGGTCGGGGTTCGGGCCGACAAGATCCTCACGTCGAGCACTTATTGTCATCCGCATGTCCTGGTTCTCGTCATTGTCGATCCGCGCTCGCGCCTTGATCGTCGGCTCGACCCTCAGCGTGGCGCTCGTGGGAGTCGGGGCCACCGTGCCCGTCCCGTATGTCGCGCTGGGACCCGGAGTGACGTACGACACGCTCAGTCGGGTCGGCGGTACACCGGTCATCAGCTTCAGCGGTGATGCGCCGGCCAGCGTCAAACAGACCGACGGCACCGGGCACCTGAACATGACCACCGTGTCGGTCTACGACGACATGCCGCTGTTCGGGTTGCTCGGCATGTGGATGAGCGGTGACTACGCCGTCGTCCCGCGGGCCGAGGTGTACCCGCCGGACAAGACCGTCGACCAGGTGAATCAACAGAACACCAAGGACTTCCAAGATTCGCAGTCGGCCGCCGAGATCGCTGCGCTCCGCTATCTGAAGTACCCCAACGTCGTGTACGTCGGCACCATTGCCCAGGACTCGCCCAGCTACAAGGTGCTGGAGCCGCAGGACCAGATCACCGCTGTGGACGGGGCCAAGGTGACCGACTTCGCTTCCCTGCAGGCGGCGCTGAAGAACACCCTGCCCGGTCAGACGGTCGAGGTGACCGTGCTGCGCGGTTCCCGGTCGGTCGACGCGAAGGTCAAGCTCCAGGCCAACTCAAGTGCGGGTAAGCAGGGCTTCCTGGGGATCGGCGCCGTCGAGCGGCCCAAGGCCCCGTTCACCATCTCCATCTCACTGGCCAACATCGGCGGACCATCGGCCGGCCTGATGTTCACCCTCGGGATCCTGGACAAGCTGACCCCGGGTGGCCTGACCGCCGGACGTTTCATCGCCGGCACCGGGACGATGGAGGTCGATGACACCAAGGGCACGGTGGGCGAGATCGGCGGGATCCTGCTCAAGATGATCGCCGCCAAGAACGCCGGGGCGTCCGTGTTCCTGGTGCCCGCGGGCAATTGCGCCGAGGCGCTGACCCGCGTCCCACAGGGCCTGGAACTGGTCCGGGTGGCGACGCTCGACGACGCGGTCAAGGCGCTCAAGACGTTGGGCGCCGGCGGCACTCCGCCGTCCTGCTGAGCCGAACCCGGTCAGTCCTCGAAGGTCGCGTGCAGGGCCCGCAGCAGATTCGGTGCCAGGTCGCCGCCCCGCAGCGGCGTCGCGTCGTCCTTGCCCCGTACCCGCAGCAAGCAGGCTCCGCCCTTGCCGTCCCGCAGCACGCCGGCGGCCAGTCGGGCCTCGACGCGATCCGGGTGGGCGGCGGCTTCCTCCGCCGTGATCTCGACATCGTTGCTCTCCCGGAACGAGCCTTCGGCCCGCGTCGTGGCGGTGTTCGCGGCCGAGGTCGGTGAGCCTTCCGCGTCGGCCTCACCCGGCAGCAGGTCCTGCGCCCGCTCCGGCGAGCCTTCGGCCCGCGTCGCGACCGCTGACGGCGGGAGCACGACGATCTCCTGCACCAATACACAGCCCGCCACCTCGTCGGGCCAGGAGATCGTCGACAGGGCCTCGGACAGGTCCCCGGGCGGCAGCACCTCCTGCGCGATGGGGGTGAAGACGCCGGAGTCGGCCAGGGCAGCGGCCAGACCGGGTTGGGCGGCCGCCAGATCGGCCGTCCGGACCAGGGCGAACATCTGCGGAGCGGCATCCCACCCGGCGCTGCCGACGAATTCCTCGACCTCGGCGACAGCCGCCGCCAGGTCGGGGTCCTCCCACCAGTAGGGAGCCTGCGCGGGCGGGATGAGCGAAGCCGGATCCACGGGGTCGGATCCGGCCGGAATGTTGTTGGAAGCCACCCGGTGATCCTTGCATCCCGGCGCGACGGCGATGTGCCGGCATCGGGCCTCGGACCCGGCCGACCCGGCACGGCGCGGGCTCCGGCGACGCACCGGGTTCGCACAGATCCGCTCACCGGGCACAGCCGTCTCCCCGGGAACCATCATGTGCCGCCTACAGTTGATCCAACGTTGCCCCCGTCATGGGTCGCGTCAGCCGAAGCGAGAAGGGTTTCGGCGTCCCCGCCGGCAGTTGAGAGCCCCGCACCACGAACGCAAGGAGTCCAGTAGTGGCCATGCGGCCCCCGATCGGCATGCCGAGCATGTCGAAGCGATCCAAACGAGTCCTCATCACGCTGGTCGCGCTCGTCGTGCTGGCCATTCTGTGGTTCCAGTTCGTCGGTGTGTTCGTCGACTGGCTCTGGTTCGGCGAGGTCGGATACCGGCAGGTCTGGACGACCGAAATCGTCAGCAAGATCGTGTTGTTCCTGATCGGCGGGATCGGTGCGGGGGGAGTGGTGTTCCTGGCCCTCAACACGGCCTACCGCTCCCGGCCGGTGTTCGTGCCGTCGGGCGAGGTGGATCCGCTGAGCCCCTACCGGACCGTGGTCAGCAGCCGGCCCAAGACCTTCGTCTTCGCCATCTCCATCCTGGTCGGTCTGATCTGTGCCTTCTCCACCCAGGGGGACTGGCAGACGGTGCAGCTGTGGCTGCACGCAGTGTCGTTCGGGAAGTCCGATCCGCAGTTCGGGCACGACGTCGGCTTCTACGTCTTCACCCTGCCCTTCCTGCAGATGATCATCAGCTGGCTGTTCGCGCTGGCGGCGCTCAGCTTCTTCGCGGTCCTGGTCACCCAGTACCTCTACGGCGGACTGCGCTTCTCCGGGCCCGGCCGGCGCATCACGTCTCAGGCCTCGCTGCAGCTCTCGCTCCTGGTCGGGGTGTTCGTCCTGGTCAAGGCGATCCAGTACTGGTTCGACCGGTACGCCCTGCTGTTCTCCAACCGCGGGGGAAAGTTCACCGGCGCGTCCTACACGGACGTCAACGCCGTGCTCCCGGCCAAGATCATCCTGATGGTGATCGCGGCCATCTGCGCCGTCGGGTTCATCGTCGGTGCGTTCCTGCGGAGCGTGAAGCTCCCGGCCATCGCATTGGCCCTGCTGGTGCTGTCGAGCGTGCTGATCGGCGGTGTCTGGCCCCTCATCCTGCAGCAGGTGGTGGTCAACCCGAACGGCATCACCAAGGAGCCGCCGTACATCGCGAAGAACATCGCCGCGACCCGGGCGGCCTACGACATCGGTTCGGACAAGGTCAAGTACGTCAACTACTCGGACGAGACGAGCTCGACCCCGCTGACGGCGACCGGCAATCCCACCATCTCGAACGCTCGGCTGCTGGACCCGAACATCCTGTCCTCGACGTTCACCCAGAACGAGCAGCAGAAGAACTTCTACGGCTTCGCCGATCCGCTGTCGGTCGACCGCTACACCGACCCGAAGACGGGCAAGACCCAGGACTACATCGTGGCCGTCCGTGAACTCAACACCGCGGGGCTGACCGGCGATCAGACCAACTGGATCCAGGAACACATGGTCTACACCCACGGCAACGGCTTCATCGCGACCCCGGCCAATCAGGTCGGCTCCGACGGATACCCGGTGTTCAGCGGGAACGTCTCCGACGTGTCCAACTCCGGGACCATCAAGGTGACCCAGCCGCGGATCTACTACGGCAGCCAGGCCACCACCTATGCGATCGTCGGATCCGACAGCCCCAACAGCAACCGCGAGTACGACACCGATTCGACGTCGTACACCTACGCCGGGAGCGGCGGCGTCAAGCTGGACAACCTGTTCGACCGGTTGGTGTTCGCCACCCACTACGGCGAGGCGAACTTCCTGTTCTCCTCGGAGATCAACGGCAACTCCAAGATCATGTACAACCGTGATCCGCTGGACCGGGTCCGGAAGGCGGCGCCGTTCCTGACCACCGATTCGAACCCGTACCCGGCCGTGGTCGACGGCAAGATCGTCTGGATCGTCGACGCCTACACGACGGCCCAGAACTACCCCTATTCGCAGAGCGTCTCCCTGGCCAGCAGCACCACCAACTCGCAGACGACCGGCACCGGCGCGCAGGCCAACACCGACGTGTCCTACATCCGCAACTCGGTCAAGGCCACGGTGGACGCCTACACCGGCGCCGTGACGCTCTACTCGGTGGACGACGCGGACCCGGTCCTGAAGGCCTGGGAAGGTGTGTTCCCCAATCTGATCAAGCCCAGCTCGGACATCAGTACCGACCTGCGCGCCCACTTCCGCTACCCGCAGGACTTGTTCGAGATCCAACGCAAGCTGTTGACCCAGTACCACGTGGACTCGCCGGTCGACTTCTTCCAGAACTCCAACTACTGGGATGTCCCGGCCGATCCGACGGAGGCCGGCAACACGGCGGCCCAGCCGCCGTACTACCAGCAGATCGCGCTGCCCGGCCAGACGAGCACCAGCTTCCAGCTGACCAGTGCGCTGACCATCTATCAGCGTCAGTTCATGGCCGCGTTCGTCTCGGCCAGCAGCGATCCGAAGACCTACGGTGATCTGACCGTGCTGCAGTTACCGCAGAACACGCAGACACCCGGGCCGGTGCTGATCCAGCAGGCGTTCAACTCGAACCAGGCGATCAGCAACTTCGTCACGACCAGACAGACCAGCGGCCGATCCCAGGTCATTTACGGGAACCTGCTGACCCTGCCGACGGACAACGGCCTGCTGTACGTCGAGCCGCTGTACATCAAGGGCGTGTCGACCAGTGCCTCGCCGCAGCTGGGGCAGGTGCTGGTCTGGTACGCCAACCGGGTCGGCTACGGCACCACCCTGGCCGATGCGCTGCAGGTGGCGGCGGCCAGTGCCCCGACGCCGATCACCGGGACCGGCACCGGGACGTCGTCGGGCAGTTCGACTTCGTCCGGCTCGGCCACCCTGTCCAGTTCGAGCAGTCCGTCGACCCCGGTCGTCCTCCCCTCCGACCAGGCCCAGGCGTTGTCGGCCATGGACGCGGCCAACAAGGCCCTGGCCACGGCCAAGGCATCGGGTGATCTGGGCAAGATCGGTGCCGCCAGCCAGGCGCTGGAGGACGCCGTGAACAACTACCTGAAGCTGGCCGGCACATCGCTGACCACACCTTCGACGACATCGGCGGCCCCGACGGCGACCGCCACCAGCCCCACCGGGTAGCGCAGGGAATCCTTGTGTTCCAGCCGATTTGGCTTTGGTGACACCACTTGCTACAGTGGTGTTACCGCCAACGCGGGGTGGAGCAGCTCGGTAGCTCGCTGGGCTCATAACCCAGAGGTCACAGGTTCGAATCCTGTCCCCGCTACCACCGGATGGCCCTGATCAGGTGCACAACCTGATCAGGGCCATTTTTTTGTGTCCGCTCTCGCTTGCTCCGGTGGTGATCCAGGCTTGAGCAGGGGGTGGGACCGCGCCGGGCCGGATGCGGTCCGCGTCCCTTCGCCGCCGGATCCGCCCCGGCGGCGGCTCCACAGGAAACGGGCACGGTTAGCACCGATTTCCGAGCCTGACAATTGTTTCCTTGCCCACCCCGGAAGAGTCGGCGACGAGCCGATCCGATGACCGTCCGTGCGCGCCAACTGCGCCGTTGGGGAAAATCGATTATCAACAGGCTATAGATAGCCCGGCTTCGGACGTCGAGCACCAGATCCGTCACGCTAGTGCACATCTGCCGTTACTATCCGTCAAGAGGTTGGTCGGACCGCATCCTCAAAGACACTCCCCCAAGTCGAAAGTGTGAAATCACCGTGCTCAGAAGACGTTCAATCATGGCCGGATGTGCCGCCCTCGTGCTCCTGGCCACCGCCGCCTGCGGCTCGAGTTCCACGGCCGCATCATCGAGCTCCGCCGCCAGTTCGGCGCCGGCCTCCAGCGCGGCCGTTTCCGCACCCGCCTCGGCCGCCATGTCCTCTGACTCGGCGCCCGCTTCCGATGTGCCGAGTTCGGCTCCGGCCGGCACGGACGCCGCCAGTTCGGACGGGGCCGTGAGCTCGGACGCTCCCCAGAGTTCGGCTGCGGACAGTGCTTCCGCGGGTGCCGATCTGGATGCCGCCAGTGCCACGTGGTTCACCGCGCTCTGCACCGGTCAGGCCAAATCGGCAACGGTCTCCCCGAAGATCAAGGCGGCGACCGCCGGTTCCATGTCCGACGCCGACAAGGCCAAGGCTGCTTCGCCGTTCCTCACCGAGGGCGGCCAGGACTTCATGGACCTGGCCAGCACCCTGACCTCGTTGCCGGCACCGGGATTCACCGGGGGAGCCGACTACGCGACGAAGCAGATCGGGTCGCTGAAGGAGAAGGGCGAGGTCTTCCTCGCCGCCGGCAAGTCGACGGCATCCGGCGACACCAGCAAGCTGATCTCCCTCGCGGCGGACCAGGCGGCCGGGCCCAACACCATCGCCCTGAATTCGGTTCAGCTGCCCGCCGGCGTCGGAGCAGCCGCGAAGGCGCTCCCCGCGTGTGCGGCGGTCCTGGGCTGACCGTCTGCTCTTACCGATGCTCGGCTCCGTGGCCACCAGCGGCCACCTCGGCCCGAAAGCCATTGCCGTAAGGCGCTTTCGGTAGCAGCTGTTCCGCCTGCGGTTGGGTCGTGACGGTTACGCGTGGTTGCCAGGACAAGACGAGGATCTCGTTCCTGCATGTACTGAGAATGGCCCCCGATCAGGTCTCACGACCAGATCAGGGGCCATTCCCGCGTCTATCTCCAGCCGGCCGGGTCGCGTCCGGGTGGTTCCGGTGTCGACGGTGGCCTCGGCCCGGTGGATCGAAGGGCTCGCCGGTCCGTGTTCATGCGGGTGGGAGTACCGGTTGCGAGTCGTGCTCGCCGGCGCCGGAGTCGGCGACGCCGTCGTCGGTCAGGCCTTGGTCCTGGTGGGTCGACACGCGACCCGAGGCGCCCTTGACCGAACGCCTTCGCCGACGAACCCGGAGCGACAGCAGGAGGACGGTCAGGAGTGCGACGGCCCCCAGGATCAGAAACGTCGGCAACATCCATCGGTGACGACCGTCGCCCGCCGGAATGGGCGCCACCGCCACCGAGGAGGCACGGCCCGCAGCCGGAAACGTGATCGTGCCCGCGACGCTGACCTCCGTGAGGCCGCTTCGCAGCGTGATCCTGGCGTTCCACGGCCCGGCCGGCAGTGCAGCGTCCAGCACGGCGGCGGCGGACTCGGTATCGCCGATGCCGACGGTCGTACCGAGTTTGATGGGGAATGGGCCGGCGCTGAGGCCGCCGGGGCCGTGATCGAGTTGGATCGTGCCCGCAAGATCGATGGCCCGGCCGCCCGTGTTGTGGACGGCGGCACTGACCGTCGGTTGCCCACCAGGCGTTCGTGCGGCCGTGAGCCTGTCGATGGTGAAGGCAGCAGCCGGGGGACCGCCGGGACCGACATCGATGTAGAGGCGGATCCCGACCCGGCTGATCTGGGTCACCCCAGCGCCATGTCCTGGTCGGGAACGGATTTCAGCCCAGACGGCGCCGTAGCGCTCTCCGGGCGCGGCGTCCCGTGGGACGGACACGGTGACCGTCGCCATCTGCGTGCCGCCGGCAGGGAGATCGACGAGGCCCGGTTGTGTCGAGGTCCAGCTCGACAGCTCATTGGGTGTGTGCCCTGCGGCCCCGACGAATGATCCGCCGGTGACGTCGGCGGCGGCGGCGTACAGGGAGACCTGCACCGGCGTGGAGGTGCGGTTCGACAGCTCGATGCGCCGGTGGATGACGGCGGCGGGGTTCAGGTGATCGACGATGTAGACGTGGGCCCTGGGGTCGTCCTTGGCGTCGGTAGGAGCGTCGATCAGCCGGATGCCGATCCCGGCACTCGGTGCTCGGGCCGGAGTCTGTGCGGGTGCGGATGCCGCGGCGAATACCGGAGGCGCGGTGACAGCCGGGACCAGGGTCCCGGCTATCACCGCCAGTGCGGCGAAAAAGCTTCTCACATCTACCTTTTCGGCTTGCCGTGGGCCTAGAGGACCGAAGTGGTGACGGTGCCCGCGTAGGTACCGGCCAGGGCGGAGGCGGGCAGAGTCACGGTCAGGGTCGGAGAGAAGGACGCGGTGTTGTTGCCGCTGGCCGCCGTCCCGGTGGCCACGGTCTGCGCGGTGGTGATACTTGTCGGGCCGTTGCTGGCGGGCGTCACTGTTCCCGTGCTCGCGGTCGCCGGGCCCGAGTCATACGTGACGTCCGTGCTCACGGACCCGCCAGAGGCGGTGAAGGTGGTGGAGGCGGCCGTCATGGTCCATCCGGCGATGCTGCCTCGGGCGTCCGTAACGTCGACGGCACCCAGCGCTCCGGTGATCGACGTCGTGCCGGTCGCACCGGGGTCCAATGTGGCCGTGGCGGCTTGGGAGACGGTCAGCGACCCGCCGGCGAGAGTGAACGTCGCACCGGTGGTACCGGCGGAGGCGGGCACGGCTGCCGTGAGCGCAAGGCCGCCGGCCATCGCCGCGATGATCACACCGCGCGTCACCGAGCCATACGCACCCAGGCCGGGTCGACCGGACAATTTGGGGGACGTCTTACGGAGATTGTTGATCATGGCTGCTTCTTCCATCAGAATGACCGGTCGATACGCCGGCAAATGGAATCTACACCTCAATACGGCAAGTATTGCGGGGACGAAACAATTTCACTCCCCGGTGCCCCGTCGATCTCTTTCCGGATATGGCCATGACTGCGAGTCACCGGGAGACTGTGCGCGGCTTTCAGTGGTCGGTCATGGCGAGAAGGATTGTGCAGCAGCACATCACCGGGTGCCTGGCATCTCTCCGGGGCCGCGATTGTGCAGGCGTGGCATCGTTTTGCCCCCTTTCGAGGCGATCACCAATCCGATTCGATCACGCGTCGTAGAGGCTCCGAATATGGGATCGGGCGGGCACCGTTCTGAGGCTCGTCCACCGCGATGCGCGAACGTGACCTGAGCGGTTTAAGAATGAACAGAAGGATCAGACCGCTCTCGCGGTGCCGGACAATTCCGTGTCGTGCCCCAATTGTCTCCGGATTCGCCGCACCGCCATCGGGGGATGGATCAGATGGCCACTCGGCGCAGGTGTTTGGCCTGGTTCATGGTGCGGTCGGCGTGCTCGAGCACGACCGCGGCGTCGTCACCCGCTCTGGCCAGGTGCACTCCGATGCTGCCGCCGGCGCAGAGGGTTCGCCCGGCGACGTGATGGGCTCCCATCAGAGCCATCTCCACTTGCCGGCTCAGCACCGTCAAATCGGCGCGGGTCGCTCGCGGTGACAGGATGGCGAACTCATCTCCACCGAGGCGGGCCACGGTGCTGCCCGGTCGGGCCAGTGCGCGCAATCGATCGGCCACGGTGCGCAGGACTTCATCGCCGACGTCGTGCCCGAAGGTGTCGTTGATGGCCCTGAAGCCGTCCAGATCGATATGGAGCAAGCCGACATCCCACGCTGTTTCCTGGGCCCTGCCGGTCGTCAAGCTCTTGGCCAGTCGCTTGTGGAACAGGACGCGGTTCGCCAGTCCCGTCAGGGGATCGTGGGAGGCAGCGTGCTGCAACTGCTCCTCGGCCATCTTCCGTCGGGTGATGTCGACGTGCGACACGACAACCCCCTGGAGCGGGCCGCCGAGGCGGGTGATCCGCAGCATGAACCACTTTCGCTCCGTCGAGGACGGGCATGGATACTCCAGTTCCGGTTCCGGCAACGCGCCGGCCAGCACCGAGCGCAGGCCCGTGGCCACCTTCCGCGCATCCCCGCTGCCCTGCTCTCCTGCTCGCCGGCAGACGTCGAGGTAGCTCACGCCGACCCCGTTCGTCTCCTCCGATCCGCCGTTGTCGAGTGAGAACGTCCGCCAGGCGCGGTTCACCGCGACAATGACCCCTTCATGGTTCAGGACCGCCGTTGCATCCGGGAGGGCATCGAGGACGGCCGTCGTCAACCCGTCCACGACCGGACGGTCGGTGGCTCCGGGATGGGTTCGGTCGGTGGCGGGCGCGTGCATGTCGTCATTGGCTGTTTCCAGCGGATTCGGGATCGGATCGACCAACCCTCGTTGCTGAGCCAACCGGCTTCGCAGAGCAGGGATCTCGGCCGCCGGAACGGCGGCCGAGAAGAAGAATCCCTGGGCGTTGAGTGCTCCCAGCTCACGCGCGCGGCCGACCGCGGCCGGTGCCTCGAGACCTTCGATGGTGGTACGCATCCCCAGCCGGCGCGTCAGATCGGTCACCGACCGCACCAGGGCATCTCCGATTGGCGTTCCCAACGCCAGGGAAAGCATGCGGTCAATCTTCAGTCCGTCCGCCGGCAGTCGCAGCAAGTATTCGAGCGAGGACCAACCGGTTCCGAAATCGTCCAACCACACCTGGAAACCGCACGCCTGCATCTGCCGGACGAACGTCCCGTCGCCATGCCGCGACGACAGTCGAGCAGTCTCGGTCAACTCCAGATCCACCGATGCGGGAGACACCCCGGCCGAGAGCGTGACGGCCAGCAGCGATGCCAACCAGTCCTCGCTGTCGAAATGCCGCGACGAGATGTTCACGCTCATCCGCAGCGTGGGATCAGTCTGCTGCCAGACCTTCAGGTCGATGAGGGCCCGCCGCATGACCGCCAGGTCCATGTCGATGATCAGATCGCTGTCCTCGGCCAGTGGGATGAAACTGTTCGGCTCGGACACCGTGCCGTCCGGATGAACCCATCGGGCCAGAGCTTCGAACCCGACGACCCGGTGGTTGGACAGTTCGATGATGGGTTGGTACCACGGAACAATCTGCCCGGCAGTCAGCGCGCTGGCCAACTCACCGGTGGCCACCGTGACGCCCATCCGCTGCTCCCGCAACCGCCGGATGAGATCCAGCTGATCCTCCACCACCCGGCCGAACTGCTCCAACCGGGCCAGCTGATCGTCGGGGAAGACATGGACCTCGTCGTCGACGACGCAGATGGCTCCCACCGGTTGGGACTCCCTGCCCCACAGCGGGAACCCGGCGTAGGACACCCACCGACCGGACGCGAGCGCCGGACGGTGAGCGAATCTCTGGTCAGTTCGGGCGTCGGAGACCACGATGGGCCCCGAACTGCGCACGACGAGATCACAGATCGAATCCGAGCGTGGAACCACATCAGCGTGACCCCCGTCGAGGACCGCGATGGAATGTTGATCGTGCTCGTCCAGGATGTTGATCATCGCGGCGCGGAAACCCAGCGTGCGGGCGGCCAACGTCAGGATGGGCTGGAGGCGCCCGGTGAGGCTGTCCGGCAGACCGAGATAGTGCCGAGCCGACCGCCACTGCCGCTGTTCGTCAGGGTTCGTCATGCCGGTGGGTGCGAGGCCTTCACGTGGCCGAGCACTCCCGCCGCGGGTGGCGAAGCCGTACCCTTACACGCCATTGGCAGCGATCGTGTGCTCCGTGTCGTGGCATCAGGGTGGTTCAGGCTCCGGTGCCGATCGAAGGCAGAGGTTGGCGTCACCCTCAAAGCCTATCGTCGGCCGCCCGGGCCTCTCTGGGCGAAGTCTCCCGACTTTGGCGTCATCATCGGCCTATGCTGAGCACAATAGGTCGACGTGACGGCGGGGCACGGTGATCACGAGAGGGTGGCCGACCAATTGACGACGGACAAATCCGACGATCCACTGGCCGGAGCCGGCGTCCTCGCCGACGACGACTCCTGGATTTCCGACGGCACGTTGGCCACCAGTGCCTACGCCGCGGTGGTTCTGCAGGTGCCATCGACGACAATAGTGGCCTCCACGGATGCAGCGAGGACCCTGCTCGATCCGTCGGGCCAGGGCATTATCGGGCGCAGCTTCGAGGATTTCATGAGCGATTCACCGACCGGTGGAATAGACCTGCTTTCCCGGGGGGTCATCACCGGTTACGAGGCCAGCCGCCAGTTGAGCCGTCGGCCGCAATCGGATCCGAAGGTCCATATGTGGGTACGCCGGTTCGTGCACCGATCGTCGTCGCGGTATGTCCTGGTGGTGATGATCGCCGGCGAGGGGGACCGCGCCGACCCCCGGCCCCGCGGTGGACCTGATGCACGCGCCGTGGTCGGGACGGTTGACGCCGACCTGCTGATCGATCGGATCAGCGGTGAGGCCGAATCCCTTTTCGGCTGGCCCTTCTCGGCCCTGTTGGGCCGCTCCCTGATCAGCCTCGTTACCGAGCAGGACGTGCCGCGCTGCCTGTCGGCCATCGGCGAGGCGTCGGCCACCCAGCGGGGAGTGAATGTCTACTTGCAGGTACAGGTGGGGGATCGGTCAGCCATGCCGACGGGGCGAGCGATCGGCTGCGAGGCGCTGATCCTGCCGTTGCACCCCGCGCCCACCTGTGCATTCGTGTTGTTGCCGGCCCGGTCTGGCTTGCCTCGCGCACCCATCACGGAAGACCTTCCCACCATCCTGCGGCGACTGGGCCGAGGGATAGAGGTCGCCGAACTCACCCGTGGCCGTGTCGCCCGGGTCACGGAAAGATCAGTCCCGGGAGTGAGTCGTCTGACGACGCGAGAGCTGCAGATCGTGGATCTCCTGCTCCGCGGCGACCGGGTGCCCTCGATCGCCGGTCAGTTGTTCCTGAGCAAGAGCACCATTCGCAACCACCTGACCTCGGTCTTCGCCAAGCTGGGGGTCAACTCCCAGCAAGGGCTCCTGCACCGATTTCGGGAGGCCGATCCACTCGAGACGCGTTGACCAGTTGCGGTGGCCTATTTGAAGTTCTTGGCCATCTCGATCGCGACCGGCCCGAGCAACACGATGAACAGAGCCGGAAGAATGCACAACATCAGCGGAAAGATGACCTTGACCGGGATCTTCATCGCCTTCTCCTCGGCGGCCTGACGTCGTTTCATTCGCATCTCGTGCGCCTGGGTCCGCAGCACGCCGGCGATGGCGATGCCGTAGAGGTCCGCCTGGATCACCGCCCGGAGGAAGCGCCGGAGGTCCGGAACGCTCGTCCGGTTGGCCAACGCGAGGTAGGCCTCCCGGCGGGACTGCCCGAGCTGCATGTCCTGGAGCGTGCGAATGAGTTCCTCGGCCAAGGGGCCGCGGCCGTTCTTGGCCGCTCGCAGCATGGCGCCTTCGAAGCCAAGGCCGGCTTCGACCGCAATGGTCATCTGATCCAGGGTGTCGGCGAGTTCCAGCCCCATCGCCGCCTGCCGCTCCTGGCCGCGGCTGTACAGCAGCAGGTCCGGCAGGAAGTGGGCCACCACCGTCACCAGCACTGCGAGCAGGTAGCGTCCGGTCGAGGGGCCGGCCTCCACGAACAGGGCGCTGAGGGCGGCGCCCACCGCCGGAAGGATCAGCCTCGCGCCCATCAGCCGGCCGAGGGTCCAGGCCGGGGGACGGCCGGCGAGGGCGGACAGTCGTTCCAGCCGGGCGACCGCCTTGCCGCCGGTGAGGTGCCGGGCCAGTCCACCGGACGGGTTGCGCCTCGGGGTCGAGCCCGCCGCTCCGTCCGCCGGGCGCAGGCCACCGATCGCATTGGCCAGTACCTCTTCCCGGGCCGGATCGGCCGGCGTCAGGACGACCCAGCTGGCGATGCCGACACCGAGGGCGAACGTGAGCGCTGCGGCCAGCACGATGGGGGCCATGGTGAACCTCCTCCAGGGATGAGTGGGAGTCGTGGACGTCGGAAGATCAGAACCGGAAGGAGACGACCTTGCGGAGCCACAGGGCGCCCACCACCACCAGAATCACGGCGGCGCTGATCAAGCCCCAGCCCAGGACCGATCCGGTCAGCTTGGACAGGTAGCCCGGATTGGTCATCATGAGAAAGCCCGAGACACCGATCGGCAACAGGATCAGCACGATCCCGGACAGGCGCCCCTCAGCACTCAGCGCCTTCACCTGTCGCCGGATCTGATTGCGCTCCCGGATGGTGTGGCCGACGGTATCCAGAACCTCGGCCAGGTCACCGCCCACCTCCCGGTGGATCGCGATGGCCTGCGCCACCCAACTGAAGTCGTCGCTGCGCATACGGTCCGCGGTGTCCTCCAGCGAATCACCCAATTCGCGGCCGACGCGTGTCTCGTTGAGAATTCGGCTGAATTCGATCGACGTGGGCTCTTCCGCTTCCCGGGACACCGCGTCGACCGCGCGGAGCAGGCTGTGCCCGGCCCGGAGGCTGCCGGCGAGCAACTGCAGGGAGTCATCCAGCTGGTCGGCGAAGGCGGCCCGGCGGCGGCCGGCCAGATACCCCAAGCCCACTTTGGCCACGACGGGTACGACCAGCGCGAGCAGGACACAACCGGCCCCCAACCCGAGGACGAGCCCGGCAACGACCGCTACCAGCATCCCGACCATCAGCAGCATCACAAAGTCGCCTGGCTGGACGTTCTTGCCGGCGCTGTCCAAGGCGGCCTTGACCTTGACCTGCCAACCCGAACGCCTCAGGCCCCCATCGACGGCCGCGATCAGACGTGCGCTCGGCTTGGCCAACGGACTGGGCCGATCGACGGCCCCCGGCTGGGTGCGGCGGTCTGGTGAGATCCGAGGCCCGCCGGACCAGACCGCGGCGACGGCGGCGGCCAGGCTCAGGTACATCAGGACGAGCCCGGCGTAGGAGATCACCGGGACCGCCCGGACGGCACCCCGAACACGCTGGGCGACAGCGTGATGCCGAGGTCGCGGAAGCGGTCGGTGAACCGGGGGCGGACACCCGTCGGGATAGCGCGACCGATGAAGCGGCCGGAGCTGTCCATTCCGGCCGAGTAGTCGAACACGAATGCGTCCTGCAGCGTCACCACTTCGCCCTCCATGCCCTGGACCTCGGTCACGTGGGTGACTCGACGGGAACCGTCACGCAGCCGGCTCAGCTGGACGAACACGTTGACCGCCGAAGCGATCTGCTCGCGGATGGCCCGCAGCGGCAGGTCCATCCCGGCCATCAGGACCAGGGTCTCCAGCCGGGAGAGGGCGTCGCGCGGCGTGTTGGCGTGCACGGTGGACAGGGAGCCGTCGTGACCGGTGTTCATGGCCTGCAACATGTCCAGGCTCTCGCCGCCACGGCACTCACCGACCACGATCCGGTCGGGGCGCATTCGCAGGGAGTTGCGGACCAGGTCCCGGATGGTGACCGCACCCTTGCCCTCGATGTTCGGCGGGCGGGATTCCAGCCGCACCACGTGCTCCTGCTGCAGCTGTAGTTCGACCGCGTCCTCGATGGTGACGATGCGCTCGCCCTCGGGGATGAACGACGACAACACGTTGAGCAGAGTGGTCTTACCGGTGCCGGTGCCACCGGAGACGATGATGTTCAACCGGGCGGCGACACAGGCCTGCAGCAACTCCGCCATTTCCGGCGACAGCGTGCCGAAGGCCACGAGATCCTCGACCTGGTAGGGATCCTTGGCGAACTTCCGAATGGTCAGCGAGGATCCGCTGAAGGCCAGTGGCGGAATGACCGCGTTGACCCGCGATCCGTCGGCCAGCCGGGCGTCCACCATCGGGGATGACTCGTCGATCCGGCGGCCCACCCGCGACACGATCCGCTCGATCACCCGTCGCAGATGCTCTTCCGAGCCGAACCGCGCCGTGGTGCGGAACAGCTTGCCGTTGCGCTCCACGAAGATCATCTCCGGGCCGTTCACCATCACCTCGGTGACCGACGGATCGTCCAGCAGTCGCTGCAGTGGCCCGTATCCGAGAACGTCGTCACTGACCTCCCGCAGCAACCTCTGCCGCTCGTCCGGGGTGAGCGGAACCGACTCCTTCTCCACGACGTGGCCCAGTTCCTCCCGCACCAGCGCATGGAGTTGGTCCTCGGCGAGCGTGACGTCGTTGAGCCGGGCGCCCATTCTCTCGAACAGGGCCTTGCTCGCGCGTTCCTTGAGCTTGCCGAGAGCGTCGACGGGCGGTGCCACGGCCGCCTCGGGAGTAGGGCGCCGGACGGCCGGTGTGGTCGCCGTCCCGGTTGTCCGCGCGGTGCGACTGGGCGGGGCCGTTGGCCCAACGCGCACCGCCTGCAAACGATCCGACAGGTTCATCGCGCCATCGCCCGGTGTCGCGGAGCCCGGCCGGCGGCCTTCTTCAGTTGTGGTTGGAAGAGTGCGACCAGTTGTTGGAGGTTCTTCGTCACTGCATCCCGGGTGCGGCTCTGCAACAGCGGCACGCCGCGATTGGTCGAGAGCGGAACGGCTTTCGAGCGAGGGATCACCAGATCCACGCCCCGGCCGATCACGGCTTCCACGTCCTTGACGGTCAGACCACTGTGGCGGTCGGCGAAGTTGCAGAGCACATGCTGGGTCATCCCGTCCAAGGAGAGTTCGTGCAGGATGCTCAGTTCCTTGTGCAGGCCGCGGATGCTCGGCACGTCCATCCCGCAGACCAGGACCGCGTCGCTGGCGCGATCGAGCACCGCGAGGGTGTGCTCGGTCAAGCCGGGGGCGGTGTCGATCACCACGTACCGGAACTCCTGCGCCAGCAGGTCGATGAGGCGCCCGACGTCCTCGCCGGTGATCACGTCGCACTCGGCCGGCGTCTGCGGGGCACACAGCGAGTACAGCCCGGTCGAATGCGGGGTCAGAAAGGTCTTGAGCGCCATGGCGTCCAGGTCCTTCGCGGCCACGGCCTGCGCGATACCCTGCTCCGGCGCCAGCTGCAGAGCCGTTGCGATGTCACCGAACTGCAGATCCAGGTCGACGATCACCGTCTGGTGCGGGGCCAGGGCGGCCAGGCCGACCGCGAGATTGCTGGCCACCGTGGTCTTGCCACAGCCACCCTTCGGCGAGACGACGGGGATGACGCGTCCGCGAGATCCGCCGGGGCCGGTGGTCAGCGCGGCATGCCGCTGCGCCGCGGCCGCCGACGCGGCGCGATCCAGGACCAGGCGCAGATCGGAAACCTCGGCGTCGGCAGCGATCACGTCGCGGATACCGGCCTGCATGGCCAGCAACCACTCGTCGGGGCCGACGCCGTTCGCCAGCACCACGCTGGTCGGGAGGTGACGTTGGTCGATGTGCGCGGCGATGTTCAACGCGGCCGCCATCGGGATGTCGGGACCGATGACGACGACGTCCGGCGGCTCGCCGACGCCCAGGCTCACCATCAGCCGCGCGGCATCGATGACGACCGGATCACCGGCCCGGCGGTGACCATCGGGTTGGCCGGCCGCGCCGCCCGGGTCCATCGACTCCACCGAATCGGCACCGATGGCCAACCGCACCCGCCGCTCGAATTCCGCCGACGTCGTCATGACCACGGTGCGCTTCATTTGGTGTAGACCTTCGTTCCGTCGACGATCTCGGTTCCGCTCTCGTCAGCGGTCAGCGGCTCGTAGGACAGCCAGATCGATCCGTGTTCGGCACCGAAGACGATCTTCTCCGCGATGTGGGCCGTTGTCGCCAGGGTGACCAGCACATTGGCGGTCGGGTCGGGGCCGGATGGGGTGGCGGCCGACGTCGCCGGCCCGGACGCGACGACTGATGGTGCGGTCGCAACGGCCGGGGTGGCGGTGGAGGAAGTGGTCGGACCGGCGGTGGCGCTGGCCGCCGCAGGTGGTGCGGTCTGCGCCTCGACCCGGGTGACCAGGACCTTCTGCGCGGTCAGATGGGTGCGAGCCGCAGGGATGTTCTTTTCGCCCAACGAGATGAACACCCCGACGGTGTCGCCGGCCGCGAGATGGCCGCCGAGCACCTGCTCGGGTCGCAGCAGGATGGTGATCTGCTGGAACGCGGGCGGGATCTTGACCGCCGTCGACGACGACATCACGACCAGCGGTGGCCCGAACTTGCTGATCAGCAATTGTTCTCCGGGAACGAGCGGTACGAGCGCCACCTGCTGGGCGAGCTGCGTCAGGTCGGTGACCGTGTTCGGTAGCACGGCGGCCGCTGGGATCGCTTTGAGGGCAGCCAGTTTGGCAAACGCGGTGGCCGGAGTGCCGGCGGGTATCGGACTGGTGGCGACCCAGACGCTCGTCATGGCCGGTGCGGCCGGCGCCGCCGCCGCGTTCTTGTGCGCGTAGCTCAGCAGGACGACCGTTCCGACGACGGCCAACAGAACCGCTGCCACCGCGGCGATCATCCGGCTCTTGATCATGACGCCTCTCTCATGCGGTCAACCGGACGACCCGCGCGCCGAGGTCGGGCGCGCCGGAACCATAGGTGAAGGCGTCGGACGGCGCGACGAACTTGGTGAAGTAGCCCTTGATCCAATTGGTGTTGCCCTGGAACGAGAAGTCGGTGAGCGTGAAGGCCGCGTAGCTGTACACCTGGTACCACGCGCCGCTACCGGTGCCCCCGTAGTGGTCGAAGATGGGCAGCAGAACGGTCTGGCCCTTCAGCACGGTGAAGAATGAGTCGCTGCAGGGTGACGAGGATCCAGGGTCCGACCACAGCACGTTGGACACGGACGAGGTCACCGTGCAGTTGCTCCCGTTGTCCACCTTGAGCCAGCCGAATCCGCCCGGAACGACATTTCCGGACGGTCCGGTACAGGTCGTTGACCCGTCCAGTTTCGAGAATTTCAGCGGGGTGCTGGTGGTGGTGGGCAAGCCGCCGCCGGTCTGGGCCAGGAACGAGCACCAGGAGAACGCGATGGGCAGCACGGTCCGGCCGCCGGTCGCCGAACCCCAGGATGCCGCGCTGGTGGCGCTCACGGCGGTGTTGGCGATTCCCACGACCGGAGCGAAGACGAACGGTGTGACCGCCGACGCCGTGACGGTGACCGTATTCCCGTTGACGACCGCAGTGGCGGTGGCCGCCCCAGTGCTGACGTTCGCCGTGGCCAGAGTACTTGCGGTGGAAGCGATGTTCCCACAGCTACCCGCCCCGCACGCTTGAGCGATGGCCAGGGCGGCGGCATCGGCGGCGTTCTGCAACTGGCGCCGCTGGAGGTAGGCCGACCCGGTGTCCATGACGAGAGCCGCGAACATGAGCACCGGCACCATCAGTAGTGCGGTCATCACCGCCACCGCGCCGTGGTCGTCGTTCAACCGCCGCATCGCATGACACCAACCGCAATCAGGTTGTGCCCCTTCATGATCGAACTGAACATTCCGCTGACCGAGGTCATCGGGTAGGTCACGGTCACGGTCACCGTTGTCCCGGCGGCACAGGCGGCAGGCGAGATGGCAATCTGGGCGTCGGTCAGTGACGGAGAAAGCTGTTGTGTCGCACTGCGAACGGCTGTGCGGGCGGCCACCGGATCGTTCTTCACCGCCATGACGCGAACCCCCTCGCGGGCGGCGGCGGTCAGCGAGAGATCTTTGCTGTAGGCCGACCCGAAATCCACGATGCCGAAGAGAATCAGGAACAGCGGAACCATCACGAGGGCGAATTCCACTGCCGTCGCGCCTCTGTCGGATCCGATGCGTCGCATTCTCTCCACCTCATTGCCAGATGCGGAAACCGGGGGTGAGACGAACGCGGTGAAGACGTCACCGCGTTCGACAACCCCGTTTGATCCTGGCCTGGACTCTCGTTAGATCGAGCTGGTGATGCTAGTGAACAGGGTGGTCAGCTTGCCGCCCAGCGCGGTGACGGCGACGATGATGACCACCGCGATCAGGCCGACGAGCAGTCCGTATTCCACTGCCGTGGCGCCACGATCCTCCTTGCTGAAGCGATCCTTCAGGTCGGCACCGAACACGTAAAGGGTGACGAAGAGCGCGTTCATACCAAACTCCTTGCGAGGGATGAGTGTCGAATTCAAATCGACAGACGCCGGGATCGGGCGATACCGAGAACTTTAAGCGCCCTGCCTCGTCTGGCCTAGTCCCTGAGAGGATGGACGAAATTCCGGCACCACTACGCACAGTGGCTGCTCGCTGCCAGATTGTGATCGTGGGCCGCCCGAGGGAGTGGAGCCGTGGCCTGATCAGTCGGAATCGAGTAACACAGCAACGATCGCCGCGCCCAGCATCGACGGCCCGAACGGCACCAGTGTGCGGCGGTCGGCCCGGTGGATGGCCAACAGCACCAAGGCGATGACCGCCCCGAGGACGAACGAACCGAAGGCGCCGTATACAAGTGTCCGCACGCCTCGGTAGGCGAGGAGAGCTCCGATCACCCCGGCCAGCTTCACGTCACCCATGCCGATGCCGGCCGGAGATACCAGGGCCATGATCAAGAAAAGCAGAAACAGCGCCGCACCGCCGACGAAAGCGCGCCGGAGCGGCGGCAGCGTGCCGTCACCCAAGGCCCCGCCGCTGAGCAGTACCAGGCTCGCGATCGCGGACCAGCCGACAATTGCGTTCGGCAGGCGTTGATACCGCAAGTCGATCACCGCGAGCAGCACTGCCATATAGCAGAAGTAGAGGTAGGCCGGCAGAGCCCAGGAAAGCCCGATGCGTGCCGTCACCGCGCCGAACAGTGCGCCCACGGTCAGAGCCAGCCACAGCCGTCGGCCGGGCTGCGGGAGTCCCGACCGCTCATCGGTCGTGACCGGCGTCCCGGACAGCCGCGTGGCCACGGCGTTCAGGCCGAGGCCGACGCCGATCCCGCCGATCGTCATGGCCACAGTCAGGGCGATCAGCATGCTTTCCTGCCTCGGGTCCGATGGGTGATCGGGGACGGTGCCAATAGAACCGCGGGCGCCGGCTGAAGGTCCACAAATGCTCGCCGTGACCGTGTGCTCGGTCGGCGGGAGCCTCGCCTCACCCTACGGCCCGGCGGCGTCAGGACGGGTTTGAGAATGAGATCGGCACGCGGTCGGTGACCTGAGGGCAGGACGGTCACTGCGGGCCCGGAGTGGCACCGGGTTCGCCCGCCCGGAGCCGGCCGATGCTCAGCGGCTGGCCCACACCATCCCGCGCTCCACCACGGTGCGGACGTCTGGCATCTCGAAGTCCGGTTCGTGGTGACCGATGGTGGTGACGAACACCCGCCCGGCCCCCCACTGGCGGGTCCAGATCGCGGGGCAGGTGACCGGGCGTCGCCAGCGCGTGTTTTCTCCGACTGGCAGTGTCGTCGTGGCGAGGACGTCGTTGTACTCGTCGGTCAGCACCCAGTACTGCTCGGAGTTCAGTCTGATGGTCGAGAGGCCCTCGACGATCGGATGGTCGGGTTGGGTGATCACCACCTCGTGGTCGACGAAGTTGCCGGGATGGGCGACGAACTGACCACCGACCATCTGCAGGTAATGGGTGGAATTGCGAAATGAATCGGCGATGCCGCCGTGCCATCCGGCGAAACCGGTGCCGGCCGACACGGCGCGGATCAATCCGGTGAGCGCCGGACGGTCGATCTCGTCCAACGTCCAGCACTGGACGATAAGGTCGAGTCCCGTCATGGCCTCGGGGTCTGCGTAGACCTGCAGCGACTCGCTGACGGTCACCTCGAACTCCGAACGTTCGAGGAACGGAATGATGAGGTCCGTCATCTCGGTAGGCCGATGGCCGGGCCAGCCACCGCGGACGATCAGGGCTCGACGTCGAGTCATGGCGCCATTTTCACATGCGCCATGCCGCGGTCTCCATTCGGGTGTCGGCCATCCGGCTGCCTTTGCGCAAACCGGGGCCGGCTGTGCGTATGACGTCCGGCCATGTCAGCACCCTCTCCGGGGCCGTAGAGCCCGGAGGTTTGCGCAAAGGCGCACGAGATCGGATGATCGGGCCCATGAGCTCGAAGATCCGCCGTCGCCCACCAGGTGCGCCGACGCTGTCGGCCATTGCCGAAGCGGCCGGAGTCGCGCTGCCCACGGTTTCCAAGGTGCTCAACGGCCGCAGCGACGTCTCGGACTCGACCCGGCTGCGGGTCACTCAGATGCTCCGACAGGGAGGGTACGAACTCGACGACGATGTCGACGGAAGATCCGATCATCCTCAGGACGCTGCCGGCGGGCTGGTGGACTTGGTCGCTCCGGGTATCGAGGGGTCGTGGGCCACCTCGATGCTCGCCGGGGTCGAGGAAGTGGTCTCGCGCGCCGGCCGGGACGTCGTGGTCACCCTGGCGCGGGAGACCGGGCCAGGCGAGGCCAGTTGGGCCGATCGGTTGGTCGCACGTGGCTGTCGTGGCGCGGTGCTCGCTCTGGTCACCCCGACACGAGCACAGCGACGCCTCCTCGCCGCGGCCAACGTGGAGCTCGTCATGCTGGATCCCGGCGCCGAGCCGGTGACCGACCTGGCGACCGTCGGCGCGACCAACTGGTCCGGTGGATACTCGGCCACCGAATATCTGGTCTCCCTGGGACACAGGCGAATCGGCATCATCGGCGGTCTTCCGATTCATCTCTACAGCAAGGCGCGACTCGACGGTTACCGATCCGCCCTGAGCGCGGCCGGCATCGCCTGGAATCCGGATCTCGTGCGGGAAGCCGACTGGACCCGGGCCGGCGCCTTCGACGCCGCGACGGATCTACTCGCCCAAGCCCAGCCGCCGACGGCAATCTTCGCCTGCTCCGACCGAATGGCTCTTGGCGTCTACGAAGCGGCCGCGTCGGTGGGTCTGTCCATTCCGGGTCAACTGTCGGTGGTCGGATTCGACGACCTGCCGGAGGCGCGATGGCTGAGTCCGGCCTTGACGACGGTGCGGCAGCCGGTGCGTGAAATGGGACGAACCGCGGCGACGATGCTCCTGCGTCTGCTCAACGGAGAGGAACTGGAGACCCAGCGGCTGGAGTTGGCCACGGTTCTGATGCCGCGCGCCAGCGCCACCCCACCCGATCTCGGACAGTAGCCATCGTCGGCGGTCCGGCCCGACTTGCGCAATGTCTGGCCGGCCGGCCGACTCCCGCCGCGGGATGAACGAGCCCGCGGGCGCAGGCTCCGGGCTCGCCCGACCGGAACGGACCGGGTTCTGACGATCGTGGGGTCCCATCCATCGGTGGGGCGCGTGGCCTCGAGCCGCACGCAGATCACCCGTCGAGATTCGTGGCAATCAGCTTGACCAGCCAATACAGTGCGCTCTGCATGGCCTGATCAATGGTTGCGGGCGGCATCGGTCCTGAAGTCGAGCTCGGTCCGAATCGAAGATGCTCCGTTGGTGACGTCCGGTCGAACCCGGAGGTGTGCAGCGGACATCGGTGCGAAGGAGAATGCGACTCCATTGCCCCGAATGGATGAATGCGAAAGGTTTCGAGGGAAGGCATTGACGGGCGACCGACGACCATTAATGATTGTTTAACAAGTGGACGAGACGAGGTTGCAATGACGCCACCCGGCGATGAACCCCCCCTGCCGACGCGGCCGAGATCGAAGGACCTGTCGTCCGATGACGATCGGTCGGTTCCGGATCAGGCCGATGAACCGCTGTTGATCATGACGGGCATCGTCAAGTCCTTCGCCGGGGTCAGGGCGCTCGACGGCGTCGACCTAGAGGTGCTGCCGGGCGAGGTGCATTGCCTTCTTGGCCAGAACGGGGCCGGCAAATCGACCTTGATCAAGGTGATGGCCGGGGTGCACCGGCCGGACGAAGGGACGATGATCTGGCGCGGAGAGCGGGTCAGCTTCAACAGCCCGGCCGCGGCGGTCAAGCTCGGCGTTGCCACGATGTACCAGGAATTGGATCTGGTCGACGGTCTTTCCGTGGCCGAGAACATCTTCCTGGGTCACGAGCACTCCATAGCAGGCTTTACCCGGCGGGCCGCCGCCGCGGCCGACGCCCGTCAGATGCTGGTACGACTCGGACATCCCGAGGTCGATCCGCACGCCGAGGTCCGCACCCTGTCGATGGCTCAGAAACAGGTCGTGTCCATGGCTCGTGCCCTTTCGCACGACGTGCGAATGATGATCATGGACGAGCCGTCGGCCGTGCTGGATCCGGAGGAGGTCGAGAGCCTGTTCCGGCTGGTGGGTGATCTCCGGCGTGAAGGCGTTGCGGTGGTGTACATCTCTCATCGCCTCGAGGAGATCCAGCGCATCGGCGACCGCATGACGGTCCTGAAGGACGGTCGGGCGGTCGCGGTGAATCTGGCCGCCCGGGAAACGTCGACGCAGGAGGTGATCCGCCTGATGACCGGTCGATCGATCGAGTACGTCTTCCCCGGTCGGCCCGGTGTTCGGAAGGATGCTCCGGTCGTGCTGGATGTCGACGATCTGAGCCGTACCGGCGAATTCCACGGCATCTCGTTCAATGTGCTCGCCGGTGAGATCGTGGGAATCGCCGGCCTGGTCGGTGCGGGACGGAGCGAGGTGATCGAGACCGTCTACGGCGCGAGGAGGTCCGAGACCGGGACGATCACCGTCGACGATCGTCCGGTACCACGCGGATCAGTTCCGGCAGCCGTTGCCGCGGGGATGGGTCTGTGCCCTGAAGAGCGCAAGGCACAAGGACTTCTGCTGGGCGAACCGGTCTCGGTGAATATCACGGTCGCCTCCATGCGGCGCTTCGCGAACATCAGTTTTCTCCGTCGCCGAGCGGAACGTCGGGCTGCGGTCGAGCAGATCCGGGCCTTGGACATCCGACCAGCGGATCCGGACAAACCGATTCGGATGCTGTCCGGAGGCAATCAACAAAAGGCGGTCCTGGCGCGCTGGCTGGAGCGGGGCTGCCGGGTGTTGTTGCTGGACGAGCCCACGCGAGGTGTCGACGTCGGGGCACGCGCGGACATCTACGCGGTCATTCGCCGTCTGGCCGACTCCGGCGTCGCCGTGGTCGTGGTCTCCAGCGAGGTCGAAGAAGTGTTGGGGCTCGCCGATCGCGTGCTGGTCATGGCCGACGGACGGATCGTGCACTCCGGCCCAGCCGCGGAGATCGACGAACACACCGTCTTGGACCTGGTCATGAAGGGACACGCAGCATGAGCGTCACCACTGATAGGCAGGAGGCGAACGGCATCGGTTCGCCGCCGCCGGTGAAAGGCACGAGGCGACGTCGGTCGGTCATGGCGTCCCCGGTCGCCCGGCATCTGGGCCTGGTCGCGGCGCTGGTGGTGCTGTGTGTCATCGGGCTGGTCACGGCCGGCGACCGCTTCGGCACCGAATCGAACATCCGCACCGTGTTGACGCTCTCGGTGGTCATCGGCGTCCTGTCCGTCGGGATGACCTTCGTGATCATCGGCGGCGGCATCGACCTGTCCGTCGGATCGCTCGTCGCGCTGGCGTCCGTGTGGTCGACTACCCAAGCCACGCAGAGCATGTCGGGGTCCTCATGGTGGCTCATCGCCGTGACGTCGATGTTGGTGGGCACCGTCTGCGGCGTGGTCAACGGGGTGTTCGTCGCGTTCGGTCCCATCGTTCCGTTCATCATGACCTTGGCGACGATGGCGGCCGCCAAAGGATTGGCCGAGGTGATCTCCGCGAAGAAGACGCAGGTCATCAAGGACCCGGCGTTCAAGGACTTCTTCAACTCGTCCGTGCTGGGCGTTCCCGTGCAGGTGCTGGTGTTCCTGGTCGTCGCCGTGATCGGCTGGATCGTCCTGAACCGCACCACGTTCGGGCGCCGAACCTACGCGGTCGGGGGAAATCCGGAGGCAGCCCGGTTGGCGGGACTCGGGGTGCGCACCCACACCGTCGCGCTCTACGCCCTGATGGGACTGTGCTGCGGCATCGCCGCCATCATCATCTCCGCTCGTACCAACTCCGGCTCGTCCAACCTCGGCAGCGGCTACGAGCTAGATGCCATCGCTGCCGTCGTCATCGGCGGGACTCTGCTGACCGGCGGCCGCGGAACCATCATGGGTACGGTGCTGGGCGTCCTGATCTTCACGACGTTGAACAACGTGTTCACCCTGAACAATCTGGACACGTCGACCCAGCAGGTGGCCAAGGGGGCCATCATCGTCGTCGCCGTCCTACTCCAACAGCGCCTGGCTCGCTCTCAGCTGAGGGCCTAGCACCTCCGGCGGCTCCCGACCAGGACCCGCCATCCATTTCCACATCAGCTCACCGAACCGACCATCCGGGCCGGTCCATGTCGCACGCCCATGAGGAGTATCGATGTCCGAAACTGACCAACCACCAGGCATCGCCGCACCGGCGGACGTCGGGCAATCGCCTGCCGCGGGCGTTCCCCGCCGTTCGTTCCTGTTCGGCGGCTTCGCCTTCGGAGCGTCCGCGTTCCTGGCTGCCTGCACGTCCAACAGCGTCGGGGGAACCTCCGCCGGCGCCAGCAGTCCCGCCGGTTCGACGACCGCGTCGAGTGCCGTCATCAGTAGCTCGGCCAGTAGCTCAGCCGCGACAAATCCTGGAGGAAAAATGGTCAAGATCGGCTTCTCGGCACCGGCGGCCGATCACGGCTGGATGGCGGCCATCACCGACCACGCGAAGAAGACGGTGGCGAAGTTCCCGGACATCCAGGCGAACTTCGTGGAAGGGACGAACGACGTCAACCAGCAGATCTCCCAGGTGGAGACACTCATCAACGCCAAGGTCGACGCGATCGTGCTGCTGCCGTTCGACGGCGCGCAGATGACCGATGTCGCGAAGAAGGCCACCGATGCCGGTATCGAGGTGGTCAACGTCGATCGGGTGTTCTCCTCGCCGTTCGCCTACCGCACCTATATCGGCGGCGACAACTACGGCATGGGGGTTTCGGCCGGCAACTACATCGGACAGCGACTCAAGGACGCGAAGATCAGCAATCCGGTGATCGCCGAGATCCAGGGTATTGCCAGCCTGCCCCTGACCGTCGATCGGTCCAAGGGATTCTCCGACGCGCTCAAGTCCTTCGGCTTCAAGGTGTCCAACCAGGTCGCGGCCGAGTTCACGGCCGACTCCGGTGAGTCGACCACCGCCAACCTGTTGCAGGCCGCGCCGAAGATCGATGCGATCTGGAATCACGACGACGATCAGGGCGTCGGGGTGCTGGCGGCCATCGAGAGTGCCGGACGCAAGGAATTCTTCATGGTCGGCGGCGCCGGTTCGGCGAACGTCATGCGGGCGATCAAGGCCGACAACAGCGTTCTGAAGGCCACGGTCGTCTACCCGTCGACCCAGGCTTCGTCCGGCATCGAGCTGGCTCGGTTGCTGGTTCTGGAGAAGGGACTTGGCGACCTGCAGGAGATCGAGGTGCCGAAGAGCTTCACCCTGTTCTCCGCCGTGGTCAGCAAGGAGAACGTCGACAAGTACCTCCCGTCGGCCTTCGAGTCCTGATCGGTCGGCCGGGCCGACCCGCACCCAGGCAAGACCCGATCTTCGACCGAACCGGCCGAAGATGCTCAGTGGGGCCGTCTTTCGAGCAATGACCTGACGGTCCGAATCGCAATATCCACCCACATCCCTCCACGCGGCTGCGCGCGACCGGAGCGAGAAGACAACTCAGCGAAAGGAAACTCCCATGTCTGGTCCCTCGGACCCCCGAGCCGGCGATACGCCGGCCGGAGGGCGTTCGATGACCCATCGGCGGTGGAACGGGAAGGATGCCGCAGCCTCCGGCCCGTTCCACCTTCTCACCACCGCTCGGCGGTTGATGGCCTTGTGCCTGGTGCTCGCCCTGTCCACCGTTGGCAGCGTGATGTTCGCCCCGGCCGCGACGGCCGCTCCGGTGGCGGCGGGCCCGCGTCTGGCGATGCACGCAGATGACGAACCCACCTACAAGGTGCTGGTGTTCTCCAAGACCGCCGGGTTCCGCCACACCGACGGCATCGCCGCCGGAATCGCACAGATCCAAGCCCTTGGGGTCGAGCACCACTTCGCCGTCGACGCTACGGAGGACGCGGCCGCGTTCACTGCGGCCAACCTGGCGCAGTACAGCACGGTGATCTTCCTCTCGACCACGTCCCCGACCGCGGATGCCCTGCTGACGGCGGCTCAGCGGCAGGCGTTCCAGGCCTACATCGAAGGCGGTGGCGGCTTCTTCGGTATCCATGCGGCGTCCGACGCCAACTACGACTGGCCCTGGTACGGCGGACTGGTTGGCGGCTACTTCAAGCAGCACCCGGCCATCCAGACCGCGTCGCTCCTGCTGGAGGACCGAGTGCATCCGGCGAACGCCGGACTCGGTGAGAGCATTTCGCTGACCGAGGAGTGGTACGACTTCCAGGCCAACCCGAGGAACAAGGTTCACGTCCTCGCCTCGGTCGACACGCGTTCCTACAGCGGATCGACGATGGGACTGGATCACCCCATCAGTTGGTGTCAGGACTACGAGGGAGGCCGGTCGGCGTACACGGCCCTCGGCCACGACGCCACCAACTGGAGCAAGCCCTGGTTCCAGCAGATGGTCCTGGGCAGCATCGAGACCACCGCCGGCGTGGTCGCGGCCGACTGTGGCGCATCCGTTCCGGGCAACTACGAGGTGGTGTCGCTGGACAACACTCCGAAGAACCCGATGATGCTGGACATCGCGGCGGACAAGCGCGTGTTCTTCATCGAACTCGCCGGCGCGCTGAAGATGGTCGATCCGGCAACGCAGCAGACGTCGACGGTCGCCACCTTGCCGGTGTTCACGGCCAATGAGTCCGGCCTGCTCGGCATGGCTCTTGACCCGGGCTTTGCGAGCAATCACTACATCTACCTGTACTACTCACCCACGGGTGTCGACGTGGACCGGCTGAGTCGTTTCACGGTCAGCGCCGACTACACCTCCTTGGGCGCAGAGAAGGTGCTGGTCGATGTCCCCGTACAGCGGGCCGAATGCTGCCACCACGGTGGTTCACTGGCCTTCGATCGGAACAGCGGCAACCTGTACCTGGCGACCGGCGACAACACCAACCCGTTCGCCTCCGACGGCTACTCGCCGACCGACTACCGCTCGGGCCGCGCCTTCTGGGACGCCTCGCGGTCGTCCGGCAACACCAACTCGTTGTCCGGGAAGGTGCTCCGGATCCACCCGGAGGCCGACGGCACGTACACCGTGCCCGACGGCAACCTCTTCGCCGCCGGCACGGCGAAGACGAAGCCCGAGATCTACGCCATGGGCTTCCGGAACCCGTTCCGGATCAACATCGACCCGAACACCGGCCACCTCCTGGTCGCCGACTACGGGCCCGACGCCAGCAGTGACAATGCCAACCGCGGGCCGGGCAATACGGTGGAGTGGAACATCGTCGACACCCCGGGCAATTACGGCTGGCCTTTCTGCACCGGCAACAACGCCGCCTACAAGCGCTGGAACTTCGCGAACTCGACCGCCGGTACCGCCTACGAATGCGCGACCGGTCCGGTCAACGATTCGCCCAACAACACGGGCCTGACCACCCTCCCGGCGGCGATTCCGGCCGACATCTACTACCACTACTCGGCCGGCACCGATTTCCCCGAGATCGGTGGTGGCGGTGCCCCGATGGCCGGCGCGGTGTACGACTACGACGAGTCCAACCCGTCGGACACGAAATGGCCGGCCTACTGGGACGGCAAGCCGCTCCTGGCCGAATGGAACAACAACACCCTGTACTCGATCCTGACCGATGCCGCGATGACCAAGGTGCAGAAGGTCACGCCGGTGACCTTGCACCAGTTGCCGGCCCCGGCCACTCGATCCATCAAGATGATGGACTCCAAGTTCGGTCCGGACGGGTCCCTCTACATGATCGACTGGGGTGGCGGTTGGTCGGACAACACCGACGCCGGGATCTACCGGATCGACTACGTCCACGGCGACCGGGCTCCGGTGGCCAAGGCGTCCGCTGACGTCACCGCGGGGTCGGCGCCACTGGATGTCACCTTCTCCTCAGCCGGATCGGCCGATCCTGATGGCGACACACTCACCTACGCCTGGGCCTTCGGCGACGGCGGGACGTCGACCGAGGCGAATCCGAGCCACACCTTTGCCAGGGGCCAGTGGAACGTCCAGCTGACCGTCACCGACAGCACCGGTCGCACGGGTGTGTCGAACGTTCGGATCGTCTCGGGCAACGCCCGCCCGGTCGTGACCATCACGGGTCCGAAGGACGGCGGATTCTTCGAATTCGGCGATCAGCTCACCTACACCGCCACCGTGACCGACGCCGAGGACGGGTCGACGCAGGACCAGACCATCTCCTGTGACCTGGTCAAGGAATCGAGCCAGCTCGGCCACTACTCGGGTGGGTCGGCCCATGCCCATCCGATGGATGAGACGACCGGGTGCACCGCCACGGTCCAGACCCTCGGTGAAGGGGGCCACGGCGGCGACGTGCACCTGTTCTGGATCATCGAGGTGAGCTACACGGACAAGGGCAACGGTGACATTCCGCCGCTGACCGGCAGTGCTTCGGTGACGCTTCAGATGAAGCACCGGCAAGCGGAGCACTTCACCGAGAGTGGCCGCATTCCCGGGACCAGCTCCACCGGTGATCCTGGGGTGAAGATCGAGACCACGTCCGACCCGGCCGGCGGAACGTCGAACATCGGGTTCATCGAGCCGGGGGATTGGTTCTCCTACGACCGGGTCAACCTGACCGACATCACGGCGCTGAGCATGCGGGTGGCCGGTACAGTCGGTGCCGATTTCGAGATCCGCTGGAACGATCCGGTCAACGGCCAACTGCTGGGTACCGTCCCGGCCAAGCCCACCACCGGCTGGCAGGATTTCACGGACACCCAGACCGCCCTGACCAACGTGCCCACCGAGACCGGGACCATCTACCTCGTCGCGACCAAGGCGGGCCAGACCGGGTCGGTCGTCAACGTGAACTGGGTCGACTTCATCGGAAAGGGCGCCACGTCCAACGAGCGACCCGTGATCAGTTCGGCATCAGTGAGCCCGACCTCCGGCATTGCGCCGGTGACCGTGGACCTGGCCTCGGCCGCCACCGATCCGGAAGGCACGCCCGTCTCGTACTCGTGGGACATGGGAACCACCGACGGCGCCACCGTCAAGCAGGCCAATGGTTCGTACACCTTCACCGTCCCCGGCACCTACACGGTGAAACTCACGGCCACCGACGCCGGCGGCGGATACAGCACGAAGTCGTTCACCGTGAGGGTCAACGCACCGGCCGAGTCCTGCCTCGGCGACAAGTCCGATGATTTCGACGGCAGCACGCTGAGCAACGGCCGGTGGTCGGTGGTGCGCGGAGACCAGACCATGGTGGTCGCGGGTGGCAATCTGCGTATCCCCGCGTCGACCAACGATCTGTACGGAACCAACAACACGCCCGTGTCCAACATCGTGCTGCAGAGCATGCCGGCGGGTGCCTGGCAGGCCACCACCAAGGTGAACGTGCAGGCCTACACGTCGTATCAGCAGGCGGGCCTGATCCTTTACACCGACGACGACAACTACGCGAAGTTCGTCGTCCAGGGCCGAACGTCCAGCAAGGACGGACGGGTGATCCAGTTCGCCCACGAGGTCGGCGGGAGCGCGCAGGAATCCAACTCCGCCGCGCTGGGGGCCGACTTCCCTGACACGGTGTATCTGCGTCTGACCAGTGACGGCACCACGTTGACGCCCAGCTATTCAGTGGACGGCAGCACGTACACCACACCCGACCAATCGTGGTCCGGGTGGAACACGATCCGCAAGACCACCGCAACCCTGGGCACCCCGAAAGTCGGGCTGGTGGCCTTCGCGAACACGTCCGGCACGGTGACGAACGCCGACTTCGACTGGTTCCGGTTGACTCCGGATTCCACCGCCACCGCGAGCACGCCGAACGACGAATTCAACGGGAGCAGCGTGGAAACCTGCCGTTGGACGGTGCTCCGGTCGGATCCGTCCCTGTCGCGGGTCACGGGCGGAAACCTGCAGTTGGACACGATCGCGGGCGAACTGGGCGTTGCGAAGAACGTCACGCTGCAGAAGCAACCGGCCGGCAACCACTGGACGATCGAGACCAAGGTTGACGGCAGCAACTTCACCGGCAATTACCAGCAGGTCGGTCTGGTCGACTACGTGGACGGTGACAACTTCGTCAAGCTCGACTTCATCCGGGACAGTGCGACCGGCCGACGCATCGAGTTGCGGTCCAATGTGGCCGGCTCCTTCGTTCAACCACAGCCGAACTCGGCGAACCTCACCACCGACGTCTGGTATCTGCGGCTGGAACGACAGGACAACGCATTCGCCGGCTACTACTCGGCCGACGGAATCACCTGGACGAAGTTCGCGGACACGGTCGCCAACATCCCGGCCGCCTCCGACGGGCTGGTCGGCGTGTACGCCTCGGGTGTCAATCAGACGTCCTCGGCGACCGCGTTGATCGACTACTTCCACGTGGTCGGTGCCGATACCGGGACGGACACGACGGCCCCGGTGACCGCGGCGACCACGAATCCGGCCGCGCCAACGGGTCAGGACGGTTGGTACGTCGGAGACGTCGGGCTGACTCTCACCGCCACCGATTCCGGTGACGGCGCCAGCGGTGTCGACCAGACCCGGTACCAGCTGGACGCGGGAGCCGAAGGCGTCTACGGAGCACCGCTGGTGGTGACCGGCGACGGCACCCACACGGTCAAGTTCCGTTCCGTGGACAAGGCCGGCAACGACGAAGCGATCAAGACCGTTGCGATCAAGATCGACTCGACCGCGCCGACGACGGTGGCCGACGTCAGCACCGACAACCCCGCGAAGGTCATCCTGACCGCGACCGACCCGACGTCGGGCGTGCAGCGCACCGAGTATCGGCTGGACGGCGGAGAGTGGACCACCTACGCGGCACCGTTCACCGTTGTCCGGACCGGCGCCGACCAGAACCTGGAGTTCCGCTCCACCGACAAGGCCGGCAACGCGGAGATCACCGCCTCGGTGGTCATCACCAAGGCCGGCGACACCACCGCACCACTGACGGCCGCGGCTCTGAATCCGGCCCAACCCAACGGCCAGAACGGTTGGTACACCTCACCGATCGAACTGAAGCTGTCGGCGACCGACGGGGACAGCGGAGTCGCGTCGACCGAATACGCCCTGGGCGACGGCGCCTGGACCGCCTACACCGGTCCGGTATTGATCGATCTGGAAGGGGCACAGTCGGTTCAGTTCCGGTCGACGGACAAGGCCGGCAACGTCGAGGCGGCCAAGAACGTCGTCGTCAAGTTGGACGCGACGGCTCCTGTTGCCGCGGCCAACCTGGACGGCGACCAAGTCGTCGTGGTCACGTTGGTCAGCTCCGACGACGCCTCCGGGGTCGCCGGCAGCACCTACCGGGTGGCCGGCGGCGCGTGGAAGGCCTATGCCGGGCCCTTCACCATCACCCGCACCAGTGCGGCTCAACTGGTGGAGTTCCGCTCCACCGACAAGGCGGGCAACGCCTCGGCGATCCGTACGGTCACCGTCGCTCCGGCTCAGGTCGTCCTCAAACCATCGGTGACGACTCTGACCGTCAGCCCGGCCTGGGCGCCGTTCGGGTCGAAGGTGACCGCTGCGATCACCGTGGTCTCGGCCGGAACTCTGGGGTCCGAGTTGGTCACCCTCTACGACGGGTCGACCATCATCGGGGCCGGGGTGCTCAAGAACGGCAAGGTCAGCGTCGCGATCAGTGACCTGACGGTGGGCGCCCATTCCCTGACCGCTCGTTTCGCGGGCAATGCCAACGTGGCCGAATCCGCTTCGCCGGCCAAGGTCGTCACGATCGACAAGGCCACCGCAGCGGTTGCCCTGAAGACGGACAAGGTGACCCAGACCTACGGAACCCGGTCGCCGGCCACTCTGACCGCCACGGTCACGTTGAACAGCAAGCAGGCGGTCGCCGGACGCGTGCAGTTCAAGGACGGCAGTGCCGTGATCGCCACCGCGCCGGTCGTGTCGGGTGTGGCCCGGGTCAAGTTGTCCCAGACCTTGGCCGTCGGATCCCACCGGTTCACCGCGACCTTCCTGCCCACCGACACGGCCAGTACCGGAGGAGCCACCTCCCAGGTGGTGACGGTCAAGGTCGTCAAGGCGGTCTCGAAGACGCTCCTCAAGGCGAATCGGTCCAGCCAGAAGGTCGGCCAGACCACTACCTTCACCGCTGGGGTGTCCTTGGACACCAAGCAGCTGGCCGTCGGCGTGGTGCGGTTCGCGGTCAACGGCAAGAAGGTGGCGACCGTCACCGCATCGAAGGGATCGGCCGCCTACGTGCTGCCGAAGTCGACGAAGGCGGGTTCGTACAAGGTGACCGCGACCTTCGTGCCCTCGTCGGCCAAGTCGGTCTCGGGCTCCGTCAGTTCGACGGTGGTCGTGAAGATCGTCAAGTAGAACCACGTCAGGTAGTTCGCGCTGGTCGCTGTGGTGCCCAGACGGAGCCAGCTCCGTCTCGGCACCACAGGGCCGGCGTCCTGGGCCGCTTCGCCGGTGCCGCAGGGGTCCGGCGATGCGGCCGGTGGAACCGCCTCGGACCGGCGCGCGGGATTCGCCATCAAGTCACGGAGAGGAACCGGTCATGGCACGACCAATTACGCTGTTCACCGGCCAGTGGGCCGATCTGCCGTTCGAGAAGGTGGCCGAGCTGGCCGCCGGATGGGGATACGACGGCCTGGAAATCGCATGCTGGGGCGACCATCTCGACGTCTGGCGCGCCGCCGAGGACCGGACCTACCTGCAGGGCCGGAAGGAGATCCTGGATCGATACGAACTGTCGGTCCATGCGATCTCCAACCATCTCAAAGGTCAGGCGGTCTGCGACGACCCGATCGACGCCCGGCACCGGGCGATCCTGCCGGCTCAGGTCTGGGGTGACGGTGAAGCCGAGGGGGTCCGACGCAGAGCCGCGGAGGAAATGAAGCTGACGGCGCGCGCCGCCGCGGCGTTGGGGGTCGACACGGTGGTCGGTTTCACCGGCTCGTCGATCTGGAAGTACGTCGCGATGTTCCCGCCGGTGGGCAAGGAATTGATCGATGCCGGCTATCAGGACTTCGCCGATCGCTGGAACCCCATTCTGGATGTGTTCGACGAGGTCGGTGTCCGCTTCGCACACGAGGTCCACCCCAGCGAGATCGCCTACGACTATTGGACGACGGTGGCTGCGCTGGAAGCGATCGGCCACCGGGAGGCATTCGGCCTGAATTGGGATCCCAGCCATTTCGTGTGGCAGGACCTCGATCCCGTCGGTTTCCTGTGGGACTTCAAGGAGCGGATCTATCACGTCGACTGCAAAGACGCCAAGCGTCAGGTCGGAAATGGTCGCAACGGCCGTATGGGGTCGCATCTGCCCTGGGCCGATCCCCGGCGGGGATGGGACTTCGTCTCGACCGGTCACGGGGATGTTCCCTGGGAGGCCTGTTTCCGCATGCTCAACACCATCGGATACAGCGGCCCGGTCTCGGTCGAATGGGAGGACGCGGGTATGGACCGTCTCGTCGGTGCGCCCGAGGCATTGGAATTCGTCCGGCGGCTGGCGTTCTCCGCGCCGAGCAGTTCTTTCGACAGTGCGTTCTCGACCGGATCGATGTCCGACGCCGGACCCGATCCGCGCACGACGCCCGCCGCCAACGGCCCCGCCCCGGGCTGAGGCCAGAGCCGATCGGTGTTCGGCCCAGTGCCTGGGGCTAGTCAGAGCTCTCGAGCCGCTTGCGGTACTCCTTCCGCCACGCCCGCTCGAACTGCACTTCGACCTGATCGGCCCGGACCTGCTGCAGCGCATGCAATCGGCCGATGGTGAACGGGTTCTCACCGTCCAGGTGCATCCGGACACCGATGGCACGCAACGTCTTCCGTAGCACCACGCTGTCCTGGTGGGCGCCGAGCAGTTCCTGGATCTCCTCGCCGGTCGCGGCGAGCTCGATGGCCGGGCGACCGAGTACCGGCAGGCTGGTCTCGGCCGCATACCGGACCCGTTTGGCCGCCTTGCGGATGTCGTGCAACCACCAGTCGCGCTCGTCGCCCGCCGCTGGGGCGCCGAGGGCGACCACGGCGACCAACCGGCGGATGGCCTTCGCCACGCCCAGGCCGAGCATCTTCCGAGCCCGGCCATCGGCCTGCCTGCTGAACGGCGGAGAGGCCACCAGGTCGTCCAGGGTGTCGAGCAACCGGAAGTAGCGGTCGGAGTGCATGACGTCACGGAGTTGCTCGTGCGCGGCCGCGGCATCGGCGTGCAGTTCGACCTGGATTCGACCGGCCACCGGGCCGAGAATCAGATCGTCGGGTTCGGCGGCGATGACCTGCAGCAGGTGGTCCTGCTGCACATAGGCATCGCGAGCCCCGCCCAGCGCGGTGGCAAACCACGCCACCTCGTCACGGATGGGGTCGGTGACGTCGCGGTGCAGCAACGGCCGGTAGGTGGCCAGGGCGCTTCGCAGCCGGCGAGTGGCCACCCGGACCTTGTGGACGGCGTCGGCATCCTGCACCCGCACGTCGTGGTCACGGCGGACGATCACCTCGACCTGCTCGCGCAGATAGGCGAGGAGGACCTCACCGGCGCGGCTCTTGGCGTCGAGAGCGGGGACGGCGGCCATCGGTCGCGGCCGCCGTCCGACGGCGTGGTGCCCCGTCGATGGCCAGTCCGACGGCCGGGCACCGGCTGATACGAGCAACTCCTCGGCCGCCGACCGCAGCTTCTTCCCACCGTCGACCAGGGCGAAGTGCCACTCTCGCCACTCGGAGAGAAGGGCGGACCCGCCGTCGGCCGCGGCATGGGCGGTCACGTGATCGTCGCTGAGGATCGCCAGCACCGCGCCGTCGGAGCCGAGCAGGCGGTGATCCGACCGGCGGGTGGTCACCGTCCCCACCTCCGACAACAAGTTCCCGCGGGTCCAGGCCAGCGCCCACTCGGCCAGGACCGAGGGGACCGAATCGTTCCGCCGTACCAGCGGGGCGGTGATCTTTGTCCGCTGGTCGGCATCCCAGGGCCGATCGAGCGACCAACCCGGGCCGGCCTTGTCGGTGCGGCGGCGCAAGGTGATCCCGGCGTCGAGCAGCGCGAGGCCCTGCGTGTCGTGAAACACCTCCACCAGTTCGGTCTCCGGGTCGGTGGCCACGGACCTGACCGTCTTCAGGCCGGTCAGATCAGGCAGCCGGGCGGCGGGTGAAACCTGGTACGTGTCGGCCCGGTCCAGTTGATCGGAGTTCATGTTCGACTACTACCCGAAAAGTGCCGGGCCCACCCGGATCGGGCTCACAGAGTGGGGAATCCGAGGGCCTGATCGACCCGGTTCAGTACCTCGGTGTCGTCGTTCCCGGCACCGCGCAGCAGATCGATGGTGATCGACCGGAGCTGGCCGACGATCATGACGATCGGAAGCGGCTGGCGGACGGCCAGGATCGATCGGGCAGCGTCGATGGTGGCCATCGCCTCGGCATCGAGTGCGGCTCGAGCGCTGGTGGAGCCCGGCTCGTCGCGCCGGAGTTCGGCGATCAGGGCCAAGCCGAGGTGCCCGACGGCGCGTTCGAGATGGCGGAGGGCGACCGGTATGTCGGCCGTCGTCGAGGCCTCCGTGGCGGGCCAGTTGGTCACCGTGACCGATGCTCGGGCCAGGATGCGGGCGCCCCGCACCACATAGTCGAGTTGCCGGATCGCGGCCAGCAGCGCGGTCACCCCGGCGCGTTGTTGTCGCCGGACCGGATCGAGTTGCAGGGCCTCGCGGGCGCCGGTGGCGGCGTCCTGCAGTCCGGTCACCGCGGCGTCCGACGCGCGGGCCTGGGCCAGCGCTTCGGAGGCCAGGAGCCGGTCGTGCTGCTCGACGGCGTCGGCCGACGTGCGGATGACGGCGACGATGCGGTCGCAGATCCCCCTGATCTGGTCGACCGCCGGGCCGAACGGGTCGCGGGCGGCGCCGACCTGGCTGATCAGGAGGGCTATGCCACCGCCGACCAATGCATCCAGGAAGCGGTTGGGCACCAGGGTCTGCGTCGGGGGTGACACGACCGCCACGTACAGCGCCGAGACGGTGGCCTGCACGACCACCACCGGGCCGGCGTCCAGGGCGGTGGTGATGGTCAGGGTGACCACGATCAGTACGGCGATGGTCAACGTGGGCCACGGTTCCAGCAGCTGCGCCACGATGTCGGCCAGCAGCACGCCCCCGGCGACGGCGAGGAACACCTCGAGCGCCCGGGTGATCCGGGCGCCTCGCGCCTGCGACAGCACGATGATGGTCGCCGCCGGCGCGAAGAACGGCTGGTGATGGCCGATCAGGGTGGCCGCGACGAACCAGGCGAGGGTGGCGCCGGCGGTGGCCTCCAGCAGGGGCAGCCAGCCGGCCCGCAACCGCCGGGCGAAAGTGGTGAGCATGGGTGTATTGAACATCGGGGATGTTCCGGACGCGTTCCGTCCGGAACACGTCCTACGCTCACCGGCATGACCGATATCACTGAGGAAGCCGCAGATCAGCCGCCTGTTTGGGTCCCGCCCCCGTGGGAACCGCCGGTCGCCGGGACGGAGGTCGGCCACCTGCTGGGTGCGTTGGACCGCCAGCGGGCGACGTTCCGCTGGAAGGCCGACGGGCTGGACGCCGACGGGTTGAACGCGAGGATCGGCGCCTCGACGCTGACCATCGGTGGCCTGCTCAAGCACCTGGCCGTGGTCGAGGACGAGAAGTTCGGGGTGTGGTTGTCCGGAGCGCCGCTCGGCGAGCCGTGGCTCAGCATGGGTGGCCCGCCCGAGGGTGACGACGCCGACGTGTGGATCTTCACCTCGGCCACGGACGACTCACCGGAAGACCTCTACGCCCTGTACGACGGGGCCGTGCGGCGGTCTCACGAGCGGTTGGCGCTGGCACTGCCCAACGGTGGTCTGGATCAGCCGCTGCGCATCGACTTCGGTGCCTACGGCCATCCGAGCCTGCGGCGGCTTCTGTTCGACCTGCTGGAGGAATACGGGCGCCACACCGGACACGCCGATCTGCTGCGCGAGGCGATCGACGGTCGGGTCGGCGAGGACCCGCCCCCGGACTGGCGACCCTGGCCGGACAACGGCTGACCGGACCGGCGGTCGGCCGGGCGACGAGATGGCGTGCCCGTCCGTGGGCGCCGGTTGGTCGCCTTCAGATCGCGGCCCGTTTCAGCCAATCCGAGATGAGGGCACGGAGGAGGTCCGGCTGCTCGTGCGGCAGCGCATGCCCTGCGTCGTCGAGCACGGCGAGTGAGGAGTGGGGGTAGGCCTGGAGCAGGTCGACGGCGGCCGCGTACCCGATGGCCGAATCCAGGCGTCCGGCCACGAGCAGCACCGGGCCGGCGTATGGCCCCCCGCCTGGCGGCGTGAGCTCCCAGTGCTCCCCGATCCGTTCTAGCGCAGCCTGATCCACCAGGGTTGCCGCCGGTGCGACGTATCGCTCGTAGCGCTGGAGCATCTCGGGCGTCTGGATGACGAAGTAGTCCCGGAACGTGGCGTCTCCGAGCGTGCCCGATCCGGTAACCACGCGGTGCTCCGGAACGTCGCGCACACCCGGCACCAGGGGACAGACGAGAGCCAGACCCGCCACCTGGGCCGGACGCCGGGCCGCCATCGCCTGCGCGTAGTAGGCACCGGCCGAGTGGCCGATCAGGAGGAGCGGTCGGTCGCCGGCGACCTCGTCGGCCAGACCCAGCAGGACGTCAAGGACGTCATCGGCGCTTCGCATCGACGCCGGGGCGACCGTACGTCCCATGCCGGGCAGGTCAGGATAGATGCGGCGGAGCCCCGGGTCGCGGCTGAGCGCGGGCTCGAAGCAGGCTTCCACCTCGCGGTGGTCGACGCCGGCGCCGTGCAGGACGAGCACCGCCCGACCGGTTCCGTGCTGGACGCAGTGCACGTCCGTCTGGCCGACTCGGACCTCCATCCCCGTAGGCTAGGCGACCCGGACGGTAGGGTGGGTTCCGGTGTGCCGGGAAGTCTGGTCGGCGAGTCGTTTTGTCGACCCGCTGCCACCGGGCAGCGTGACCCCCAGGAGATGCCGCCGTGTCGGAGAAGATCACCCATCGTGTGCTGGGCCGTGGCTCGTGGCCGGAGGCCAGCCGGGTCGCGGAGATCCTCCGCAAGGAAACGGTCGGCGGCGCACTGCTACTGGTGGCCACCGTCGTTGCCCTGGTCTGGGCGAATTCCCCGTGGTCGGATTCCTATGCCGCCCTGCGGGATCGCTCGTTCGGGTTCTCGGCCTGGCACCTGGAGCTCTCCGTCGGACAGTGGGCCGCGGACGGCCTGTTGGCCATCTTCTTCTTCGTCGCCGGCCTGGAACTCAAACGTGAGTTCGTGGCCGGTGACCTGAGAGACCCGCGCCGCGCGGCGATCCCGGTGATCGCCGCGGTCAGCGGGGTGACGGTGCCGGCCCTGCTGTTCACCGTGCTGAACCTGGGCGACGTCGCCAAGCTGCGGGGCTGGGCGGTGCCGACCGCCACCGACATCGCTTTCGCGCTGGCCGTTCTGGCCGTGATCAGCACCCACCTGCCGTCCGGCCTGCGGACCTTCCTGCTCACCCTGGCCGTCGTCGACGACCTGCTGGCGATCACCATCATCGCCATCTTCTACACCAGTTCGCTGGCCGTGGTGCCGTTGCTGCTGGCGCTGATTCCCCTGGCGCTCTTCGCTTTTCTGGTTCAACGCCGAGTTCGATCCTGGTATCTGCTGATTCCGTTGGCCGTGGCCGCCTGGGCGTTGGTGCACGCATCGGGAATCCATGCAACGGTGGCCGGCGTGCTGCTCGCGTTCACCGTCCCGGTGCTGCGCAGCGATGCGGCCGGCGGGCCGGACGCCGGCCCCGGCCTGGCCGAACATTTCGAACATCGTCTGCGGCCGTTGTCGTCCGGTTTCGCCGTGCCGGTGTTCGCGTTCTTCTCGGCCGGCGTCACGATCGGGGGAGTGGCCGGCCTCGGTCACTCCCTGGCCGACCGGGTCACGATCGGGGTCATCGTCGCCCTGGTGGCCGGCAAGACGATCGGCATCTTCGGATCCACCTTCCTGATGGCCCGATTCACCAGGGCGAGGTTGGACGACGAGTTGGCCTGGACCGACGTCTTCGGCATGGCCCTGCTGGCCGGCGTCGGATTCACGGTTTCGTTGCTGATCGGGGAGCTGGCCTTCGGGCCAGGGAGCCCGTCCGACGAACACGTCAAGGTCGGCGTACTGCTCGGCTCGCTGCTGGCCGCCGTCCTGGCCGCCGCGGTGTTGCGCTCCCGGAACCGTACGTACCGCCGGATCTGCGAGGCGGAGGAACGCGACGACGACCTCGACGGTGTCCCTGACGTCTACCGCTAACCGGCGTCTCTACCGCTGACCCGTCAGGCGGCGCGGCGGCGAGCCAGGACGCCCAGGGAGAGAAGCAGGAGAAGCAGGACCGCCGAGAACCACAACAACGCACTGGCGGTCGAGATGTACTGCGTGGCCAGCCCGACGGCCAGCACCGGTCCGATGAGGCCCAGGTAGGCGATCAGGAACAGGCCGGCCAGCGCTTCACCGCGCTGGGCGGCCGGTGCCTGCGCCACGACGGTTCCGATCGCGGATTTGAACAACACGCCGGCGCCGGCTCCGGCCAGCGCCCCGCCGACCAGGAACGGTGCGAGTGCCGCCGATTCCACACCGACGGTCAGCACCACCAGACCCGCGGCTTCACCGACGATGCCGGTGAGCATCTGGCGGTGCGGGGCCATGCCACGCGTGAACGACTGGGCCAGGGCGGAGACGGTGAAGACGATGAACACGACGGCGCCGGCCAGCACCCGGGCCGGGTGCCCGAGGGTCCCCGACAGGAATGTCGGCGCCAGCGACGTGAACAGGCCGAACACGGCGAACGCGGTGAAGCCCGCGGCCATCGCGGCCAGAATCTTCCTCTTGTCGCCGTGGCCCAGGCTGACCCGCTGCGGCCGGTACGGAACCGGTTCGGTCGGCGCGACAACGGTCTCCGGGGTGAGCTGGACGGCCACGATGCCGAGCCCCAGGAGGCCGGCGAACACCAGGTAGGGGGTGGTGAGCGGAGCCGGTGCCCACTGAGCCAGGATCCCGGCGACCAGCGGGCCCAGGCCGAGACCGCCGATGTTGGCCGCGGTGGAGACCAGTTCGAAACGGGCGGTGCCCTGCTCCGGCCGACTCGCCGCGTGCAGTTCGCTCAGGTGAGCGGTCGCGGTGGCGGTGATCATGCCGACCGCGAATCCGGTGATGAACCGGGCCATGATCAGGCCGGGAAGATCGGGCCAGACGACGAACACGACGGCGGCGACGATCTCGATGCTCAGGGCGGGCAACAGGATCCGTCGCCGGCCCACCCAGTCCGAGACGTGCCCGAACAACAGGAGGCTGGTCACCACCCCGACCGCGTAGACGGCGAACACGATGGTGACGGTGAACGAGCCGAAGCCGTCGCGCTTCTCGTACAGCGGGTACAGCGGAGTGGAGACGGTGGAGAAGGCCATGGCGGTGACGAACACCGCGGCGATCAACCAGAAACCCAGGCCGTGACGGGTGCGGTGCTGTTGTGCGGTGGTGATGACGGACATCTTTTCAGGCTCCCTGTCGGTGGTGACGTCATCACTGTGCGCCCGAGCGAGCATCAACGCCAGCGACAATTCTTGATATCAATCCCCACCATCAGTGATGATTGGCCGATGGAACTCCGGCAGCTCGAGTACTTCCTGGCCGTGTGCGACGAAGGCAGCTTCACTCGGGCCGCACAGCGCCTGCACGTGGTCCAGTCGGCGGTCAGCGCCGCCATCAAGAACCTGGAACGCGAGCTGCACACGGTGCTGTTCGTCCGCAGCTCCAAGCAGATGGACCTGACCGAGGCCGGGCGGGCGCTGCTGCCCAAGGCACGGGCCACGATCGACGCCGCGGTGGCCGCGCGTGACGTGGTCGCCGAGGTGCGGACCGGGCTGCGCGGCACCGTGCGCGTCGGCACGATGACCTCGGTCGCGCCGATCGATGTGCCCGACGTGGTCGGGCGCTTCCACCGGGCCTATCCGGGCGTCACATTGTCGTTGCGGGCCAATATGACCGGATCGGCCGGTCTGGCCGAGCTCGTGGTCAACGGCGGCCTGGACCTGGCCATTCTCTCGATCAGCGGCGGCGCGCCGGCCGGGCTGCAACTACGTTCGCTCGGGTCCAGCCCGCTGCTCCTGGTGGTGCGGGACGACCATCGCCTGGCCGACCGGGCCGACGCCACCCTGGCCGACGTGGCCGACGAGCCGTTCATCGACTTTCCGGTGGGCTTCGGTAACCGGACCATTGTCGACCGCGCGTTTCGCGAGGCCGGGCGGCGGCGCCGGGTCGTCGTCGAGATCGCCGATGCCGGCGAGGCGGCGGCCTACGTCAGGGCCGGGTTGGGGGTGAGTCTGGTGCCCGGCTTCGTCCGGCCACGCCCCGACGGGGTGGCCGTGCTCACGATCTCGGACGTCGATCTGACCTGGCCGGTGCAGCTGGCGCAGCCGGCCGATCGGCCGCCGAGTGCGGCGGCGTCCGTGCTGGCCCAGATGATGGTCGACGCGGCGCCGCCGACGGCGGTCTGACCGACCGGCCGGCGGCGCGGTGCAAAGGGTGGGCCGACCGCCGGGCGACGCCCGGCCGTCGGCCCACGGTGCCCTATCGGAGGGACGCGACCATGGGGCACTGGAAACGGCTGGCGGACAGGCCCACCTTGTTCAGGTAGACGGCCACGATCCGCCATGCCCGCAGAATGCTGACCTCGTTGTACTCGACCTGGCTGTTGGCGCAGTAGTTCTGCACCACCGTGCGGACCTTGTGCAGGTGCGGCCGGGGCATGCTCGGGAACAGGTGGTGCTCGATCTGATAGTTCAGGCCGCCCATGGCGAAACTCGCGATCCGGCCGCCGGCGATGTTGCGGGAGGTGAGCACCTGACGGCGGAAGAAGTCGATGCGGGAATCGTGCGGCAGGATCGCCATGCCGATGTGGCTGGCGGCGAAGGAGACGCCCAGATACATCCCGGTGACCGCGAGTTGCACGCCCAGGAACGCTCCGGCGATACCCGGGGACAGGAAGATGAACAGGATCGCCGGGTAGCCGCCTAGACGGACCACCAGCATCGCCGCCTCGATCCAGCGGCGCTTGAGACCCTTGCGCGTGACGACGGCCTGGACGCCTTGGACGTGGAGGTTGAGCATCTCGACGGCCAGCAGCGGGAAGAACCACCAGCCCTGCCGGCGGTGCAGGAAGCCCAGCACCCGGTTGCGCGGCGGGTTCTCGGCCGGGTAGAAGTGCACGACCGAAGCGGCGATGTCCGAGTCCTTGCCGATCTGGTTCGGGGCGGCATGATGCTTGTTGTGCTTGTTGTGCCACCACGCCAGGCTGACGCCGCCGATCAAGGTGCCCATGATCAGGGCCGCCATCTCGTTGGCCTTCTGTCCGGCGAACACCTGCCGGTGGGCGGCGTCGTGGCTGTAGAAGATGATCTGCGTCAGCACGAGACCTAGCGTGGCCGCGATGGCCAGCTGACTCCAACTGTTCCCGACGAAGGCGAAGGCGACCCACACCCCGGCCAGAGCGGCGGCCAGCATGCCGAACCGGATCGCGTAGTAGCTGTAGGCGCGCCGCATCAGGTTCAGCGACTGCGCGGACTGCAGCACTTGGGAGTAGTCGCTCGGCGGTCTTGCCGCGCGGCGAGCGCGAATGGCCGTCGAACTCATGTCAGTGGGGATGTTCGTCTCTTTTCGCCGGAATCGTCGTGCCTATCACGTAAGTGGACTCGATGAACCTGTCAAAAGCATGTGGACGGCGTTCTGTAGGGCCGGATCCATTTCCTTAGCTTAGCCAACAACAAGGGAGAACCGTTGCGCCAGTGAGAGTTACGTCGGGCGATAGGGCAAAGAAGAATCTTTGCGGATCTATTTTTTCCGGCGTCTGCGGTGGTCGACGAGTTACCGCCACCGAGCGGCGGCTTTTCGGCCTGATTGGGTGTTCGTTCGAGTGTAAGGTTCGTGATCCCGTATTCTGATTCGGCCGTACGGGACGCGCCGAGGCGCGTCCGAGGCGAGCAGCCACCACACAGTAGGCGGCGGCGCCGTCGGAGGTCGTCTACAGCTGATCGACCAGCATTCGCAACGGCCGGGGGACCTCGTCGAGGGGGAGGGCATCGACCATGAGGGTGGCGTACCGGATCTTCCGGCCGCCGCGGGTGCCCATGAACCGATGCAGCAGGGCCAGGGTCGGGCGGCCGATCGACGCGGGTTGCTGCTCCATGGTGCGAAAGGCCGCCAGGTCATCGTTTTCGGCCAGCAGTCGCTCCGTTGCTGACACGCCGAGCGCGCGGATCAATTCGTCTTCCAGATCGACCACGCAGGGATGAAAACCGAGAGCCGCCATGGCCGCGACCGAAAGGTTGTCGCCGAGACCCGCGCGGGCCAGGCCCCGCCGGAAGAACCGCACTTCGCCTTGGTCGTACAGGCCCGCGACCCGCAGATTCCGACCGGTCGGCCCGTAGTACACGAGGAATTTCGTGATGTTCGTGGCTCCGCCCATGGCCACCACCGCGATTCCCTCGGCGAGCAGGCTGCGTCCCCGACGCCCGGCCAACGCCTCGACCGCGCGCCGGTCGCTCGCCCCCTCGACCAGCACCACGGTGCGGGTGTCGGTCGGCAACGGCCGCTCCGGACCCTCCATGGCCCGCAGGATACTGCCGGCCGCCGGACACCACTCGTTCGAGTGGCTGGCGATCACCGCCGGATGAAAACCCAACCGGATGCCAGGGGTGGGTCTCAGGTCTTCGTACAGTGCAAGGGCCGCCCGCGTCCGTTGGGTGCACTCATCCAGGGGGACCACCTTGCGCTTCCGTTCAGCCGTCGCCGCCGCCGTCCTGGCCATCACGGCCACCATCGTTCCGTCGGTGGCGCAGGCCGCCCCGGCCCCGGCCCTGCACGCCGCGGTAGCGGCCAAGGCCTGCTCGGCGAGCGTGTCGAACTCGCGGCCCACGCAGAACAGCAAGGTGGTGGTCACCGTGAAGAACGTCGGCGCCGGCGCCGCCGTCACCACGGTCGCCAAGTACAAGACCACGAACACGAAGAAGTCGGTTCACGCCACCGCCAAGGGCGTTGCCTCGGCCACCTATTCGATCGGCCGGGCCACTCACGGTTTCAAGGTCGTCATCACCGTAGCCGCGAGCAAGGGCTCGACCCGATGGGCCTGCCAGACGTCGTTCACCACGCGGTAGCCGAGCCGGGCCGCCCACCACGGTGCGGCGCGACGCGCCGGCGCGGGGACGTTCGCCGGCTCGTCGTCACAACGGCTCAGACGACCGACGGTGAGAGCCGCCTCAGCAGATCGAGCGCGGCGGTGGCGATGACGGTGCCCGGTCCGAACACCGCCGTCGCCCCGGCCTGCAGCAGCAGTGGCACATCGGCCGGCGGTATGACCCCGCCGACGACGATCATGATGTCCGGCCGCCCCAGGTCGGCCAGCGCATCGCGCAGTTGCGGAACCAGCGTCAGATGTCCGGCGGCCAGGGAGTTCACCCCGACGATGTGCACGTCGGCGTCGACCGCCTGGGCCGCAACCTCGGCCGGAGTCGAGAACAGCGGCCCGACGTCGGCATCGAACCCCAGGTCGGCGAAGGCGGAGACGATCACCTTCTGGCCGCGGTCGTGGCCGTCCTGCCCCATCTTGGCGACCAGGATGCGCGGGCGGCGTCCCTCGGCCTCGGCGAACCGCGCCGTGGCGGCGAGCGCCCGGGCGACCGCGTCGTCGTCGCCCGAAGCCTCACGGTAGGCGCCGGTGATCGTCCGGATCACCGCCGTGTGGCGTCCGTAGGCCCGCTCCAGGGCATCCGAGATCTCACCCACCGTCGCCCGGGCCCGGGCGGCGTTGACGGCCAGCGCCAACAGGTTGCCGGACAGGTCCCCCGACCGGGACGGCCCGGCCGACGCAGCCGCGGTCAACGCGTCCAGGGCGGCGTCGACGGCCTGCTGGTCGCGGTCGGCCCGCAGTCGCTCCAGCTTGGCGATCTGGGCTTGCAGCACGGCGCGGTTGTCGACCTTCCGGACCTCGAGCGCCTCGTCGTCGGCGACGTGGGTGTTGATCCCGACCACCGGTTGTGACCCGGAGTCGATCCGGGCCTGGGTGCGGGCGGCCGCCTCCTCGATCCGCAGCTTCGGGATGCCGGCCTCGATCGCCTTGGCCATTCCCCCGGCTGCCTCGATCTCCTGGATGTGCGACCAGGCCCGGTCGGCCAGATCGTCGGTGAGACGTTCGACGTAATAGGACCCGCCCCATGGGTCGATGATCGCGGTGGTGCCCGACTCCTGCTGCAGCAACAGCTGGGTGTTCCGGGCGATGCGGGCAGAGAAGTCGGTCGGCAGGGCGATGGCCTCGTCCAACGCATTGGTGTGCAGGGATTGGGTGTGCCCCTGGGTGGCTGCCATCGCCTCGATGCACGTACGAGCCACGTTGTTGAACGGTGACTGCGCCGTCAGCGACCAGCCGGAGGTCTGACAATGGGCCCGCAGTGACAACGATTTCGGATTCTTCGCGCCGAATTCGGCGACGATCCGGCTCCACAGCACCCGCGCCGCCCGGAGTTTGGCCACCTCCATGAAGAAGTTCATCCCGATCGCCCAGAAGAAGCTCAGTCTCGGCGCGAAGGCGTCGATGTCCAGCCCGGCATCCTGCCCGGCCCGGAGATAGGCGATTCCGTCGGCCAATGTGTAGGCCAGCTCCAGGTCGGCCGGGGCACCGGCCTCCTGCAGGTGGTAACCGGAAATCGAGATGGAGTTGAAGGCCGGCATTCTCGCGGCCGTGTACAGGAAGATGTCGGAGATGATCCGCATCGACGGATCGGGTGGGTAGATGTAGGTGTTGCGCACCATGAATTCTTTGAGGATGTCGTTCTGGATGGTGCCGGACAGTTTCTCCGGGGGCACGCCCTGTTCTTCCGCGGCCACGATGTACAGGGCCAGGATCGGCAGCACCGCCCCGTTCATCGTCATCGACACCGACGTACTGCCCAACGGGATGTGGTCGAACAATTCGCGCATGTCCAGAATTGAATCGATGGCCACCCCGGCCATTCCCACATCGCCGACCACCCGGGGGTGGTCGGAGTCGTATCCGCGGTGCGTCGGCAGGTCGAAGGCGACCGACAGTCCCTTCTGCCCGGCGGCCAGATTCCGGCGGTAGAAGGCGTTCGATTCCGCCGCCGTCGAGAAGCCGGCGTACTGCCGGATGGTCCAGGGCTGGGTGGTGTACATGGTCGGGTACGGCCCTCGACGGTACGGGGGCGATCCCGGGAAGGTGTGCAGGGTGCCGACGCCGTCCAGATCGCCCGGTGAGTAGACCGGCGAGATCCGGACGCCCTCGGGGGCGTCGAAGGCAGCCGCACCGTCGACCGGCTCGGCGATCTTCGTTCCCCGCCAGGAGAATCCGGTGAAGTCCGAGGGAACGGTCATCGGTGGTTCTCCGATCCGGGGTCGGTGGCCAGCGCCTGCCGGGTGCGCAACAGGAAGGCCAGCACGTCATCGTCGGCGGCGATGTGATCGTCGACCAGGTCGGCCAGGTCGCCCGCCGGGCGACCGGCGAGCACCACGCGGGCGGCGCCCGCTGCGCGCAACCCGGCTATCACCTCAGCGCCCCGGTCGGCGTAGGTCGCATCCGGGCCGGCCAGGCAGACCACCGGTGACGGTCGGGCCCGGTAGCGCTGGATGACCTCGTCCGCGGTCCGGGTCGGCCCGGCCTCGATCACGCCGATACCGCCCGCGGTGAATGCATTGACCACGAATCCGGACCGGGCGTTGTAGTCGGCGAGCCGGCCCAGCGTGGCGACGAACACCGAGGCGCTCGGCCGGTCCCGCAGTGTCTCGAAACCGGCGGCCCAGGAAGGGGTCTGGTGGTCGCGACCGTCGACCGGTTCCCGATGAGGCGGTCGGTTGAGCAATTGCTCGCCGGCCAACGGGAATTCGGAGATCCCGGTGATCGGCTGGCGGCGGGTGTTGATCCGCCGCGTCCGCTCGGCCGCGGTGGGTGCGAAGATGGCCGTCAGCGAGCCATCCTGCGCGCGTCCGGCGATGCCGGCGCCGCGGTCGATCTCCAGGAACGCCGCCCAGGCGGCGTCGGCAATGCGATCGGTCAGGGTCTCGATGGCCCAGGCGCCGCCGGCCGGGTCACGCACGTCGGCGACGTGCGATTCGGCGATCAACAGCGACGAGATGTTCCTGGCCCAACGACGGGAACGCTGGTCGGGGATACCCAGGGCCGCATCGAAGGGTTGGACGGTCAGGACATCCGCCCCGCCCACCCCGGCCCCGAAGGCGGCCACGGTGGTACGGAGCAGGTTCGTCCACGGGTCGTACCGCGTCATCATCGGGCCGGAGGTGACGGCGTGGATCGGCGGTGCCGGCTCACCCTGGCCGCCGCACAGCTCGGTCACCCGGGCCAGCAGCAGCCGGGCCGCCCGGAACTTCGCGATCGTCGAGAACTCCTCGTCGGTGGCCGCCAGGCGGACCTGCAGCAGGGCCAGCGCGGCCGAGACCGTGACGCCGATCGACTCCAGGACCCGCAGGTAGGCCACGCAGCCGGCCAGGACGTAGCCGAGTTCGCCGGCATCGCCGGCTCCGGCGTCGTGCACGGCCGTTCCGTCGACCACCAGGGCCCCGATCCCGAGATCGGTGGCCAGGGCAGCCAGATCACGAACAGCCGGCTCCACCTCCGGTCCGGTTCCGCGTCGGCGGACCAGCCGCCCCAGAGGGTCGCCGCCGAGCGAACCCGCACCGGCCGGACGCAGCCCGCGGCGCTCCAGCACCGCGGAGAAGGCCCGGGCGGCCTGGATGTCCGACGTGGCGCCGGAGGCCTCCAGCACCACCGGGACGGCATCGAGCGGGAGGAGGTGCAGGGCCCGCGTCAGGTCATCCGGCGCGACCCCGGCCCCGCCGATCCGGATCCAGAGGGAATCGGAGTCGTCCTGCCATTCCGCCAGGGCCGTGTCCGCGGCCCGGTCCGGATCGGAATCGACGACGGCGGCCCGGATCTGCCATCCGCCCGACGGGCCGTTGCGTCGGCCGTCGTCGACGCTCGGCGCCGGGCCGGGCAGGCCCAGCGGGGGAACCGGGATGCCCTCCACCGTGGTGCGGGTCAGGGTCGCCCAGACCGCCTCGTCCGGAGCGTCGGCCGGCAACCGTCGGGCCCGGCGGAGCACCGCGGCCGCCTGGCTCTCCCAGATTGCCTGTTCCGGGCGCATGTCAGACGATCTCGGCGATGACGGCGCCGCCGACGACCGGAGCGCCGACGATCAGGCTCAGGCCGCTCACCGTGCCGTCCTTGTGCGCGTTGACCGGGTTCTCCATCTTCATCGCCTCGATGACCGCGATCAGATCGCCGGTAACCACGATGTCGCCGTCGGCGACCGCCACCTTGACGACCGTGCCCTGCATTGGGGCGACCACCGCGTGTCCGGAGGCCGCCGGGCCGGCCGCCTTCCGGGCTCGACGGGCCCGGGCCGGTGCCCCCGCGGTCGCCACGCTCTGGCCCAGGCCGGCCGGAAGCACCACCTCGACCCGACGGCCGTTGACCTCGGCCACGATGGTCTGCCTCGCTTCGACGGCCGGTGAGCCGGTCAGGTCGACTGGGCCGAACGGGGGGATCTGGTTGTCGAACTCGGTCTCGATCCAGCGGGTGTGCACGTCGAACGACTGCCCGTCGCCGACGAAGGCCGGATCGGCCAGCACCGCTCGGTGGAACGGCAGCGCCGTGGCCATGCCCTCGACGCGCATCTCGGCCAGGGCCCGCCGGGCCCGGGCCAGCGCCTGGGGCCGGTCGGCTCCGGTGACGATCACCTTGGCCAGCAGCGAGTCGAACGCACCCGAGACCACCGACCCCGACTCGACCCCGGAGTCGACCCGCACGCCGGGCCCGCTCGGCGCATGGAACGACGTCACCGTGCCGGGAGCGGGGAGGAACCCGCGACCCGGATCCTCGCCGTTGATGCGGAACTCGATCGAATGACCCCGCGGCACCGGATCCCCCTCGTACTGCAGCTTCTCGCCGACCGCGATACGGAACTGCTCCAGCACCAGATCCAGGCCGCTGGTCTCCTCCGAAACCGGGTGTTCGACCTGCAGTCGCGTGTTGACCTCGAGGAAGGAGATGGTCCCGTCCCGCCCGACCAGGAACTCCACCGTGCCGGCTCCGTGGTAGCCGGCTTCCGCGCAGATCGCCTTGGCCGCTTGGTGGATCCGGGCGCGCTGCTCGTCGGTCAGGAACGGCGCCGGCGCCTCCTCCACCAGTTTCTGGTGGCGGCGCTGGAGCGAGCAGTCGCGGGTTCCGACCACGATCACGTTGCCGTGGGTGTCGGCCAGCACCTGGGCCTCGACATGCCGGGGCCGGTCCAGGTAGCGCTCGACGAAGCATTCGCCCCGCCCGAACGCGGCGACCGCCTCGCGGACCGCCGAGTCGTACAGCTCCGGAATCTCGGCCATGGTCCGGGCCACCTTCAGCCCGCGGCCGCCGCCTCCGAAGGCCGCCTTGATGGCTACCGGCAGGCCGTGTTCGGTCGCGAACGCGATCACCTCGTCGGCGCCGCTGACGGTCTCGGCGGTTCCGGGCACCAGCGGGGCACCGGCCCTGGTCGCGATGTGCCGGGCCGTGACCTTGTCGCCCAGATCGCGGATCGCCTGGGGTGACGGCCCGATCCAGATCAGCCCGGCATCCAGCACGGCCTGGGCGAAGTCGGCGTTCTCGGACAGGAAACCGTAGCCCGGATGAACGGCGTCGGCACCGGCCCGCGCGGCCACGTCCAGCAGTTTGGCGATGTCCAGGTAGGAATCGGCCGGGGTGCTGCCGCGCAGGGCGTAGGCCTCGTCGGCGGCCCGGACGTGCAGGGCGTCGGCATCCGGGTCGGCGTAGACGGCGACGGATCGCAGCCCGGCGTCGGCGCACGCCCGCGCGACCCGGACGGCGATCTCGCCGCGATTGGCGATCAGAACGGTGTGCATCAGCAATCCCCGTGGAGTCGGCGGGCCGGAACCCGGCGGGCGGTGGTGTTCATCGCGGCAGTCCTGACGCCCACCAGGCACCGGGTGTCTGCGGCGATACCGGACCGAGCTGACGGGCGAAGAACGACCGCGGCGCCGGCACCTCGGGCGCCGGGACGGACGCGGCCAGGGCGGACAGCACGGCGATCACCGCCGCCACGTCGTCCTCGTCCCGGTGGTCGGGCCGGGCGCTCACAGAGGGATGTTCCCGTGTTTGCGGGGCGGCAGGATCTCGCGCTTGTCGGCCAACACGTCCAGTGCGCGGCCGATCGCGGCCCGGGTCTCCGACGGAGCGATCACCTGGTCGACGTAGCCGCGCTCGGCGGCCAGATACGGATTGGCGAAGGTGTCCTCGTACTCGGTCTGCAGCTGGCTCCGCACGGCGGCGACGTCGTCACCGTTGCGCTCGGCGCGGGCGAGCTCGCGGCGGTAGAGGATGTTCACGGCGCCGGCCGCGCCGACCACCGCGATCTGCGCGGTCGGCCAGGCCAGGTTGACATCGGCCCCGAGATGCTTGGATCCCATCACGTCATAGGCCCCGCCGTAGGCCTTGCGGGTGATCACCGTGACCAGCGGGACCGTCGCCTCGGCGTACGCATAGATCAACTTCGCGCCGCGCCGGATGATGCCGTTCCACTCCTGGTCGGTGCCCGGCAGGAAACCGGGGACGTCGACGAAGGTGAGGACCGGGACGTTGAACGCGTCGCAGGTGCGGACGAACCGGGCCGCCTTCTCCGATGCGTTGATGTCCAGGGTGCCGGCCAGGTGCATGGGCTGGTTGGCCACGATGCCAACGCTGCGGCCGCGGACCCGTCCGAATCCGGTGATCACGTTGGGGGCGTACAGGTCCTGCACCGGCAGGAACTCACCGTCATCGAGCACGGCCTGCACCACGGTGTTCATGTCGTAGGGCTGGTTCGCCGAGTCGGGGATCAGCGTGTCCAGGGCCAGATCGGTGTCGGTCGGCTCGTCGTCGGCGGGCCCGGGAGCGGGCCAGTCGCCCTCCGGTGGGGGCACCGAGAGGTTGTTGGACGGCAGGTAGGACAGCAGAGCACGGACGAATTCCATGGCGTCGTGCTCGTCGGCGGCAAGGTGGTGGGCGTTGCCGGACCGGGTGTTGTGGGTGCGCGCGCCGCCCAGTTCCTCCAGCGTCACGTCCTCACCGGTGACCGTCTTGACCACGTCCGGTCCGGTGATGAACATCTGGGACGTCCGGTCGACCATGACCACGAAGTCGGTCAGGGCGGGGGAGTAGACGTGGCCGCCGGCGGCCGCTCCCATGATCACCGAGATCTGCGGGATCACCCCGGACGCGTGCACGTTGCGCTTGAAGATCTCGGCGTAGAGGCCGAGGGAGACGACCCCCTCCTGGATGCGGGCGCCACCGCCTTCGATCAAGCCGACCAGGGGCCGACCGGTCTTGAGGGCGAAGTCCATCACCTTCACGATCTTCTCGCCGTAGACCTCGCCGAGCGCGCCGCCGAACACCGTGACGTCCTGGGAGAACACACACACCTGACGGCCGTCGACCGTGCCGTGACCGGCGATCACGCCGTCACCGACCGGCCGTTTGTCGGCCAGCCCGAAATTGCTGGATCGATGCCGGGCCAGGGCATCGAACTCGACCAGGGAGCCGGCGTCCAGCAGCAGGTCGACCCGCTCTCGAGCGGTGAGCCGACCCCGTGAATGCTGGCGTTCGATCGCTTCCGGCGTCCCCGGGTGCTGGGCCTGCTCCATCCGGGCGCGCAGGTCGGCCAGCTTGCCGGCCGTGGTGTGCATGTCCGCGGTGGCCACGGTGTCGGGGTCGACCTGGGTCACGAGGATCCTCCATTGGATCGGCCTGTTCTCGCCCTCTCCGCGTGTCCTGCGGTACGGGGTGCTCATGCAACGGTACTGCGTACCATCGATCGGGACAACACCAGGTGGCGCGCCCGGCCACCCCGGGTGCGGAAGGATGAGGCCGTGAGCATGACCCCGGTGCGGGAACGCCTGATCGCCGCCGCATTCCAGTTGTTCGGCGAGCGCGGCTACGACCTGACCACGGTCGAGGAGATCGCCGAGCGGGCCGGCGTCGGCCGGACCACCTTCTTCCGGAACTTCCGGTCGAAGGACGACGTGATCTTCCCCGACCACGAGCACCTGATGGAGGCCATCCGGCGCCGGTTGGACGCCTCGACCGACAGCACCGCACTGGTTGCGGTGTCCGAAGCGGTCCGGTTGGTTCTGCTCCGGTACGTCGAGGAGGGGGACCGAGCGCGGATGCGATACGCGTTGACCAGCCGGGTGTCGGCCCTCCGGGATCGTGAGATCGCCAGTGTGGCGCAGTATCAGCGCCTGTTCCGCGAGTTCATCGCCAACTGGATGGGTCCGACCGAGGACGATGCGCTGCGGGCCGAACTGATGGCCTCGTCGGTCGCCGCCGCCCACAACCACGTACTGCGGCGCTGGCTGCGTGGAGACACCACCGACCCGATCGGCGAGGTCGATCACGCCATGCAGCAGGTGGTGGCGCTGTTCGGCTCGTCGTCACGCTCGGTCGACGAGAGCACGACCATCGTGGTGGTCAGCACCTCGCGATCCGCCGATGACGTCGTCCCGGCGATACGCAGAGCACTCGCCCGACCCTGACGGTGGGCACCCGAGAGTGAACTGTGGCCACAGCCTGGCCAAACCGGGGGATACCTCCTAGCCTGGTGACGTTCCGTAGATCGGAGAACGCGTTACGTAGCCGCAATTCACGGATCGACCGGCGGCACCCAGGCCGATCCGCACGAAAGGTACAAGGTGACGCGGATGGCGGCCAGCCCGGTCCCGACGAAACCTACTGCGGCCCAGCGGTTCCACCTGCTCTCCCGATTCTCCTTCGGCGCCACGCCGGGCACTCTGAACTGGCTGACCCGGTACACCCCGATCAACTGGTGGGACAGCCAGGTCACCCTCGGGCGGCGGTACCCGAACTACGGTGCCCATTCCAGGATCGCCGCCGCCGGACCGCTCCTCACCAAGAGCCCGGCCCAGGTCAGAGCGGCCCTGAAGGCGTCCGGTCACGAGTACGGCTGGGAGATGATGGACCAGCTCACCGCCGTGACCCTCGGGCTTCAGGCCTTCAGCCCGGCCCAGCTGTTCGAGACGGTGGTCGACTTCTTCGCCAATCATCTGAACGTCGCCAACCACGCCGACGGCCAGACCTGGATCCGCCACACCATCGACCGCGACGTCATCCGCAAGTATGCGTTTGGCACGTTCAGCGACATGCTGGTGGCCTCTGCCCGCAACCCGGCCATGTTGCGGTATCTGAACCTGGCCGAATCCACCAAGCGGCTGGTGAACGAGAACTACGGCCGGGAACTGCTGGAACTGCACACCGTCGGGCTCGGAGCCCGGTACAGCGAATCGGACGTCAAGAACTCGGCCCGACTGCTCACCGGTCGCGGGGTGGATGACAACGGGAGCTACGTGTACCGCCCGTCCGACCACTGGACCGGAAAGGTCAAGATCCTCGGGTTCACCGCGGACAACGCCGGACCGGGCGACGGCCAGGCCGTCGGCGACGCCTACCTGCGCTACCTGGCCGGCCACCCGGCCACCGCATCGCATCTGGCCCAGAAGCTCTGCGTCCGTTACGTTTCCGACAACCCGCCGGCCGCGTTGGTGGCCCGCGTGGCGCAGGCCTACCTGGCCGGTCACACCGCCATCCTGCCGGCCCTCAAGGTGATCTACACATCGGCCGAGTTCTGGGCCAGCAAGCGGCAGAAGCTCCGGCGCCCGACCGAGAACCTCCTGGCCACTCTGCGGATCCTGGATGTGAACATGGGGCGCGACACCAGGGCGGCGCTGGACACCCTGCGGTGGATGACCGCGTCGATGGGCAACGTGCCGCTGGAATGGGCCCCGCCCAACGGCTATCCCGATGTGTCGGCCGCGTGGCGGTCGTCCAGCACCCTGCTGCGCCTGTGGGAGTACCACCGCGGTTTCGCCCAGAACTGGTGGAAGGATCAGTTCGCCGCGCCGGCCAACACCACCCTGTACGGGCCGGCCAAGCCGGCCACCAGCGGTGCGGCGATCGCCGCCCTCACCCAGCGACTGGTCGGGAACCCGCTGCGCCCCGGCGACATGGCCGCTCTGCAGAAATTCCTGGGTGAACCGGCGTCCACCCCGCTCGCCGGTTCGAATCTGCGGTGGTACCTGGACCACTTGGTGCCGCTCATCCTGGACGGACCCGACCATGCGCGACGCTGACCGGCCGGGAGGGCCCATGACGACACGCGGCGTTCCATCGGAGGTGCTGTGCCGGCACGCCGAGAAGGTGCAGGCCGGTCTGGCCGACCAGGACGCGGCCTGGTCCCGCGGTTTCACCCGCCGCCGGATGCTGCAGGGCGTCGGCATGGCCGGGGTGGCCGCGCTGGCCTCGCAACTGGTGACCACCCGGGTCGCCTACGCCGCGTCGGCCGCGTCGACCGGCAACACCCTGGTCGTCGTCTTCCTGCGTGGCGGGGCCGACGGCCTCCGCATGCTGATCCCGCAGGGCGACCTCCTGGGCGGCGGGTATCTGCGGAGTGTGCGCGGGCCGCTCGTGCCCGCCAATGCCGACATCCGTGCTCTCGCCGGCACATCGGGATGGGGTGTGAACAAGGGCTTCGACTCGTTGCTGCCGCTCTGGGCCACCGGCGAACTCGCCTTCGTGCCGGCCGTCTCGGCGGCCGGGGTGACCCGGAGCCACTTCCAGGCGCAACAGGTGCTCGAGCGCGGCGGCCCGTCCTCGACCACCGGCTGGCTGGACCGCACGCTGCAGGCGCTGGGGCCGGGCACCACGTTCCGGGCCCTGGCCGAGGGGTCGGCGATGCCCGCCTCGTTCGCCGGGAACCAGCAGAAGCTCGGAATGAGTTCGCTCGCCGCCTTCAACTTCCCGGGGTGGGACGGGGTGAAGCCGCAGAGCATGGCGGCGATCAGTTCGCTCTACCGAGGATTCGCCGGCGCGCTGGCCGAGGACGTGACGACCACGTTGAGCGCCATCGGCACCGCCCAGAAAGCCAACGCGTCGGCCGGGCCCCAGCACGGAGCGGTCTACCCGAAGGGCGGCTTCGCGTCGTCCCTGGCCGATCTGGCCACGTTGCTCCGGAGCGAGGTCGGCGTCGAGGTGGCAACCGTCGACGTCGGCGGGTGGGACACCCACACCGACGAGGCCGGTGATCTCGATGCCTTGACCAGATCGGCATCAGATGCCCTGGCCGCCTTCATGACCGACCTCGGCCCGGCCCGCCGGAAGCGGGTGACGGTGGCCGTCATGACCGAGTTCGGCCGGCGGGTGCAGATCAACGCGTCGAACGGCACCGACCACGGGACCGGCTCGACCATGTTCCTGCTCGGCGGCGGGCTGGCGCGGGCGAGTGTGTTCGGCAAGTGGACCCCGCTGTCGGCGGCCACCCTGGCCGACGGTGACGTGCCGTCGGTCAACAATGCCTACGACGTGCTCGGCGAACTGATCCAGAAACGACTGTCGGTCGGGAGTCTGGCCACGATCTTCCCCGGCCATCGGTTCGCTTCGCTCGGCCTTGCCCGAGCCACCTGAGCATCTGGTGGCCAGGCGTCGGATCGGCGGATCGGGGTGGCCGGCCCCCGGGCGGGAACCGGGGACCCGCGGCCGCCTCGTAAGGTCAGCGTCGTGATCCCCGAACTCGCACCACTTGGCGCCGCCGTGGCGGCCCTCGGCGACGAAGTGCTGGACTGGCGCTTCAAGGCCGCACCGGCCGTCGCCGACGGGTACACGGTGAGCGAGTTCCTGGTCAGTGGGGCCCGGCTCTCCGATTTCGGCACCCCCCTGTTGACTCTCGACTCCCGTTGTGTGGCCGGGAATATCGCCGCCATGGCGTCATGGTGCGCCGAGCGGGGGCTGGCTCTGGCTCCACACGGCAAGACGACGATGGCGCCCGCGCTGTATCTGGCCCAGCTCGAGGCCGGTGCCTGGGGCATCACCTTGGCCAACGAGCCACAGGTGCGCGTCGGGCGCGCCTTCGGTCTGCCGCGTATCCATCTGGCCAACGCGCTGTTGCGGCCGGGCGCCCTTCGATGGCTCGCGGCCGAGCAGGCCGCCGACCCGTCGTTCCGGTTCTCCAGCTGGGTCGACTCGGTGCGGGCGGTGGAACTGATGACGGACGGGCTCCCGCCCGGGGCGTCGGTGGACGTGTGCGTCGAACTCGGTGTGCTCGGCGGTCGTACCGGCGTCCGGGGGCTGGCCGCAGCCACGGCCGTCGCGCAAGCCGTCGCCCGGTCGCCCCGGCTCCGGTTGGTCGGAGTGAGCGGATACGAGGGGGCCGTGGCCCACGGAACCGATGCCGGGCAACTGTCCGCCGTCGACGCGTATCTCGACGACCTGGCCGCGCTGCACGCCGCGGTTTCGCCCCTGTACGACCTGACGACCGCCGGCCGGGCGATGGTCACCGTCGGTGGCAGCGCCTATTTCGACCAGGTGGCGGCCCGGCTGGCCGGACTCGCCGACCCGGAGGGGACGACCGGTCCGGCCACCGAAGTGGTGCTCCGGTCGGGGGCCTACGTGATCCACGACGACGGCTACTACCGCTCCGTCACCCCGTCCACCCGCTCGGACGGCCCGGCGTTCGAATCGGCCATGCACGCGTTCGCCCGGGTGGTCTCGCAGCCGGAGCCCGGGCTGGCTCTGCTCGACGCGGGTCGCCGGGATCTCCCGTTCGACCAGGGGTATCCCGAGCCACAGCTGCGACTGCGCCCGGACGCTCCCAGCATTTCGGTGCGCGGGTCGAGCATCACCGGGCTCAACGATCAGCACGCCTTCATGCGAGTCGGCACCGGCGACGACGTACAGGTCGGGGACATCATCCGGTTGGGCCTGTCCCACCCGTGTACGGCCATCGACAAGTGGACGCTGATACCGATGCTGGCCGATACCGATGCCGACGACCCCCACGTCGTCGGCATGATCCGGACATACTTCTGATGGCCGGGCGGGTCAGCGTGATCACGGGTGCCGGATCGGGGATCGGTGCCGTGATCGCGGCCCGGGCGGCCGCAGCCGGGGATCTGGTGGTCGTCGCCGACATCGACGGCGACGCGGCGGCGCGGGTGTCGGCCACGATCGCCGGGTCACGCCCCGTCACGGTCGATGTGACGGTGCGCGAACAGGTCTCGGCCATGATCGAGCAGGTCGAGCGGGCGGCGGGGCCGGTGGGGCTGCTGGTCAACAACGCCGCCGTCGCCTCCGACGTGCCCTTCGACTCCCTGTCCGAGCAGATCTGGCGCCGGGACATCGCCGTCAGTCTGGACGGCGCCTTCCACACCATCTCGGCCGTACTGCCCGGCATGATCGCCGCCGGCGGTGGCGCGATAGTCAACATCGCCTCGGTCAACGGGTTGACCTATGTCGGCAACGAGGCGTACAGCGCGGCCAAGGCCGGCCTCATCAGCCTGACCAGGAGCATCGCCGTTCGGTACGGCCGGCACGGAATCCGCTGCAACGCAGTGGCACCGGGCACCGTGGCCACGCCGATCTGGGAGGAACGCATGGCGGTCGATCCCGACGTGATCACCCGGGCCGCGAAGTGGTACCCGCTCGGTCGCATCGGACGCCCTGAGGACGTCGCCGCGGCCGTGCTGTTCCTGGCCGGGGACGACGCCTCGTGGATCAGCGGGGTGACCTTGCCGGTCGACGGCGGCCTGCTCGCCGGGCGCCTGCAGATGGCCGACGAGATCGCCATCGCCGGAACGCCTGTGGTCCCCGACGGTGACACCTGATGAGGCGCGTGATACTGCGCGGAGGCATCGTGGTGGACGGCGCGGACACCGGTGAACGGCGCGCCGATGTCGCGGTCGCCGGGCAGCGGGTCACCGCGGTGGGGGCGGTCGACCCGGAGCCCGGCGACCTGGTCGTCGACTGCACCGACCGGTTGGTGCTGCCCGGGCTGATCGACGCGCACTCCCACGCCGACGCCGCGGTGTTCGACCCCGCGGTCGCCGACGCCCTGCTGCGGCAGGGGGTGACCACCGTGATCGCCGGGCAGGACGGCGTCTCCTTCGCCCCCGGCGACGGCCGCTACGCCACCGCCTACTTCGGCGCGCTCAACGGGGCACATCCGACCTACCGGGGCTCGACCGTGGCCGACCTGCTCGACGGATGGTCCGGCGGGAGCCCGGTCAACGTCGGCTACCTGGTGCCCCACGGCACCGTCCGGCAACTCGTGATGGGTGACGCCGACCGACCGCCCACGCCCCCCGAACTGGCCGAGATGGCCCGCCACGTGGCGCATGGCCTGGCCGAGGGGGCGCTGGGCCTCTCGACCGGCCTGGACTACGCACCCGGCTGTTTCGCCGACACCGCCGAACTGGTCGAGCTGGCCCGCCCGGTGGCGCGGGCGGGCGCCCTGTACGTGACGCACATGCGCGGCGGGTACGAGGCCAACCTGGCCTCCGGTATCGACGAGGTGTGCGAGATCGCCCGTGCGGCCGACGTTCCGGTACACGTCTCGCACCTGCACGGGCCGGTCCACCTGATCTCCTCGCGGGTCGACGCGGCCCTGGACGACGGCATCGACCTCACCTTCGATGCCTACCCCTACCGGCGAGGATGTTCGTTGCTGGCCATGCCCATGCTGCCGCCGGACCTGCTGCGGCTGGGGGCCCGGCGGGCCGCCGAACAGTTGCGAGACCCGGCCGTCCGGTGCCGCGTGACACGAGAGTGGCTGCCCCTCATGGCGTTGCGCCCTGACCTGGGGCCGGCCTGGGCGCAGAACATCACTCTCGCCGGGATCGGCACGGCGGAATTCGCCTGGGCCGAGGGTTTGACGCTGGCCCAGGCGGCGGCCCGGGTGGACTCGGATCCGGGCGACTTCGGGCTCACCCTGATCGCCGCGTCGGATCTGGCGGTCAGTGCCGTGCTCAAGGTCCCGCACCAGCGGCCGGTCGCCGAGTTCGGCGAGATCTTCGCCCACCGGGCACATCTGGGCTCCAGCGACGGCATCTACCTCGGTGGTCATCCCCATCCGCGCGGGTGGGGGACATTCGCCCGTTACCTGGGGCGTCACGTGCGTGAACGACGGGACATGACCTGGTCGCAGGCCGCGGCCCACCTGGCCGGGCGGACCGCCGCCCGTCACGGACTGGGCGACCGCGGCCGGATTGTCGTCGGCGCCGCGGCCGACCTCGTCGTCGTCGACCCGGCGACCGTGGTCGACCGGGCCGATTACGATCACCCGCGGCGGACGGCCGTCGGAATCGACGACGTGCTGGTGAACGGCACGCCGGTGCTGCGCGGGGGACTGTCGACCGGGGAGCGTCCTGGAGAAGGGCTGCGCCGCAACGCACCCGCCGCTCCGGGCTCGTGGCCAGCATGATCTACGTGGCCGGCTCGGCCGGAGTGAGCGTGTTCACCTCCGACCTCCTTGCCGTCGGGCCGATCACCCCGGTCGACGAGCTGCTGTACCTCTGCCCGGATCCCACCGGCCGTTGGCTGTTCGGTGTGTCGGGAGTCGGATCGGGCCTGGCCCAGGCCTGGCGGATCGACGGTCACCGGATCCGGGCCGTGGGCGAACCGGTCGGAACCGGCGGTACCGAACCGTGCCACTGTGTACTCGGTCGGGACGGTCGGCATCTGGTGGTCACCAACTACGGCTCAGGATCGGTGGCCGTATTGCCGGTGGGGCCGGACGGATCGCTCGGCGCGGCAACGGTTCTCGAACGGTCGGGGTCACCCGGCCCGGACGCGGAGCGGCAGGACGGCGCTCATCCCCACCAGAGTGTCCTCGGTCCGGGCGACGAGGTGCTGGTCACCGATCTCGGCGCCGACCAGGTGATCAGCTACCGATCGATCGGCGGTCGTCTTGTCGATCCGGTGGTCTCGTCGGCTCCGGCCGGGTCGGGACCTCGTCATCTGGTGCTGCTGGCCGGAGACCGGGTCGCGGTCTCCGGCGAACTGGATTCGTCCCTGCTGCTGGCCCGCCGGGACGGCCGACGGCTGGTCGACTGGCGGTCCGTCCCGGCCACCGAGCGACCAGGGGCCGACCGCAACTACCCGAGCGATCTTCTGGTCTCGGCCGACGGGACGCGCCTGTACCTGGCCAACCGTGGCGCCGACACCGTCGCCGTGTTCACCGTGGACGGCACCCGGGTCGAGGAGGTCGACTGCGGAGCCTGGCCCCGGCAGATGACCCGGAGCGGGGCCCGGCTACTCGTCGCGGCCACTCGCGCCGACCGGGTCGAGGTTCTCGACACGAGCACCCGGCGCATCGTCGGCGACCTGCCGGTCACCGGGGCGATCTGCGTCGCGACCACGGAGGGACAGGGATGAGTCGAACGGCATTGGTCACCGGAGGGGTCAGCGGTCTGGGCCGAGCCACCGCGGAACGGCTGCGGGCGGACGGGATCACCGTCCTCACCCTCGACCGATCGCCTGATGCCGACCTGACGGTCGACGTCACCGATGCGGGCGCGGTCGCCTCGGCCGTCGAGAGCTGTGGCCCGGTGGACATCCTGATCAATTCGGCCGGGGTGATCGGGCCGAACAAACCGCTCTGGGAGATCTCCGACACGGAATGGGCGACCACCTTCGCGGTGAACGTGACCGGCATCTTCCACCTCTGCCGAGCGGTGGTGCCCGGCATGCGCGAGCGAGGCTGGGGCCGGATCGTCAACTTCGCGAGCATCGCCGGCAAGGACGGAAACCCCCAACTGTCGGCCTATTCGGCCTCGAAGGCGGCGGTGATCGCCCTGACCAAGTCGCTCGGCAAGGAGCTGGCGTCGTCGGGCGTGCTGGTCAATGCGATCGCCCCGGCCGTCATCAACACCCCGATGAACGCGGCTACCGCACCGGAGGTACTCGCCCGCCTGGCCGGCCTGATCCCGATGGGCCGGATCGGGGAGCCGGAGGAGGTGGCCGAGCTGGTGGCCTGGCTGGCCTCGGAGAAATGCAGTTTCTCCACCGGGGCGGTCTACGACATCAGCGGCGGCCGCGCCACGTACTGAGCGGCACAGCCGCCGAGTATTCCCGAGACCGCTCACGACGACGCAGCCGAGGCGGGACAGTCAGTGATCGACCGAAAGAAGGAGAAGTCCGTTGTCCACCTATCTGTACCGCCTGTCCCGCTGGTGCTTCCGCAAGAAGTGGGCGGTCCTCGCTGTCTGGCTGGTGGCGTTGATCGGGGCCGGCGTCATCGCATCGGTCAGCGGGGGCAAGACCAATGACGCGGTGACCATCCCCGGGACCGAGGCGCAGCAGGTGGTCTCGGTGCTCCAGGCCAAGCTGCCGGCCGCCTCCGGCGCCTCGACCCAGGTCGTGTTCGCCGCCTCGGACGGTGACATCACCGACGCGAAGTACCGGACGGCGATCGAGGCAGCGGTGACGAAGCTGGCCGCCATCAAAGGTCAGGTGGTCAGCGCCACCGACCCGTTCCAGACCAGCGCGATCTCGCCCGACAAACACGTCGCCCTGGGCAGTATCAGCTACGACACCGTCGCCGCGGAGGTGACGACGTCCACCCTCGACGCGGTCCAGGCCGCGGTCACCGGGGCCCAGGCGGCCGGCGTCGAGGTCGAGTTCGGCGGTGGGGTGTACCCGAAGGCCAAATCAGCCGTCAACTCCGAAGCCATCGGCCTGCTGGTCGCGCTGATCGTGCTCCTGATCACCTTCGGCTCGATGGTCGCCGCCGGCCTGCCCGTCGTCACCGCCCTGATCGGTGTGCTGACCACGACGTTCGCGGTCACGGCGCTGGCCGCGGTGGTCGACATCGCGTCGTCGGCGACCACGGTCGCGACCTTGCTCGGATTGTCCTGCGGTATCGACTACGCCCTGTTCATCCTGTCCCGCCACCGAAGTTACCTGCTCGACGGCCTCGACCCGGAGGAGGCGGCCGGTCGCGCCGCGGGCACCGCTGGAGGTTCAGTGGTGTTCGCGGGTCTCAGCGTCATCATCGCGCTGTGCGGTCTCTCGGTCGTCGGTATTCCGTTCCTGACCACGATGGGCCTGGCCGCCGCGTTCACCGTGCTGATCGCCCTGCTCATCTCCATGTCGCTGCTGCCGGCCGTGTTCGGGTTCCTGGGTCGGCGGGCCGGCCGGGTTGCCCGCATCCCGGGCCTGCGCCGGGCCGGCGTGGCCGCTCGCACGGCTGTCGACGCTCCGGAGAAGCTGGCCGGGACCCGGTGGGCGAACTGGGTTGTCCGGCGCCGGGTGCCGGTCGTCATCATCGGGGTCATCGTGCTGGGCGTGCTCTGCATCCCGATCGGCGGCATGAAGCTCGGCCTGCCCGGGGCGGGGTCCAACCCGACCACGGACACGTCACGCCGGGCCTACGACCTGACGACGGCGCACTTCGGTCCGGGCTACAACGGCGCCCTGACCGTGGTGGCCGAGAACATCACCACGGCGGCACCGGCGGCCCGGATCGCCTCGGCGATGGGCGCGATCCCGGGAGTGGCGTCGTCGTCGGTCTCGGCCGTCACCAACGGCCTCGCCATCATCAGCGTCGTCCCGACCACCGGACCGAACGATCCGGCCACGGCCGATCTGGTCAACCGCATCCGCGACCAGCGATCCACGCTGGAGGGAACGACCGGGGCCACCCTGCTGGTCGGCGGTCTGGTCGCGACCAACATCGACGTCTCGGCGAAACTGCTGGACGCGCTCCCGATCTTCGTCATCACCATCGTCATCCTGGCGTTCCTGCTGCTCACGTTTGCCTTCCGGACGATCCTGGTACCGATCAAGTCGATCATCGGGTTCCTGTTGTCGGCCGGGGCCGCGCTCGGATCCCAGGTGGCCATCTTCCAGTGGGGCTGGGGGGCCAAGTTGATCGGGGTGGAGCCGACCGAGACCCTGAGCTTCCTGCCGGTGATCCTGATCGCGATCATGTTCGGGCTCTCCAGCGACTACGAGGTGTTCGTGGTCTCTCGGATCAAGGAACACTTCACCAAGACCGGAAAGGCCGGGGAGTCGGTGATCACCGGCACCGGCCAGTCGGCCCGGGTGGTGACGGCGGCCGCGTTGATCATGGTGTCGATCTTCGTGTCGGTGTTGCTGGCCCCTGAACCGATCACCAAGGCCATCGGCTTCAGCTTCGCCCTCGGTGTGTTCATCGACGCGTTCATCGTCCGGCTCACGCTGGTGCCGGCCGTCATGGCGATCGTGGGCGGCAAGATCTGGTACCACCCGCAGTGGTTCGCGCGCTATGTGCCGGACCCGGACATCGAGGGGGAGCGGCTCGACGAGAAGCTCGCCCAGCGGAGCGAGGACGAGAAGCTGGCCGCGGTCTGAAGCCGGCCCGGACCCGGGTTCAGGCCGCGGGGCGTGGGTCGGTGGACAGCAGGGCCATCACGATGACGTCGTGCCAGCCGTCGTCGTCGTGGTGGGCCTCCCGCAGCACGCCCTCCTCGCGGAAGCCGGCCTTGGCGTAACTCCGACGGGCCCGTGCGTTGAAGTCGAAGACCTCGAGGTGGATGCGGTGCAGCCCGACCGTCTCGAAGCCGTGCCGCAGGGCCATCCGGGCCGCCGCGGTGCCGTGACCGTGGCCGTAGGCGGACGGCCCGGCCAGGCTGATGCGGAAGTTGGCCGACGCCTGCGCCGGATCGAACTGGTTGAGCACCACCTCGCCCAGGAACTCGTCGGTGTCGGAGTCGACGATCGCCCAGTCGGCCCGGTCGTGGTGCTCCTGGCGGCCGGTGAGCCACTCGGTGATCCCTCGCCGGTCGAACGCCGCCGTCGTCCCGGTCAGACGGTTGCCCTCGGGGTCGGCCAGCATCGTCAGGTAGTCGTCCAGGTACCGCACACCCAACGGGACCAAGGTCACCTGCGGCCCGCGCAGCACCGGGGCCACCCCGAACGCGTCGACGGCCAACGGGAGCGCCATCACGATCAGTTGCTGCCCGGATCGGCCGAGCGACGCCAGCGGATGCCGGCCTCCAGGAAGCCGTCGATGTCTCCGTCGAACACGGCCGACGGGTTTCCGACCTCGAAGTTGGTGCGGAGATCCTTGACCATCTGGTACGGGTGCAGGACGTAGGACCGCATCTGGTTGCCCCAGGAGTTGCCGCCGTCACCGCGCAGCGCATCCATGGCCGCCTTCTCCTCCTCCTTGCGGCGGACCAGCAGCTTGGCGCCGAGCACCGCCATGGCCGAGGCCCGGTTCTGGATCTGGGACCGCTCGTTCTGACAGGAGACGACGATGCCGGTGGGCAGGTGGGTGATCCGGACCGCGGAGTCGGTGGTGTTGACGCCCTGACCGCCCGGACCGGACGAGCGATACACGTCCACCCGCAGTTCCTTCTCGTCGATCTCGATGTGGTCGCTGGTCTCCAGCACCGGGATCACCTCCACGCCGGCGAACGAGGTCTGCCGGCGACCCTGGTTGTCGAAGGGGGAGATGCGCACCAACCGGTGCGTGCCCTGCTCGACCGAGAGGGTGCCGTAGGCGTACGGGCTCTTGACCTGGAAGGTCGCCGACTTGATGCCGGCCTCTTCCGCGTAGGACGTGTCGTACACCTCGGTCGCGTACCCGTGACGTTCCGACCAGCGCAGGTACATCCGCATCAGCATCTCGGCGAAATCCGCGGCATCGACCCCGCCCGCCTCGGAGCGGATGGTGATCAGCGCCTCACGGACGTCGTACTCGCCCGACAGCAGGGTGCGGACCTCCATCGTCTCCACCTCCGCATGCGCGGCGATCAATTCGGCCTGCGCCTCGGCGTGGGTGGCCGGGTCGTCCTCGCCCAGCTCGAACAGGACGTTCAGGTCATCCAGGCGCTGACGCAGCTCCTGAACCTTCTTCAACTCCGACTGCGCGTGCGACAGCTTGCTCGTGACCTGCTGCGCCTTCTCCTGGTCGTTCCAGAGGTCGGGCGCGCTGGCCTGCTCGGACAGTTCGGCGATGGTCGCCTTGAGCCGATCGATGTCCAGGACGGCCTCGATGCTGGTCATCGTCGCTTCGAGGGCCTTGAGTTCAGCGGATTCGTCGGCATTCACAACTCCTCAGCCTACGCGGCACGGCAGGGTGTCCGAGGCAACAGCGGGGGGCCCGGCCGGATCCGAAGCGCCCGCCATAGACTCGGTCCCTCCATCCCGCCCACCCCGGCGTCACGCCCACCGAGCCAGGAGCGCACCGCAGATGACGAGTCCGGCCGAACCGCAGCCGATCCTGGCGCCGCTGACCGGCAGTGCGATCTTCCTGTCGCTGACCATCGATCCCGGCGGTGAGGACGCCGTCCGGGACCTCCTGGCGGACCTCTCCGGGCTGCTCCGTTCGGTCGGGTTCCGGGTCCCCGCCGCCGCCCTGACCTGCGTGGTCGGCATCGGATCGGACGCCTGGGACCGGTTGTTCGCCGGCCCGCGCCCGGCGCGACTGCACCCGTTCGTGCCGCTGCAGGGGGTAAGGCACGAGGCCCCGGCCACGCCGGCCGATCTGCTGTTCCATTTCCGGGCCGGTCAGATGGATGCCTGTTTCGAGCTGGCTTCGCAGATCATGAACCGGTTGTCCGGCGCCACGACGGCGGTCGACGAGGTGCACGGGTTCCGCTTCTTCGAGGTCCGCGACCTGCTCGGTTTCGTCGACGGGACGGAGAACCCGGGCGGGAACGCCGCCGCGCGGGCGGTGCTCATCGGTGACGAGGACCCCGACTTCACCGGCGGCAGTTACGTCATCGTGCAGAAGTACGTGCACGACCTGGATACCTGGAACGCCCTGAGCACCGATGAGCAGGAGCGGGTGATCGGTCGCAGCAAACTGACCGACATCGAGATGCCGGACGAGGTCAAGCCGGCGAACTCGCACGTGGCGTTGAACGTCGTCCAGGACGAGAACGGGGTCCAGCTGCAGATTCTGCGGGACAACATGCCCTTCGGCCGGGTCGGGACCGCCGAGTTCGGCACCTACTTCATCGGTTACGCCCGCGATCCCGCTGTCACCGAAACCATGCTGCGCAACATGTTCCTGGGCAATCCGGCCGGCAACTACGACCGGATCCTGGACTTCTCGACCGCCCGCACCGGGGCGTTGTTCTTCGTTCCGACGGCCGATTTCCTGGACGATCCGCCGCCGGCACCGGACTCCACCCCGGCCGTGGCGGCCCCGACCGGTGCGTCGGACCAGCCGGCGGTCGACGGGTCGCTGGGCATCGGGAGCCTGAAACCGTCCTGACGCGACCCCACGGTCGCCGACCACCGAACTCCGCACACCACCGGGAGCAACCCATGAACAACCTGCACCGCGAATTGGCGCCGATCTCCGCGGCGGCCTGGGACGAGATCGAGGAGGAAGCCAGGCGCACGTTCAAGCGGCACCTGGCCGGGCGCCGGGTCGTCGACCTGGTCGGGCCCGGCGGCACCGCACTGTCCGCGGTGGGCACCGGGCACCTGTTGGACGTCGAGTCACCGGCGGCCGGGGTGATCACCCGGCAGCGCCAGGTGCAGTCGTTGGTGGAACTGCGGGTGCCGTTCTTCGTCAGCCGGGAGGCCATCGACGACGTCGAGCGCGGCTCTCGCGACTCGGACTGGCAGCCGGTCAAGGAGGCCGCCAAGCAGATGGCGTTCGCCGAGGACCGGGCCGTCCTGGACGGCTACGCGGCGGCCGGCATCGTCGGCCTGCGGGAGGGCAGTTCGAATCCCGCGTTGCCGCTGCCGGCCGATTTCCGGGACTACCCGAACATCGTCAGTCAGGCCATCTCGGCGCTGCGCCTGGCCGGGGTCAACGGGCCGTACTCCGTACTGCTGTCGGCCGATGCCTACACCGGAGTGATGGAGACGTCCGATCACGGCTACCCGATCCACGAGCACCTGGCCCGGCTGGTCGACGGCGAGATCATCTGGGCCCCGGCACTCGACGGCGCTCTCGTCGTCAGCACCCGCGGCGGGGACTTCGAACTGCACGTCGGCCAGGACCTGTCCATCGGCTATCTGACGCACGACGCATCGACGGTGCAGCTGTACTTCCAGGAGTCGCTGACCTTCTTCACCCTCACCAGCGAAGCCGTGGTGGCGCTGGGCTAGTCGGCGTCGGGTTTGAAGACGAACTGCAGATCGGCGGCGACGCGGGTGGCGGCGTCGAATCGGTTGGCCTCGAACCCGTCCCGGATCGCGATCGGGTCCGCCTCGTGCACGATGTAGCTGACGATGCGCTCGAACTGCCGCTGGACGTTGAACCGGCCGGCGGCGGTGTATTCGCCGCGGCACGGGTTCTGCTGCTGCGGGCCCGGATCGTCCCCGTCGGTCGACTCGAAGGCACGTCCGCCGGGCAGGAATCGCAGCACGATGCCGGCTCCGGCCACCTGGTAGCAGCCGTCGTAGCGGGGCTGGAACCAGGTCGGCTCGGGCGCCTCGGCGTCCAGCCCGTCGTCCTCGGTGGTCTTCCCGCCGCTCCGCAATCCTCGTAGGACGTCCCGGATTCCCATCGTTTCCCCTGTCCGCGCGAGCAATGTCAACGCCGTGTGCTGTGACGATCAACTCAACAATCGGCCGCGGCGACTCTGGAGGCCCAATCTACCTTGGTCACGTACCCCCGCCCGGCATGATGACGTATGGGGCGTTCGAGTGGAGAATCTTCGGATCGTGAATTCGTTTCCGTCCTTCGCCGGCCAGGTTGTACGCCGATCGGGCACGATCGAGTGAATTGCGTAGTGCATATCACGGCCAGGCTCTAAGATTCGTGTACGCCATTTGGAGCAGTGGGACGGCTTTCGAGCCCGGTGCCCGCGAATATCACGCCGAATTGATCCAGGGGACAAGTGCTCACGTGCGACTGACATCCACCGCCGCAGTCGACGTGCCGGCACGTCGTGGACGCCACCGTCGGAAGACGTCAGGCGGTCGATCCCGGGGGGCGGTCGTGGGGGCGGTCGCCGCTCTCGTTCTCGGGCTGGCGGCCTACCCGTCGTCCGCGTCCGCGTCCGCCGTCTCGCCGGCCTCCACCTCCACCGCGCCGTGCCCGGTTACCCCCACTCCCACCACGCCCACTCCGACGACGCCAACCACGACGGTCGCGCTGGGGGGCACCTTCGACGGCGTGAAACTCAGTGCGCTGCAGACCACGTCGGCGTCGACCATCGTCGATGTCGGGAAGAAGCTGAAGGTCACCCGCCGAGGAATCCGGATCGCGCTCGCCGTAGCGATGCAGGAGTCGTCGCTGGATCCGGCGGCCACCCGCGGCCCGTACATCGGGCTCTTCCAGCAGCGAATCGATCCCAGTACCGGCCTGTACACGCAGTACAACCGGCTCGACGCCACCGGCGCGGCCACCATGTTCTTCCAGCAGCTGCTCAAGCTGGTGCCGCGGTACGAGACCGACGGTCGCCTCGACTGGCAGATCGGTGAAGTCATCCAGAAGACCAATGTCGGCCGCAACGTCGAGCAGTGGTACGGCCTGTCCGAGGCCCTGACCGCCAAGCTCGTCGGGGCGCCGGTGATCACCCTGGTCGCCCCGGCCTCCCAGGGCACGACGGTGAAGACCAAGGCCTCGACGAAGGCGGTCGCGGCGGTCCGCCCGGCCCCGGCGCCCGGGTTGCGAGGTGGGGGATCGGCGTTCGCCGCGCAGTTGCCGCTGAGCACGGATACCACCGCTGCATCCACCACGGATTCCTCCTCGCTGACCGCGACCTCGTCGACGAGCACCACCACGGCGGCTGATCCGAGCACGTCGACGACCTCGACCGACGCGTCGACCACGGTGACGACGACGGCGACGGCCAGCTCCGGATCGAGCACCACGACCTCGACCTCGACCTCGACCTCGACCTCGACCTCGACCTCGACCTCGACCTCGACCTCGACGTCGACGTCGACGACGACTCCGACCACCGCGCCGACGACGCCCACCCCCACCACGAAGGCAACGTCGACCGCCCCGGCCAGCTCGACGACGCCGCGCACGGCCACCACCATTGCCACCACGACCGCGGCGACGACCAAGCCGGCGACCGCAACCTCGACGCCGAAGCCGACCACCGCGGTGAGCCCCACCACGAAGGTGACCCGGCCCGACGTCGCGGTGAACCCGGACCCACCGGAACCGCCGGTCCCGACCGGCCGCAACGACGATCCGGGCGTCAAATCAGACCCGACCTCGCGCCCCCATCAGCCGGCCGCGACGCCGGCCACGACTCCCGCGCCGGTGGATTGCAGCCCGTCCACCGGCGGCCGGTCGACCTCGTTCGATCCGGGGATGATCATCTCCGACGCGGTGTTCTACAACACCAAGTCGATGACGATCGCCGACCTGCGAACCTTCATCAACAGCAAGGGCGCCGCCTGCACCGCGGCCGCGTGCCTCCGATCGCTGAAGCTGTCCACGCCGAGCCAACCGGCCGACAAGTACTGCGCCGCCTACAAGGGCGGCACCAATGAGGACTTCGCCTCGATCGTGCTGAAGCTGTCGGTCGCCTGCGGGATCAACCCGCAGGTGATGTTGGTGACGCTGCAGAAGGAGTCGGCCCTGCTGACCCGCACCGACACCACCATGGCGAGCTACAACGCCGCCTTCGGATGGCACTGCCCGGACACCGGTCCCGGCGGATCGGCCAACTGCGACCCGCAGTACTCCGGTCTGTTCAACCAGACGTACGGCATGGCCAAGCAGTGGGCCCGGTACCGGATCGACCCGACCAAGTACAACTACCAGGCCGGCAAGACCGTCAACATCCTGTGGAACGTCGCCCAGAGCGGCTGCGGCGGGTCGAACGTCTACATCCGCAACACGGCGACCGCATCCCTGTACGACTACACCCCGTACCAGCCGAACGCGGCGTCTTTGGCCGCATATCCCGGTGTCGGGGACAAGTGCAGCTCGTACGGGAACCGCAACTTCTTCTTCCTGTTCGTGAAGTACTTCGGCCCCACCGGCGGCGGTACGGACGCCAACGGCGGCGTCAACGGGCTCAACGTGACCCTGCCCAGCAGCCAGCATGTCGCGTCGGCCGCAGCCGGTGCCGTCATCAAGGCGCCGACCGCAGCGGTGGCCAAGGGCCTGGCCGCCGGGTTCGCGGCCGTCGGGCTGCCGTACGTGTACGGCGGCGGTACCAATGGTGGCGGCGCCGACCAGGGTTGTGCGCGAGCCGGCGGGGCGGAGAACTCCTGCCAGGGAATCGTCGGATTCGACTGCTCCGGTCTCACCGCGTACGTCCTGCTGCAGGCCGGGGTCCACATCCCGGGCTACTCCGGGGCACAGCGCGCCGCCGGGAAGTCGGTCCCGTGGAGCCAGGGCCAGCCGGGCGACATCATCGGGTACCAGGGCCACGTGGCCATCTACCTCGGCCTGATCAAGGGCGTCCCGTATCTGCTGGAGGCGCCCGACGTCGGGATGTACGTGCAGATCCGGCCGGTCTACTACTCCAACGGAGGCGTCCCGGTCGACAGCAGCCTGCACCGCTACTGGGGCTGACCCGCGCTCGGCGTGGATCAACTTCTCAGGCATGGACGAAAGTGATGACTTCTGTCCCTCCCGTCCCACCACGATGAAGTTGATCCATGCCGCACCCGGACGCGCCGACGTGACCGCGCTGGTCGAGGACGTGCGGAGCACGATGCGGGCCCAGGCCGATCAGTCGTGCGCGCCCGGCATGCAGGCCTACATGAAGTCGGCGATGCCCTTCTTGGGGGTGCCCGTTCCCCAGGTGCGGGCCATCGTGACGGAACGCCTCCGGCAGGAACCGGCAATGACCGTGGAGCAGCTCCGGGACGCGGCCGTGACGCTCTGGCGGGAGGCGGAATTCCGCGAGGAGCGCTACGCGGCCACCGCTCTCACGAGGGCCAGGCCGGCCCGGGGCGTTCTGGAACTGCTGCCGCTGTACCAGGAGATGATCGTCACCGGCGCGTGGTGGGATCACGTCGACGAGATTGCGCGCCGCATCGGCGAGCTGCTGGTGGCGCACCCGGCGCAGATCCGGCCGGTGCTGATCGAATGGTCGACGGCGCCCGATCAGTGGTTGCGTCGGGCGGCCATCCTCGGCCAGCTCGGCCTCCGGAGCGCCACTGACCTCGACCTCCTGGCCGCGGTGATCGAGCCGAACATGGGCGACCGTGAGTTCTTCATCCGCAAGGCCATAGGGTGGGCCCTTCGCGACTACGCCCGGACCGACCCGGCCTGGGTCGGCGACTTCGTCGCCCGCCATCGGGCCGAGATGCAGCCGCTGTCGATTCGGGAAGCCCTCAAGAACGTTCACGGATGACGCACCGAGCGGAGAACCCATGTACCTGGATCTGACCGACTGGCGGCGCACGGTGGCCGAGCTCTACGCCGGCGTCCGGGCCGAGATCGACCCGCCGACCGCGCACCGACTCTGGCGGATCGGCCGGGACGAGTTGTTCCGCCACCATCCGCAGAGCCCCCTGGAGCCGACCGACCCGTTGCGGGACAGCGGTTTGCCCTACTGGCCGTACGATCCGACGCTGCGCTTCACCGTGCCGCTGGAGCCAGCGGCCACACCCGTCTCCATGACGGTCCCGTCCGGGGACGGCGACATCCCAATGGTGCTGGCCGGACGGGTCCGCCTGGGAGGACCGATCGACTCCGACGTCGACGTCTGGTGGCTCGACCAGTACGGCGGGGGTCTGTTCCTGCCCCTGCGCGACGGCACCGCGGGCGTCGAGAGCTACGGCGGCGGACGATATCTGCTGGACACGGCCAAGGGCGCCGACCTCGGTGGGGACGGCGCCGAACTGACGCTGGACCTCAACTTCCTCTACCACCCGTCGTGCCGGTACAGCCCGGAGTGGTCCTGCCCGCTGGCGCCGGCCGGCGACCGGGTGACGGCCAGGGTCGAGGCCGGCGAACGAATGCAGTTCGCGACCTGATCAGTCGGGGACGGGGCGGCCGGAGACGATGACGCCACGTCGCAGATGCAGGTGTCCGGTCAGGAGCGGCGCCGTCGGATCGGCTGCCCGGCGCTCCTGGGCGCTCCGGGCCGGCGGGGCCAGCAGGGCCTGCAACCGGCGGGCGGCGTCAAGGTGGTCACCGGTCCAGATGACCCGGACGGCGGTGCCGCTGATCGCCCCGTCCGGAGAGTGCAGGTCGGCGCGAACGGCCCGGACCAGGCGGGCGTCGGCCTGGGGGTCGTGCGGCGCCGGCTCCGGGATCGGCCGGCCGTCGACGAACCCGGCGGCCAGGTCGCGGTACCAGCCGGTGACCAGGTCGCAGGCGCCGAGCAATGCCTGCCGGGCGGTGGTGCGGTCCCCGCCGGGGGCTCCGTCGTCCCGCTGCCAGAGATCGAGCACGGCGTCGGCCGACAACCGGAGAGCTGCGGTACCGGTCACCAGGGTGGTGACCTCGGCCAGGGGGACCGGCTTGGAACCCTTTTCGGCCAGGTAGGTGCGGAAGGTGTCGTCAAGTCGGCGGGACGCAGCGGCGGCGCGTTGCGAGGAGGCGTTGGGCAGTGCCGGTGCCGGACCGGCCGGGTCGCAGCGCAGCACCCCGAACAGGACGGCGTCGGCCAGGTACGCCGCGCCGTCGGTGTAGGCCTCGGCCAATGCGCGCCCGAGGGCGGCGCCCGCGCCGCGAGGCCAGAACAGGGCACCGACCACCAGGCTGACCGCGCAGCCGATCGCGATGTCCTCCACCCGCAGCAACCCCACCTTCCATCCGGCCGGCGCGATGAGGTTGAACAGGATGACGATCACCACGGTGAACGCGGCCTGCCCGGCCACGAACGAGATGACGGCCGGGGCCAGCCCGGCGAACAGGATCGAGATCGGCAGCAGAACCCACAACGCGGCCGGGCTGGTGCCGACCAGTGCGAGCAGCCCAGCCCCGACGACGAACCCCACGAGGGTCCCGGCCAGTCCGCGGAGGGCGTTCTGACCCGTGTTCAGGGCGTTGGAGCGGAGGACGGACAGTGTGGCCAGCACCACCCAGAACGAGTGCTGGACGGCGGACAGATCGGCCACCAGGACGGCCACTCCGAGGCCGATGCCACCTCGGATGCTGTTGTGCAGCCACACCGAATGCCGATCGAAGTGGGCCACCGCGCGCTGGCCGGCGGCCGCCACCGGTCCGGCGAACCCGGCCGGCTGCCGCCCGAGCAGCCGGGCGATCCAGCTGCGGCGTTCGGCGGCGCCGGCCAGATCGATGTTGCCGGCCACGGCCCGAACGGCGAAGGTCAGCTCCTGGGCCCGGAACGAGGGATCGAGGGCCGACAGGAACTCGGTCGGCGTCTCGTCGGCCGGCGCGTCGCCGATCCGGCCGTCGGCCTCGGCGCGGAGCACCGGCAGCACTTCGGTCGACCCCTGTTCGAGCCGGAGCAGGGCGGCCTCGAGATCGCTCAGCGCCCGATGCAGACGCGACGGGTCGCCGCCGGTCACCTCCAACAGGTCGGAGCCGGCGTCGAGGACATCGGCCGCACTGATCTTCACGGCACACGCCGCCCGGTGCAGGTCGGCATCGTTCCGCGGAATGGTCGCCGCGGCCAGGATCGCGTCCAGCCACTTCAGCTCGTCGACCAGCCGGACCACGGCGCGGGCGGAGGTGCTCAGCCCGGTCGGGCGGTTCGGAGTGGCGATGAAGGCCTTCTGCAGGCTGGCCACCGCCGTGGTGGCGGCCGCGATCGCCGCCTGGTGCTCGGGGGTGTCGTGGCGGCCGCCGAGCACGAACTCCGCCTCGGCCCGGAGCCGGACGGCGATCGCCCGACAGGCCGCCGCGGCCGGGCCACGCAGGACCTCCCGGGGCGGTGCCGGCCACAGCACCGCGATGGCCACCACCGCCACGGCCGATGCGAGGCCCCATCCGGCCAGCCGGGCGGGAAGGGTCGACAGCGGCGCCGACAGTGACACCGGGAGGATGAAGGACAGCAGCAGGGAGGTCCCGGCGGCGGCCAGGACGGAACTGACCACGCCGGCGAACAGCACCGCGAAGCCAACGACGGCCATGGCGATCCCCGCCGACCACGTGTTGTTCGAGACCAGTGTGCCCAGGCAGACGAAGACCGCTCCGACGACGGACAGCGCGATCTGCGCCTGCACCCGGTCGCGGACGGGCCCACCGAAGTCGACCAGCATCAACATCGCGAACGATCCGAACGCAGCGTAGGTGGCCAGGTTCGGGTCGTCGAAGATCTTGTCGCCCAGGGCGAACATCGCCGGCATGATGATCGCCGTCCGCGCCGCTCGCCGGAGGGCAGAGAACCCCCGGTCACGAGCGGCGAGCCAACTCATCAGGTGCATGGCCCACTCCCGTCCGCCCGGCCCTCCGCCGTTGTCTTCGGCGAAAGTACCGGGCGGGCCGCCGGGTTCGACAGGGCGGTCACCTGTCGGGTCCTTCTCGGTTCACGCCGTCGTCGAGAGATGGGTCCGCGCAGTGGAGGTGACGGTGCGGTGGACGGTCGGGGAGCCGAAGAGAGCGCCGAAGGTGACGGGGTAGTCGGCGCTGCAGGTCAGGCTCAAGGTCGGGCCGCGCAGGTCGATGTCGACGGCCGGCTCGTCGCCGCGGTCGGCGAAGTAGCTCCGCAGCGAGTCGGCGGTCGTGGTCGTCGCGCCGGCGTCGGTGATCGCCCCGGCGGCGGTAGCGGCCGCCCCGTCGCACATGTGGCGCAGACGCTGTCCGGCCAGGAATGCGGAGCCGGCCGCGGTGACACCGGCACCGAGCAGCAGCAGGCACAGCACCATGCCGATGACGAGCGGGGTGATGGAGCCGCGGTCGTCATCGAGCCGCTCCGGGTGCATCAGCTGCCCTCCCGGAGGTCGCCGATGTGCACCGTGTAGATGCCGGTCACCGTGTTCTTCGAGCCGGTCAGGACAGACGGAACACCGGGGAGACTGATGACCGCGGTGACGCAGATGTCGTACACCGCACCGCCCTCGGTGCTCGGGCTGACGACCGCACCGCCGTCACATCCGGTACCCGTCGCAACGAAGGTGAGGGTGAGTTGGTCGTCGGAGACGTGTTGGTCGGCCAGGTCCAGGCGGGCGATCTGACGGGCTCGGGCAATGCCGTCGTCAACGGTCGGCGCGCGGTCCAAGGCGCGTCCGGCGTCGCGGGCGGCCTGGGTGACGGCGAACGTCGCGGCTTGGATCCGCAGGACGCTGATCAGGATGTAGACCACCGGGATCAACATCAGTACGGCCAGGAAGATCACCTCGATGATGGCGCGGCCGCCGTCCTCGGCGCCGGAGCCGGTCACGGGTGGATCGGTCGGCTCGACCGGTCCGAACCAACGGCCGGTCACCTGTCCTGCTCCTTGACCGAGTGGCCCGTCACCGTGATGTCGGGCATCACGCCGTCCAGCAGGCCGACGATGCCGGGGCTGCGCATGGTGCAGGTGACCTGGACCAGCAGGCCGTCGGAACTCGAGGAACACCGCAGGCTGTCGCGGGTTGACCCGGCGACGCCGCCCTGGAGCAACTCGGCCGCCCGGTCGGCTGCGGCCGAGGCGGGGACGTCGGCGTTGGCGATGTACCGAGCGGTGTCGGCCGCGGCCGAGGTGAGCAGGGTGCGGGAATAGGCCCACAGACCGACCGAGACCAACGACAAGAAGAGGATCACCAGCAGGACCGACACCAGGGCGAACTCGGCGACCGACGATCCGCGGTCGCGGTCGTCGGGGTCGGTCAGTTGTTGCCGGAACCCGAGACCGAGTCGAACACGTTCTTCACGGCCGCGGTGACCTGCGGCTTGAACACCGCGATCAGTGCGACGACGACGATCGCGGTCATCACGGTGATCATGACCCAACCGGGCACGTCTCCGCGGTCGTGGTCCTCCGCGTCGTCCCGCCGGGTCACCGCCACGACCCGGTCGACGACGAACAGCACCGCCGTCGACAGGTAGAACTGGACGTGCTGGGCGACTTTCTGCGGCATGGATTCCTCCTGATGGGGTGGGGCGGTTCATTGGGCGACGGCCGAGATGGCGAGCAGCCCGGGGAACAGGGCGAAGACGATGGTGATGGGCAGGACCAGGAAGACGACCGGTGTCAATATGCGTCTAAGATGTTTCTATGGCCGACCTCGTGACCTGCGGAATCTACGCCCGCATCAGCTCCGACATCAGTGGTCTCGCGCTCGGTGTCCAACGTCAAATCGCCGACTGCACAACAGATGCCGAGCGACGCGGGTGGAAAGTCACAGAGACCTACGTCGACAACGACGTCAGCGCGACACGATCCAAGGTCCGCCCGGGGTATCAGAAGATGATCGCCGACATCAAGCGCGGACACATCAGCGGACTAGTTGTCTGGGACGTGGATCGCCTAACCAGGACGCCGCGGGAGCTCGAGGACATCATCGACCTGGCCGACCACCATGGCCTCGCGCTCGCATCTGTCGGCGGGGACATCGACCTAGCGACACCACAGGGACGGATGACCGCCCGGATCAAAGGCACTGTGGCCCGACACGAAACAGAGCAACAGTCGCGCCGATTGAAGCGCAAGCTGCAGGAGCGGGCTGAATCCGGCAAGCCGCACGGAGCGGTGGCCTACGGGTACCGGCGCGTTGTTGAGTTTGACGAGCGCGGCCACCAAGGTGGTGTTCATGAGGAACTCGTCCCGGAGCAGGCCGAAGTTATCCGCAAGACCGCCCGCCTTTTGCTCGGTGGGCAATCGCTTCGGTCTGTGGTCGCACAGCTCAATGCTGACGGTGCCCGGACCCCGCGAGGTCTCCCTTGGGTGTCGACGACGCTGCGGCAGATCATGCTTAGGGACAGGAACGCCGGGTTGAGGACCCATCTCGGCCAGGTGATCGGTGACGGCGCATGGCCGGCCGTGTACGACAAGGGGACACATGACCGGGTCGTCGCGCTGCTGACCGATCCGGGCCGTCGCTCCCAAAAGGGCTCTCCTCGGAGGCATCTGCTCACCGGTATCGCCAGGTGCGGGCGCGACGGATGCGAGGGGACGATGGTTGTCAACAAGGGCCGATTGCAGGCTGACGGACGACGACAACCGCCCGCATATACATGCGCGGTATGCACTCGGGTTCGGCGGAAGCAGGCCGCAGTGGACAAGTTCGTCGAATCGGTCATGATCGCTCGCTTGGGTATGGCCGACGCGCTCCGCGTTCTGGCGACAGGCGATCCCGCAGAAGTCGAGACCGCGCGGACCACCGCATTGGATCTTGAAGCACGCTTGGATCTGGCCGCCGACCAATACGCTGACGGAGTCCTTACAGGGGAGCAGCTACGCCGGATCACTGAGCGGCTGCGCCCGCGAATCGAGACAGCGAAGTCCGTCGTGAACACCAGTATGCCCGCGGTTTGGGCTCAGGACATGGCCGGTCCGAGGGCAGAGAAGCACTGGGCGGAGGCGAGTCTTGACATCAAGCGGACCTTGATTGACATGCTGTGCACTATCACGGTCCTACCCACCGGGTCGGGCAGGTTGTTCAACCCGAGTGACATCCGAATTGAATGGCGGGAAGCAGAAGCATGAGCACCGGGCACCCCATCATCCGAGTCATCTGCTCCGAAAACCACCCTGAATACGTGGTCACCCGGTTCGCGCGACTGGACAACTACTGGTGGGGGACGGGCCGAGGGTTGAAATCAATCTTTGTCGGTCCGGATGGCCAGGGAATGCCAGAGTCGTCGGACCCGGAAGCCGTCATTGAGCACCTTTCATCACAACGAACACGTTGGCCGCTGCAGTGCGCCAGGTGCCGGTTCAACGTGCCCGCGCGCGATGACAAGATGCAGATCGTCCTCACCGCCGCCTACCAGCAAGGCATCAGAACGCTTCCGCTCCGATCCGTTCGGGCATTGCTTGAGCACGCCGCGAAGATCCCGCGGCCTCCTTTGCGCTAATAGGAAGTAGACGCTAGTCTGTTGGCAGAGCGGCCGGACCAAGCCAGATTCTTGGCAGGCCAGCGAACCATCTCAACCCGGGCAGCCCTGGGGCGGTGCACCATGCCCCCCCGGGAGACAAGATGTCCTGGACTCGAACGCGAGCGAAAATCGCGTCCACTTCTCGGCTTCATCCAGAGGCCGACCTCACTGACCTCCGCCGCCAGCTTCGCGCTGAGCGGCTCGCTGATCATGTCGCGAAGGTTGTGGCGGAGGCGCCCCCGCTGACCTCCGAGCAGCGCGAACGAATCGCGCTGCTCCTGCGGGGTGGTGTGAATGACGCTGCCTGAGAACAGAAAACCCCCGGCGGGCACCGGGGGTGGTTCCGAGAACGATCTGCTGACGGGCGAGATCCACTTCCAGCATACGGAACTTGCGGAACTCGTGGCCGAGACGGAAGCCGCGCTCGTCGGCACACTGCTCAAAAGCGACGCTGAAAGCGTAAGGGAACTTGCAGGCGGCACCTCAGCGGCCATCCTGGCTGACGTGCGTTACCAGTTTGTGTGGAATGCGGCTCGCCTTTGCGCAGATGATCTGGTGGATCCCATTCCCTTGGCGGTTGTCGACGCGGCGCGTCGAGCTGGGCTGGAAGTGCCGGTCGGGTTCAGAGGTCACGTGCTGTCCGAACTGTGGGCGCTGCATACCGCTGCACCAGCGCCCGCATCAGCCGGCTGGCTACTCTCGCAGGTCCGCGCAAACTACGCCCGCCGCCTGGCCGCTGGTGCCTTGGCGGTTGCATCAGACGCAGTATGGCGTGGCGATCTCGCAGATTTGCGGCACGTCGTCGCCGAGCAACTGGGACTCGCGCTTGCGGAGCTGGATTCGGCGGCGAGCCTGTGACACCTCCTCAGGTCGTCCCCTTGTCCCAAAGAGTGCGGACCCGCAAACAACTCGCCGACCTCCCAACGCCTTCACCATTCATCCGCAGCACGCTTGACCTGGGGACCGTAGCGTTGCTGGCCGGCTACTACGGCTCCCTGAAATCGTTCATCGCCCTGGATATGTTCGCCTGCGCCGCAACCGGCTTCGCCTGGAACCGACGCGAGGTAGAACCAGGCAAGGTGTTGTACATCGCGGGCGAAGGGGCCTACGGGCTTCATCAGCGCCTCAACGCGTGGGAAGAATACCGGCAGACGGAGATCCCCTCAGAAGGCTTCCAGGTGCTGCCTGAGGCGGTCAATTTGGGGGACGACAACGCGGTCCGTGAAGTTGCCGATCTCATCACCGCTGAGCGCTTTCGGTACGTCGCGGTCGACACCTTGGCGAAGTGCATGCCGGCGATGGATGAGAACAGTGCCCGTGACATGGGGATCGCGGTCACCAACCTCTACCGACTCCGTGCGGCGACCGTTTCGGGCACGGTGCTCGCCGTCCACCACACAGGAAAAGACAGGTCGACGATCCGTGGATCGTCTGCGCTCGAAGCCGGCGTCGATTGCGTCTACAAAACCGAAGGTGACGCCTCACTGGTGCAACTCACTCGCACCAAGCGGAAGGACGGCCCGCTGGACGACGTGCACCGCCTCGCATTCCAGGCCGTGGCAGGCAGCGAATCCGGCGTAGTTGTGTCTCAGTCGGGGTTGGGACTCCGGCCCGGAACTGAGACGTTGCTGTCTCACTTTCAGTCTCACTTCGGAGCTACCGGAGCCTCTGGGACGCAACTGTTTGAAGTGTCTGGCGTTCCTCGCGCGACGTTCTACCGATCCCTAAACGAACTGGTCACAGGCGGTGTCTTGGTTAATACCGGGACAAGTAAGCGGCCGTTCTATAAGGAGGCCAGCTGATGACCAGTCTCAGTGTCTCAATCGGTCTCAGTGTCGGTGGTACCTGTCTCACTGTCCCCACTTCTTTAGAAGTGGGACATGGGACAGACCCCGGACGAAAACGCGAGATCTGCTCAAAGGGATGCCGCCTCGCCGAGAGCCACAGAAAGCGCTGCGGGTGCGCTTGCCGCGGCCAGAACCACGGCGCAGATCGAGGTGCCGAGTGACCCTCACCGAGTTCTGCGACCACTGTGGGGCCGACACCGAGTTCGCACCCCACCCTCGGCTGGCTTTCGCGCTGGTCTGCGAGATCTGTGGCCACGTTCGCATCGACCGGTGGCGCGCTCCGATCACCGCGCTACCAGGATCGACATTGCAGGCAAGGACGGTCGGTGATCGGCGATGAGCGTCGTCGTCCCAATCAAGGATTCGGTGATGCCCTTCTGGCTCTCACTGCAAAAGGCTCTGATCGAGGCCACAAGTTTTCCTTGTGACGGGCGTGACGAGTGGGTCAGCGACAACGCCGAGGACCGCGCATACGCCGCCGGTCACTGCACCGGGTGCTCAGCGATAGCCGAGTGCGGTACTTACGCCGCGGCGGCAAAGGAGCGGTCGAACGTCTGGGCCGGCGTCGACCGAACCCCGAACTCCGGACGCCGGTCCGGATCACTCCCGCTATTCACCACCGACACCGAAGGACGGACCGCATGAACGACCAATGGCCTACCTGGGACTACGACCGGGGCGACACCATCGATCTCGACGGCCACGGCGGCACCGTTGAACGAATCGTGCTCGAAACGCACTGGCACAGCGGAAGAGAGGACCGAACGGACGGCTGGGTCAACTTCCCCGTTCGTGCCGTCTGCATCGACGCTTCTGGTCCATCCGTCGAGCTGGGCCAGTTCTCGATCAGTCCGGACCAGGCGCGCGTCCTCGCCGACAGTTTGCGAATCCTCGCTGACGTCGCTGATCCCGAGCACCTGAGCCGACCCGTCGACCCCGAACTGTTCCGCCGCGCACTGAATGGAGATCAGCAGTGACCGACGACGTCGCGCTCTGGGCGTTCACGGGACCCGATGGTCGGCCTCTATCGATGGACAGTGCCACCAACCTGCACCTCGCCGGTGTCCAACTGGCCAGCCAACTCGCCATCACCGACAACGCCGCGGTACGCGCCGAACTGATCCGCGGCGTCGCAGTGAATGATAACCAAGCGGCCGACATCTGGCAGGCCGCACTCATGCACATGTCCCTCATTGCCAACCGCATGCTCAGCATCATCGACGAGGCCGACACCGGTCTACGCCATGAACTCGAAGGCACGGCCGCCGGCATCGTCCCGCCGGAACCGAGCGTCGAAGCACCGCAACCAAACCGGGCGGCCCGTCGATCTGCGAAGCGGCGCCGGTGAGCGCCCGACGGTTCTGCGACGTGTGCGACGGGAAGACCGTCTGGGATGCAACGAACGCCGCAACCCTGACCATCACCTGCACGACCTGCGGCGGCACCGTCTCAGGCGAGACGCTCGAGTACGCAGCCGTTGCCAACTCGCAGGTGAACGTCCTGCACTACAGAGGATGCCAAGGGACAACGACCATCGAACGACCGGACATCTTCCAACCCGACATCATGTGGTCCGAGTGCCCGGCCTGCCACTACGAGACCTGGCGTCGCTGATGAACGAACCGGCCGAAGTCCAGCAGTTCGGTCCGGCCATCGTCATCACCGGACTCGCCCTGCTCGACGCCAGACGCCTCATCACCCGCGGCATCCAAGCCGGTCGCCGCGACGGCATCCAACCTCACCCCCGACTGCAGCGCCTCATGGCAGCCCTAGACGACGCGCTCGAAGCGGATGCAGTGTCGCGCAACGGACATCACGACGTCGCAGAGACAGACCCACTGCCAGCATTAGCAGCAGCGCCAGACCAGATCGGAACCCGCGAAGCAGCAAACATCCTCGGGCTCAGCAGCCGCCAAGTCCAACGGATCGCCCGCAGCCTCGAAGGACACCGAACACCGTCACGGCACTGGACCTTCGACCGCACCGCCGTCGAAGCCTACGGATATGAATACGAAAGGACTCGCCGGTCATGCCCGACAACTCAGCCGCCCGCAAGGTAGCAATCGACTCCATCTTCGGCGGTGGTGAAGTCGTCGTCGACCCGTGGTCCATCAACCTGGTTGCTGATGACTTCGCCGCCTCCAATCCCTGGACATCAGCGCAAGCGCTGGCCGAGGCGCCTGCCCCGAAGATGTTCTCCGGTGGCACCGCAGATACACCACCATTCACCGCCAGCGGCATTGACCCACAATTCCTGCTCCAGATGCCGGCGTACACACGGCACGCACTCGCCGCCGAACCCGAACGTGCGGCCGTCGCGCTCGCATTCGAACAGGACTCAACCAACCCTTACGCTCTCTACTCGCACCAAGGTCTGACCGACGCGATCGCACGCATCCGGACGTGGGCCGCGGGTCAAGCATTCGACCCGCTGCAGGCCATGCGCGAGCAGGAGGACCAGAAGGCCGCCGCCGCGCGACGTAACGCCGCACTCGCCACTGCCTTCGCACGCGGCGGCAAAGCAGCCTCCGACGCGCTGATGGCGCAGTACGCCGCCGAAGACGCGACGCGAACACAGCAGCAGGCGGCCGCGTTCGCCTCCGTTATGGACGCTCTGGGCTGGCAGGACACCGGTACCGGCAACATCGTGCCGAAGCGCTGACAAGCATGGGCGTCAACGTCACCACCGGGCCGTCACAGCTGTGCGGCCATGACGGAACGAAGGCAGTGAGGGTGCGCCTCACCTCTGGCCCTACGACCTGCCTGCGCCCAGACACCGACCGGCTCGGCCTTGCGACCCGAGCCGGCCGGTCGTCACCATCCACCCTGGCCGAAGCCCTTCTACCCGGGGGCATCCCGGGTACCGCGGGGGAGAGCCGGCCGTGTGTGTACGGGTTCCTCAGCCGAAGCCGAACATCACCCAAAGTAGCCACCCTGGCCGCATCCCCCCACCCCGGGCGTGTAGCGGGTACCGCGGGGGAGGCCTCCCGGTGGTGCGGCACTGCTCAACACTCAGTTTTCCGGATTGTGGTGACTTTGTGTGACTGACAAGCCAATCACTCCAGTCGGTCTCGGGACCCGGGGTCGGCGCTTCTGGCGTGAGACGGTGGCCGAATTCGACCCTTCTCAGTCCGAGACAGAGATTCTGACGGAGATCTGCCGGACCCTGGACAACCTCGACGCGCTCAATGCGGCGATCGCGGCTAACGGGGCGATGGTCGACGGCAGTAAGGGCCAGCGGGTCGTCAATCCGTGTCTGACGGAGGTTCGGGGCCAGCGGTTGGCATTGCACCGGCTGATCGCGGCGCTGGGCATTCCGGATGACGAAGGCGACAGCGTCCCGTCGGTGACGAAGTTGAGGGCGTCCAAGGCGGCCTCAGCTCGTTGGTCTGGGCATCGTCGTGAGGTCGCTCGTCGTGTTGTGAACGGAGTGGAGTGATGCGGCGCCGAACCGTCGAGAAGCCGATGTCGACCGTGGCCGAGCTCGCAGCCGATGTCCCCGTCGACCTGACCCAGCCGCAGTCGGCTGTGTGGGCTGACCGAGCGGCCTTCAGGCGCTGGTGCGTGACGCATCTCGGGGTGGAGATCACGTTCGGCGAGTTGGCGGATCAGTCGTGGTGGCACCGCCTGAACTCGGCTGCTGCGGCGTGGGCGCTGGCGCACGACGTTGTCGATGACTCCGGCCATCCGGACTGGCGAAAGCTTGCCGATCTCGGGATTCGTATGCCGCGCCGGCTTCGGCCGCTCGCGCTCATTCACAGTGAAGGAACGGTGGCCTGATGGTCGAGCGGTCAGTAGCGGTCCGGTTGAGTGTGAATGCGCAGGCCTATGTCGCGGGTGTCAGGCAGGCTGCTGAGGCGACGAAGAGTATTGCCACTGCGGCGGTGGAGGCGCGCACGAGGATCGCCGGTATCGGCGCCGAGGCTACACAGGTTGCTTCCCGGCTGACTGGGCTCGGCAATACCGGAGGCACGGCGCTGCGCGGCTTGGTGACCGAATCGAACCGTGTGGCGGCTGCCTTCCGCGGTCTGGGTTCGGGCAATCCGTTCGGGACGCTGGCGACGGACATCCGCAACATCGGGTCGACTCTGGCGGCGCAGCTCGCCCATGTCCATGCGTTGCACGCCGGCCTCGGCGCCCTGGCGTTCCCGCCTGGTGGTCTTGCTGGTACTGCTGCGATGCAGAACCAGATCCGTGACCTGGAGGCGCAGATCCGGGCGTTGCGGGCGGCTGCTGGTGCGCCGATCCCGATTGGTCCGACACCCCATAGTCCGGCCCCCGCCGGGGGTTCGTCTGGGTCGTCGGGGTCATCCGCTCTGTCCAGTGCGTCGCTGGCCCGCCTTGCAAGCTACGCAGCCGGGTATCTGGCTATCGGCTCCGCGATCAAGTCGACCTACAAGCAGACCGCTGATTTCGAGACGGAGATCAACACCCTGGGTGCGGTGACGCAGACGTCGGGTGCGAAGCTACAAACCGTCGCGGACAAGGCGATGGCGTTGGGTGCTGACGCGTCGATCGCAGGCGCGTCTGCCTCTGATGCTGCCGTGGCGATGACTGAACTGGCCAAGGGCGGCTTGTCGGTCGCGGACTCGATGACGGCCGCGAAAGGTACTTTGCAGTTGGCGTCGGCCGGGTCGGTGTCGTTCACGCAGGCCGCGCAGATTCAGACTTCGGCGATGGCGGCGTTTAGCCTCGGTGCGGATCAGGCGCAGAACGTCGCGGATACGTTGGCGAACACCGCTAATGCTGCTCGTGGCAGTATCGCTGATTTCGCGACTGGCCTAACCTATGCGGGTGCGACGGCGCACCTGGTCGGGTGGAACCTGACTGATACTTCAGCAACGTTGGCGTTGTTTGCGAAGAACGGTCTGACCGGGTCTGTTGGCGGTTCGACGTTGAACACGATGCTGCTGAACATGCTGCATGTCAGCAAGCCGGCGGCGGCGGCGATCAAGGCGCTGGGTATCCAGACGTACGACGCGTCTGGGCATTTCATCTCTGCGGCGAAGCTGACTGATCAGTTGTCCGCGGCTCAGAAGCGGATGACCCCTGAGGCGTTCAACGCCGCGATCGCCGTCCTCGGGGGGAACCGCGCGGTGCGTGGCCTGGCTGATGTCGCCAAAGAGGGGACGCCTGGTCTGACGAAGATGACAGCGGCCATCACGGGTGGTGCCGGTGCGGCAGCATTCTCCGAGGCCCGGATGAAGGGTCTTGGAGGCGCGTTCTCCAATCTGCAGAACCAGATCGAGACGGCGCAGGTCACCCTCGGCGAGAAGTGGTCACCTACCTTGCAGAAGGCTGCGAACCTGGCGGCGTCAGCTGTTCCTAAGATCACTGGGTTCCTGACCGGTTCGGCGCTCGGTGGTGGGCTGTCGAAGATCGGCGACTTCTTCAAGCCACTGATCTCCGGCGCTGGCGAGCTGCTGACCAAGGCATGGCCGTATGTGAAGAGCTTCGCCGAACAGGTCGGCGTCTACTACAAGAACCTCGTCGCCGGCGTGAAGCCGGTGATCGATGCGTTCGGCGGGCTGTTCCACACCCTGGCCAACAACGGGTTTCTGACCCAGTTCGGGAACGTCTTGCACGGTGTCGGCAACGCCGCCATCTTCGTCAGCAAGGCCTTCAAGCCGGTCGGTCAGGCGATCGGCTTTGTGGTTGACGCATTCGGCAAGATGCACGGCGGCGCCCAGTTCGCGACGGTCGCATTCGCCACCTTGTTGGCTCTCGGCCCGAAACTGGCCGGCGGTCTGCGGCTGGTCTGGAACGAGATGCGGAACATCGGAACAGGATCCGGCGCAGTCGCGTCCGGCCTGAGCAGGGTCAGGAGCATGTTGGCCACGGGTGGGGTTATCGCGGGTGCGGCGTTCCTGTTCAACCAGATCGGCGACGCATTCGCCGATATCAAGCGGAACCAGGATGCTGTCACTAGTTCGACGCAGGATTTGACGACGGCGCTGGTTGCGAACAACGGGCAATGGAGTACGCAGATCCGGAACCAGCAGATCGCGTCGATTGCCGGCACCGACCAGTTCAAGACGCTGATCAATGCTGGCGCGAACTACAACGACACGATGGACTTCCTGACCGGCAAGACCCATAACTTCAGCTTGATCCTGTCGGAGATCAAGAACCCGAGCCTTGACGTGATGAACGTAGTCCAGTGGGCGCAGGGCATGAACCAGTCAGGAGATGCGGCGCAGAAGGCCGCACAGGATCAGATTGCCTACGGCAAGGCAGCGGATGCGTCCGGCGCGGCAGCGATGAAGGGGTCCGGCGGTGTGTCGGGGATGGCCCTGGCCAACGAGGCGGCGGCGATCTCTGCGCTGAAGCTGATCCCCGCCACCAAGGCAGCTGCCGCCGCGGTGGTCCAGTCGTCTGGTCTGTCTCTCACTAGCCTTTCGAACATCGCCCACGGTGTCACAGGTGCCGCGGCGACGGCCAAGGAGGCCGCTGCGGACAGTCTTGACCATGCGGCCTTGCTGTATCAGAACTTCGGCGCGCACGTGGCGGGCATCCATGTTCAGCTTGACGACAAGGGTGTATTCCAAGGGTTCCAGACTGACACCGAGAAGGCGTTTGCTGCGTTCAAGCAGGCCACGTCGGATGCCGGTGATGCGGCTGATCTGTTCTGGTTCAAGATGGCCGGCCCGAAGGCGACGGCTCAGCAGGCGATCTACGCCGCTGCGGCTGCAATGCGTGCCGTTGCTGCGGCCGGTCGGGACCAGGGGTCGAACGCCGATGCGGTGACCTCGGCCCAGGCGGGCGTGAAGTCGGCCGAATCGAAGCAGACCAGTTCTGACTACACGTCGGCTCAGAAGATCCAGGACGTAGCCGCTGCCCGCAGGACGCTCGCTGCGGCTCTTGATACCCAGGCGGCGTCTCAGGCGAACCTGTACAGCGCTGAGGTAGAAGCTGGTAAGGCCGCCGCTCAGCAGGTGGAGCAGACCTACGAGGCGATCAAGGCCACCAAGGGTGACACCGCCGCCCGTACGGCCGCCGTCGCGAAGATGGCGGAGATGCGGAAGGCGTTCGTCGACAACTACGTCGCCGGCAAGCAGTCCGCCATGTCGGACGGGGAGAAGAAGAAGTCGCTTGCCGGGCTGACTGCGGAGGCGGGGAAGGTCGCTGACTCGTTTGATCTGATCCCGAAGCACGTCAACACCATCATCTCGTCGAACAATAAGGACGCGATCGCGAAGGCTGCCGCTACTGATCTGGCGAACAGGCAGGCGACGCAGAAGCGCACCGCTGTCCTGGATGCGAAGATCGATGCGGCTAAGGCGAAGGCGTTGGAGCTGAAGAAGCTCGGTATCGATGCGACGGTGGACCGTCAAGGCAACCTGATTCTGCAAACAGCACAGGCGAAGGCTGACGCTGAGGCGTTGGCGACTGCCGCTGCCGCTGCGACGGCGAACCGGTCGGGAACGTTGACGATGCAGGTGATCGCGGACACGAACGCTGCTCAGGCGGCGATCGATGCGTTGAAGCTGCCCTCCTACGCCCCGACGTTGGCAACGGAGGCTGCGTCCTACCAAGCGGCCGCGCGGCCGAAGTCCGCGAACGGCAACATCTTCTCCGGCACGTTGCAGAAGTGGTTCGGCACTGGCGGTGAGGACCACTCGGCGAACATCTACCGCGGAGGTCCGATCCGGTTCTTCGCGGAGCCGGAAACTGAGGGCGAAGGCTATATCCCTCTTGCGAAGTCGAAGCGTCGCCGGTCGAACGACATCATGGGTGCGCTCGCTCGTCGTATGGGTGGGCATTTCATCTCCGACGCGGGTAAGGCGTACGCGGACGGCGGGATGTTCCTGGCCTCCGGTGGGGTTCTTCCGGGTTCGACGGCGCTGTCGTTGTCGGGTCGCACCCCGGCGACGTTGGGCACCTCCGCGGCGAATGTGGCGCAGGCGTTGACGGATATCGCGACGGCGGTGTCTGATGCGCGCGCTGCGGCCGACGACAAGGCGTCGAAGGTCCCGGACTTGGCGTCGAAGGTTCGCGATGCTACGGCGAAGCGGACGTCTGATCTGGCGGCGGCGGAGAATAAACTTGCGGACGCCCGTGCGGTGCAGCATGCGGAGAACGCGAAGACGACGGCCCGTCAGCGGGCGATCGACGCCGAGCGGATCTCGTCGGCGCAGTTGGCGTTGGTGAAGATCAAGGCGACCGACAACGCTGCGGTGGACAAGGCGACGAGGGAACTGGCGGCGGCGAAGAGGGTCGCGGCGGCGTACCGGACGGCTTCGGATGCGGCTTCGGCGTATCAGCGGGCCGCTCAGGCGCAGTTCCGGGCGCAGCAGGCGAATGCGGCGCGGATGGATTCGTTGACGGCGCGGTTGACGACGGCGCAGGACAACCTGACGCAGATCAAGTCGGACCGCTCGAGCATGGCGTCAAGTGTCGCGGGGACAGTTTCCGGGTTCGACGGCGGCATCACGGGCCACTCGGACACCAGGACGACGTTCGACACGATCCTGCAGGGCCAGAAGTACGACATGGCGCAGACGCAGGCGTTCCAAGCGAATCTGGCGGCGTTGAGGAAGAAGGGCCTGTCCAATGCGTCGCTGGGTGCGATCGCGAATGCGGGCGTTGACGGCGGTGGGGTCACGGCGGCTGCATTGGCGAAGGCGTCCCCGGCGCAGTTGAAGCAGTTGAACGGCGTCACGGGGATGATCTCCAACATCGGGAATGCGGCCGGCAACTCGGTGGCTGGCGCGTTCTACGACGTCGGGGTCCGCGCCGGTGAGGGTCTGGTCAAGGGGTTCCAGTCGCAGATCGGTGCGTTGCAGAAGGTCATGACGAAGGCGGCCGGTGTGGTTGTCGGGACGTTGAAGAAGGACCTGCAGATCCATTCCCCGTCGAAGGTGATGCATGACCTCGGTGGGCATGTTGCGACGGGGTTCGCCAACGGGATCCTCGGTGGCTACGGCGGTGTCGCGTCGGCCACGTCCGGGATGATGTCGATCCCGCAGATCCCGGCGTCCAGCCACCGGCAGGGCGCCTCGTACAGCACCCCCCAGTTCAACGTGCGGGTGTTCGTTGGGAACCAGGAGATCACCGATATTGCGCGCACCGAGGTTGAGGTTGGCGTGGCGAAGCTCAGTCAGGCCGCCCTTGTAGCTGCTGGGAGGCCGGCGTGACCCTGGCGATCAACCTGAGTCATGTTCGTCTGACCACACGCGCAGGTCAGATCTACCCTGACTGATCGTCAGCCCCGCTGAGCTTCTGCGCCACGGCCTCCCGCTGCACTCGATTCAGACCGACGGCGCGAGCTGCTGCGGCACTTACGGCGCTCGTGGTCGCCGCCCCGCCGACCGGTTCCGCGTATGCCGGAACATAACGCCGTTCGTTGCGCCACGCCCAGAACAGCAGGAGCAAGATCCAGATCAGCAACGCGAAGCCGAGCAGCGTCCCACCCGCAGCCACTTTGCCCGCGTTGACGGTCGACACCTCCAGGTAGTCGATCTTCTCGGAGCTGTTGAACCCGATGACCATCATGACCAACCCCGCGGCACCACAGATAACTGCCAGTGCGGCGAGCGTTGACGCGGCAAGGTTCTTGTCCTCGTTCATGCATAGATGATGGACCACCAAGCGCCATATCGACAGGCGAACGGCGTACGGAAAATCCATCGCGCTGCCGATCGAACGTGCCATCATTCAGGCGTGAACCTCGACCCACGCCTGGTCGCTCTCGCCGAAGCAGTCGAACGCGGTGCCGTGGTGGCCCCCATCGGCATCCTGACTGGAGCCGGACTCGTCCAGGGCACACCCGTCACCTACGCCGCGTTCTACGAAGCGTCGACCATCAGCATCGGCCGGCAACTCGCCAGAGCGATGCCGAGCCGCGAGCTGAAGTCCTACGACGGGCGCGAGGCTGACCTATGGGCTCATCTCCGCGGCCGGATCAATCCAGCGATGTCGGCACTTGGCGATCCGAGCCAGCCCGACACTCTTGCGCTCAACATCGCGCCCGCCCAGTGCACGCTAGGAACCACCGTCCTGCACGTGCCGGCCGTCCGCGTGCCACTCTCGGCGGTCGACACCTGGTGGGTCAGCGACTTCATCCCCGAGCAGAAGACGCCGATGTTTGTCGGGTTCACCGTGGGACTCTAGGCAAAGGATTCGGGAAGTTGGCTTCAGCCCGCAGGCGTCCAGGTACCGCAGCCCGTTGACTCGAAGTCGTATCCATCAGCCGGAACCGAGGCGACTCGACCGAAACCCGATGACGTCCCGTTGTGGGCGCTGTCGAATACCACCCAGACGCAGTTCCCCGAACCACCAGACGCAGTGTAGTTCCCAGGCGGCATCTCCGAGCCGATCAGGTACGCGCCATCCGGAAAGCCGCTCGCCGCGGCCAGAGCCTGAGCCGGTGTCGGTTCAACCTGCGTGTAGTAGAACGACGTTGCCGTGACCGTCACCGTTGATTTACCGGCCACCGTGGTTCGGACGGTGGCGGTCACCGTTGCGGGCGGCTTTCCGGCGAGCGCCTGCCAAGCATGAGCGTTGCTGACGTTCGAGCCGTTTACCCCGACAAGTACCACCACCGCGACTGATAGACCAGCGACAACGGCGGTCAGAGTCAAGTTGCGTCTGCTGACGCGCCGACCTTTCGACGAAACGTCCGCATCGGTCATTCGGATCCTTCGGTCGTGGTTCCGGTGAGTATGAACTGTCGGCGGAGAACTCGCAGCTGAAACGTGATGTCGGTCCTCAGTGACACTGCCACCATGACGGACCGCATCCAGTGGGAGCAGCCCACCAGGCCGAGTTGGTCCCGCGTGCACCACGCGCTCGTCGGCACCGTGCAGTGCGCTGGCCAGACCCATGAGGTCACCACCTACACCGAGCCGAGCCGCGGCCGGATCGTTGCTGGCCACATAGTCATCGACGGACGTTGGTCATCGGAGATCCGCTCGACCCGAGCACCTGGCGAGCGGCCAGCAACTAACCCCCACGGAAGGACCACCCGATGGTCACACCCGGGTCTGCTGGGCATCGGCGCTCGGCGCTGCTCGCCGCGGTCGGCCGCCGGAAGACTGGGACGTCTCCGACGTACGCGCCCGGCAGTTGCTCGCCGATGGCGCGTGCTGGTGCAAACCCCAGAATAAGGGTGGCGGCCACGCGCAAACCGGGGTAACGCCGGCGCTAGCGGATCATCTGGTGGTACGCAGACCGAACACGCTTGAGGCAAATGGCCATCGCCAACACGAAGTGGGTGATCACGGCGAGGACACCAGCTGACCACCACTTATTGAGCAAGGCGTCCGAGGCCGTGGCGGAAGCGACGATGACAGCAGTCGAGCCAACACCGGCCAACACGCTGTACAGAACGTTCGCGAACAGCTCGTCGATGAGAGTCGGCAGCGTGCTGTGGGCAGGAACCCTCGGGTCCGCACCAACCGTCATCCTCAATTGGAAGACCCAGACGACCAGCCCGAAGAGCAAACCAGTCAGTACCGACACGCCGCCTAGCAGTTGGCCGATCCCCTTGAGCTGGACGTGAGTCACCAATATGACGACGAAAACCACGACCGGGAGCCCGAAAAGACCAAGGAAGTCGCGGGGGCGCTTCTTGGACGTCTCTGCGTCGACCAACGTGGCAACCTGATCGGTGATCACGCGGGTGACGGAAAATTTACTCGTCAGAGGAACCTCCTCCTGGCCACTTCAGACGCTCATCATCCCACGGACCGTGCTCGTACGTACCTTCCCATTTCTGTCCCGTCACACGCAGGCTGATCTCCTTGGCCATGGAGAAGCACGCGGTCCGGAAGTCACTGTCTGTGAGCGGCTTGGAGCCGTCGGAAACCAGCTCCGAGATACCCGGAGTGCGCTCGTTCCCGATCACGAAGGTCTTGGTCTTGCCGAGGGACGTCACCTGAACCTCGGCCTCGTTGGGTTCGTCCCGCATCGGTACGCCGATCAACTTCCCTGGCGTGATCTCTTTCGACCGGAGCCTCTTCCAGAGGGACAACCCGTTGACCGGCCTGAGGACCACCACGTATTCGCCGCTGATCGGCGGCGCTTCACCAGCCTCGGCACGATCGGAGACCCACTCACTGTAGGTGGCCGTCAACTTCTCGACACTGGCATCTTCGAGCCATGCAGAAGTCTCAGTGATGGTCTCGCTCTCGAAGACGAGGGCAGGGAACCGAGCTTTGAGGGCAGCCTTCAAAGGCTTGATCACAGTGCCCGAAACACTCTTCAGGCCCACCTTCTCGAAGATCAGGACGACCGCCGTTGCCCCAGGTGGAGCCAGTGCCAACACCCTCACGATCGAAGTTGCCGAACTCTCGCCGTCGTGTATGTGCTCGACCTCGCCGGTCTTGGCGCTTCGGACACGTCCGGGCTGTCCGTAGTGACCGGAGTCGATCGACGCTTGAACCCACTGCCCTAGTGGGACGACCTCCTCGACGGTAACGAACCTCTGAGCCTTGGTGTCAACCAAGTCGCTCTCGGAGACCGGCATGGACTTGTAACGCTGCATCGCCCTATGAAACACCTCCAGGACTCCATGACCAGCCTTATCGAGATTCGTGACGTCAAGGATTTCTTTGGAAGTCCGAGCCGCATGGGCTGTTAGCTTCACTGCGAAGATCGAGTGTCTTGGCACGGGGTAGTTCTCCAGATGCAGGCCAGTTCGCATCGTCGCGAAGGTGGGTGGTTCGCGAAGTATGCCTCTTTCGGCATGAGCCACTAGGTCAGGGGTCGTCGGCAGGTTGGGACCGTGCGTTCAACTGTAACAATCTGTTACAGTTGAACACATGGCCGGGATGACTGCAGATCAATGGGCTGGGTACGAGGTACTGATGAGTGGCGGCATGTCAATCCGTGCCATGGCCACCGTCCTCGGCGTCAGTCCGACCACCGTTCAGAAGTACCGGGCGTTCGACTCGACCAACTCAGACGCTTCCATCAACGTGGGGACATCACGGGGCCGCGACGGCCGGTTACGACCGGATCGCCGGTTCGATACGACACATCGGGATAGCATCATCAAAGACCTGCGGGCCGGCGGCTTGTCGGTCCGCCAGGTAGCCGAGGCCGTCGGGTGCTCGGTGGGCACGGTGCACCGAGTCATGAGCTTGCCCTCAGACGTCTCGGCATCGACTTCTCTATGAGGTCCGGGTCGAGCATCATTGCTCGGCCCACACGCACCGCGGGCGGGTAGCCCCTCACGGGCCATGCGGTAGATCGTCGGCCGAGCCAGCGCGGTCAGTACAGCCGCGTACTCGGCGAGCCAGCTATGCCCAGATTGACCATGGCTGGCTACCGGGGCCCCTACGGTCGTGGTCGCCTCATGTCCTCTACGGCTGCGGCGTATCCGAGGTGCCATGCTTCCTTCAGCGCTGACATCATCGAAGCCTCCGCCGGCTCGCTCGATCCCCAGTCGATTGTGTCCGGATCCCATCCGACGACCGCGAACGCGTAGATCCGCTCGCTGTCGTCGTCGAGGTCGTTCATGCGGTTGCCGCCGCGCAGTCGTACGCCGCCAGCAGCTCGGCGATCGCTAGGACCGTCGGATCGTCGGTGGGGCCGGTGATCATGGCCCGGGCTTCCTCGATGGTCAGGACCTGGCCATCGAATCCGCCGGGGATCGAGATCGTGGCTGGCTGCCGGACCACGGAGTATGTGCGTGTCTCCTCGTCGTACAGGAGTTCGTCGGTCTGGTCGAGTGTCGCCGTCACGCCGTCACGCACGACCCTGCGGTCGGCGTAGACACAGCCACGGTCGAACTCGACCGAACCTTCATGCCAGGCAGGCGGGACGATCTCCGCTTGGGCGCCACCCGTGAAGCCTCCGCTGGCCGCAAGCAGGCGGCCGAGCGCCGCGTAGATCTTCACGGCTTCCGAGATTCGGTAGTCGTTCAGACCGGAGATCGGGCTGTGCGGGATGTGGATTTCCCGCTCGGTCTCTTCGAGGTCATCGTTGCGCGCGTCTCCTGGTGGGAATTCCCACCAGGAGATCTCCAATCCGGACGCGTCAACCACGGTGTGCTCCCGGGAGATGGTGCCGTTGATGTCATCGACCGAGTCGTACTGCCACCCACAAGTGCCGCGGTGGGTCGCGTCGGTGCATGGCATGGTGATGTTCAGTAGTGCGGTGTCGTCCTTGCCGACGTACCGGCGGTAGTCGCTGGTCATGGTCATGTATAGCTCCTTCCGGTTGCCCCACGGTGGGGCATGCCAGAGAAACTACGGGCCGAACTTGACCGGGACCATCATGGCGATCTCTTTCTTGCCGCCGGACTCCAGCAATTCACGTTTGCCCAGGGCCCGGACGTCGGCCGCCTGCGCCCGCAGGACGTCGGCCAGCGGCGTGCCGCGTTCGATGGCCACGGCCATCCCGTCGAGGAACCGGGACAGTGGCTCGAGTTGGGTGCGGTCCCGCAGGGTGGTCAACGCCACGAGAAACGGGGTACCGGAACGGGTGTCGGCCAGGATGCCGCCGAGCAGGCCGACCAGGTGGCCGCGGGCCAACCGCGAGACCCGTTCGATGGCGCCGATCGGTCCTTCGCCGGCGGTGACCGCCAGGGCCAGCATCTCGGCGACGACGGGGAATTCGCTGAGGATGGCGGCGTTCCGTTTCGAGACGGCCTGGCTGAGCCACCAATCCCGGGCCAGCACCCCGCCGATGCCACAACCGCCGATCAGCAGGAGGAGCGCGAGCGGGTTGGTCTGGCCGAACAGGACCGCCAGTAGGCCGACGCCGAGCCCGCCGGCGGTGGCCAGGGCCCCCCAGAGCACCTGGTCGGTGCGGAACTGCTCGACCGTGATCGGTGAGCCGAGGGCATCGAGGCGCCGCCGGACCGACGCCTGGCCACCGACCAGGCGGTCGATCATCCGCACGGCGTCCCGCAGCAGCGGAGCGGTCAGCCGGGCCAGCGCGCCCGCGGTTCCGCGTCCCGGGCGGGCCAGCAGCTGGGACTCGTTGGCGGTGTCGGCCAGGTAGGGCGCGATCCGGTCGGCCAGGGTCGGGCGGCGCATCGGCGGTGACGCGAGGACGGCCATCACCACGCCGGCGGCGGCCAGGCCGCCCAGCAGGCCCCCGATCAGGGCTGTGTTCACCGGAGCACCCGTTTGTCCTCGGGCAGGCGCCCGATGCGGATCATCAGCCGGTACGCCGTCAGCGACAGCACCGCCCCGATGATCAGGATCGCGGTGCCGGCCGGAGTGTCGTACGCCGACAGGGTCGTCTGCTGGGTGGCCAGCAGGACCAGGACCAACCACGGTGCGCACACGGCCATCCGGGCGGCGTTGACGCTCCAGGACTGTCGGGCCAGGAGTTCGGACCGGGTGCGGGCGTCGTCGCGGAGGAAGGTGGAGAGCGTGGTGAGGAGGCGGCCGAGGTCGGTGCCGCCGACTTCGCGGGCGACGCGCATGGATTCGCAGACGCGGTCGCCGACGGGGTCGGCCAGGGTGGTCTTGAGGCGATCGAGGGAGTCGTTGAACTTGCCGGTGGTGCGGTAGTCGGTGCCGAACTGCCGGAAGGGGTCGCGGAGTTGTTCGGGGCCGCGGATTCCGATGGAGGAGAGCGCTTCGGGTAGGGACAGGCCGGCCCGGACGCCGGAGGTGAGGTTGTCGACCACTTCGGGCCAGAGTTCGCGCAGGTCGGATTGGCGTTTGTGGCGCAGGCGAGTGACGAGCAGGCGGGGGGCGGTGCTGGCGAAGGCGGCGAAGATCAGCGAGACGGAGATGGATCGGGTGAGCACGATGCCCAGCAACAGGACGAGCAGGGCGGCGAGGAATTGCAGGGCGATGAGTTGGTGGGGGGTGATCCCGGTGAGCCCGGCCTGGGCCAGTTCGTCGCGTAGGCGTTCGGTGCGGGTGTGCGGACGTGGTGCGCGCGGCCGGGCACTGAGGCCCTGCCAGACGAGCAGCAGCCCGATGCCGAGCATCAGTCCGACGAAGACGCCCATGTTCACCCCCCGGGTCCCGTTCGACATGTGGATCCGGAGGAAGGGTATCGAAAAGAACTGGTCAAGGGGAATTGGGATCCACATCGCAGGCAATTGGTCGGCGATGGAACCATTCACGCAACGTGCCGTTGACGTGATGTGTGATGAAAGGGACGAAATGGCACGGGCGTCCCTTGTGTCCGGTTCGCCTGTGGCGGGCGGGCGGGCGGGCGTACCGGACGCGGTGCCGACCCGGAACGAGAGTCTGGATGGGGTCCCAAAGGGGCGCCTGCTTGAGCGCGTTCCGCCTTGTCGGCTCGTCGTCGTTGGCCCCTGTGAATGAGCACCGGGAGGGGAGGCGTTCGGTCCGCTGGGAACCCAGGGGTGGGCCAGGGTTTCCCCTGATCCCGGTCCGAACGGCGAGATGTAGGTTCTGTCGAGCAGTTGCGGGCGCGTTGCCAGGATCAGCTCTGGTGGCCTCGTGCCGGACGGGCAGCTGACGGTTCGAGTAGGGCTGCATGCCGTTGATCAGTGCGAAGGGGAGTTCACATGGAGATGTCGCCGCTGGGGTCGGCCGACCGGGAAACTCTCAAGTACCTGGCCGCGATGGGGAATGACGATGCGTTGGATCGCTTGGCCGATCTGGCCTACGAGGAGCAGGACTCGGCCGGGCTGTTGGATCTGTGGGGCGAAGGGTACGAACGCGCGGGCGAGCTCTTGACGGGACTGGCCGTCGCGGCCCGGGATCTGATCCAACTGCAGGAACTCGGTGATGCCGGCGTGCCGGAGGCCCAGGAAGCGGTCAGTGCATTCCTGCGTGGGCGTTGACATTCTGGTCAGGTAGCCACCGACTGGTTCGACCTCGACGTGCAGGGCACCCCGCGGACCCTGTCCGACAGCAAGGGCTCCACGGTCGCCGCGCAGTCCTACACGGACTTCGGCGCCGCCGAACCGGCGGCCGGACTCAGCGTCACCACCGACGGGCACAGCCGGTTCGCGCCCGGCTGGTTCATCGAACCCCCGACCACCACGTACACCCCGGTCGGCTACACCGGCCAGTCCACCGATGTCGCCACTGGCCTCATCCACTTCCCGGCCCGCGACTACGACCCAACACAACAACCTGGCTTCAGCCCGATCCCGGCGGCCGCCTCGACCCGGACGGCATCACCCCACCGACCCCGGCGACCCGAAAGCCTGCAGCCAACAATCCGGCTACCGGGGCGATGCGTTCCCGCTCCAACAGTTCCACGGGCGCGGGGTCGCGGCGTACATGGCATGGCCTTCTCGTCTTGAATGTCCCTGCTTCTGCCGGAAAGCCGGCAGCCGGAACCGGTGATAGCGGCGCTCCAGTGTTCAGTTCGCGGGCGGTGTGAACAAGGTCATTGCGCACGGAATCGTGGAAGGGGCGAGGTGAACATTAGCCGCGCGCCGTGCGTCGGCGGTGCGACAACGTGCTCAAGCCGGATGTACATGACGACATCAAATCAGTTGAATCAGTCGTTGGCATTGCCATTGGCCCAGCGCAATTGCGGTGATCTCTGCGTAGCGTGACGACGCATTTCGGATCTAGGACGACCGGTGGCCCCACGGTGTAGGGCCACCGGTCGTTCTTGCGCACACGACATCACGGCCGTAGCGTTCGGCGAGGAGCGTGTTGACTTCATCAACGATGCTGGCCGGCACGCCTGGGACAACGACGCGGCCGGCCGATGGTTCCAGGAAGGTCCAGCCTTCAACCGCGATACCTAAGTCGTCCCAACGAAGTTTCGATCCGACACGCGACCACCGCAATGCGTCCCGGGCCAGCTGCGCTCGGGTGCGCTGCATGTCGGCCAGACCGAAGCGAACCTCGATCACCGCTGAACCCGGAAACAGTCGTTCAACGTCGCCGTGATGCTTGCCGGAGCGCAGCGGCTTCAGGTAGAACACCAGGTGATCGCCGACCGTGTCGACGCCGGCACCGACGTCCGGGTGGTATGTGCACCACCGCTGAGCGGCAGAGAGCGACACAGGAGGAAAGGGCCAGAACTCATTTGGTTCCACCCAGTGATTGTGACAGACGACGTCTCATTCGACCCGTTGTCTATTGGACGTCATCGAGGTGCTTGCCGCGCGGAAGGGCGGCGTTGGGCAAGGACATCCCATGGTCGCAGCTGAACGGACAGTGCCGATTGAATCGGCGCCGGAGTCTTTTGGCCCTCAGGGCCAATGATGATCCTGTCGCTCAACGCAGGGCAGCCGTCGAGCCGGGCCGTCGAAAGTCGCGCCGTGGGCGATTGGCCGCTCTCACTGCCGGATCAGGCGCGGAACCGCACCTCGTCCTGCAGGGCCTCCTCGTACTGGACGTCCACTTCAGGAATGGCCGGGACCTCGGCCGCTGCGCCCTCGCGGGCCAGCGCCTGCATGGTCGTCTCGTGGTGCGGGGCGGTCAGGTCCGCACCCTGGTCGGCGTGGACGAAGTGCTTGCCGCGTAGGGCCGACGCCACGATGGCGATCAGCAGCAGGCCGATCGACGCGCTGAAGGCGACCACCAGGCCGTGGTGGAACGCGTCGGAGATCAGGTGCGGGAAGAACGTCTGGCCGGTCAGGGTGGCGACGTCGGCTCCGTTGCCCGGCGTCAGTTGGGCCGGATCGACGGTGCCCATCAGTTGAGTGACCGGGTTGTCGCCCAGGAAGGCCGCGAACAGGGTGGCCACCGGCGGAGTGTGCGAGATCGCGGCAGCGGCATCGGAATGCACCCCGAGCCCGGTCAGCCCCGCGTACATCGAGCTCGGCAGCCGGCTGGCCAGCCCGATCGCCATCAGGGTGAAGAAGCCGCCCATCGACAGCACCATGCCGGCGTTCATGCCGGTTGCCCGGACCCCGGACGCGGCGCCCCGCTGGTCGGCCGGGACCGAATTCATGATGGCCGCCGCGTTGGGCGCGGCGACCAGGCCGGAGCCGATCCCGTTGAGCGCCAGCAGGGCGGCGAACAGGACGTAGTTGAAGTTGGCCGGGATCAGCATCAGCCCGGCGAAGGTCAACGCGATGATGATCAATCCACCGGTCGAGAACGCCCTGGCCCCGAAGCGGTCGGACAGCGCACCCGAGACCGGACCGGCGATCAGGAAGCCGACGGTCAACGGCAGCATGTAGATGCCGGCCCACAGCGGGGTGTCGGCGAAGGCGTAGCCGTGCAGCGGCAGCCAGATCCCCTGGAGCCAGATGATCAGGATGAACTGCAGGCCACCCCGGGCCATGGCCACGGCGAAGTTGACGATGTTGCCGGCCGTGAAGGCCCGGATCCGGAACAGTTTCAGATTGATCATCGGGTCGGTGACCCGGTTCTCGATGACCACGAACGCGACCAGCAGGAGCAGTCCGACCAGTACCCCGGTCAGCACCATCGGGCTGGTCCAGCCCATGTTGTGCCCGCCGTACGGCTGCAGACCGTAGGTGATGGCGACCAGGAGGCTGATCAGGCCGAGCCCGAAGGTGACGTTGCCCCACCAGTCGATGCGCTGGTGCACCGTCGTCGTCCGCGGTTTGTCGTGCAGCGTGCGGTATCCCATCCAGGTGCCCCAGAGTCCGACCGGCACACTGACCCAGAACACCGCCCGCCAGTGCCATTCGGACAACAGGCCGCCGATGACGAGCCCGAAGAACGATCCGGCCAGACCGGCCACCTGATTGACCCCGAGCGCGAATCCCCGGCGATCCGACGGGAAGGCGTCCGTGATGATGGCCGTCGAATTGGCGGTCAGCATGGCGCCGCCGACGCCCTGCAGGATGCGCAGGCCGATCAGTTCCAGCGCGCCGGCCGACCCGGTGTTCGGGACGAGGGCGCAGGCGATGGATCCGACCGTGAAGATGGCGAATCCGAGATTGAACAGCCGGGCCCGGCCGTACTGGTCACCGAGCCGGCCGAAGGTGACCACCAGCACCGCGGTGACCAGCATGTAGCCCATCAGCATCCACAGCAGGTAGCTGATGTTCTGCGCGGCCAGCGGATCCAGGCCGAGACCGGCGAAGATGGCCGGCAGTGAGATCAGCAGGATGGATGAATTCAGCATCGCGGCAAGGATGCCCACCGTGGTGACGGTGAGCGCCACGCGGCGTTCGTGGGTGGTGGTGGCGGTCACGGAAGCCCCTCTCGGTCGTTACTGATGCTAACGACATGGTCAATGGGCGGTGCACCGGTCCGCTGTGAGGCCGCTCACGGCCGGGCGAGCAACTCCCGTACCTGCTCGACGGTCACCGATCCGGGCGGTCGGCCGGAACGGGCCAGTTCGTTCGCCAACCGCTGGAGCAACTCGTTGACCGGGGTCGGTACCCCGTGAAGGCGACCCAGCAGCACGATCTCGCCGGCCAGGTAGTCCACCTCGACGCGGCCGGTGCCCCGGCTCAGGCTCTGCCAGGTGGACCCGCCGCCGCGGGGTTCGCCCGGGATCTCGGCCGTGGTCAACCGGCGGCGTGTGGCCGCCTCCTCCTGCGGTCCGACGTGATCGATCCCGGCCGCGTCCAGAGCGGCCGCACCTTCGGCCCGGGCGTGCTCCAGGAGAGCGAGCGCCTCGTCGGAATCGATCGGCCCGGTGACGGCCTCGAGGGCGTTACCCAGGTTGGCCAGCAGCTTGTTGTACTTCCGCCGCATCACCGCCGCGCTCGCCTCACCGCCGATACCGCCGGTCTCCAGGTCGGCGCACAGCCGGTCGACCAGTTCGTCGGTGCCGGCCGGATACCGACCGACGGTGAGTACACCGGTCAGCGGATCGCCGATCGCGGAGATCCGGCCGGGAGCCAGGTGAGTGGCCGGCAGCATCACGCAGACGCCGTAGACGCGGGCGAACCGGCGCAGCGCCAGCCGTTCGCCCTCGACGCCGTTCTGGGCGCAGAACAACGGCAGTGCCGCGCCGGCGGTGCGAACGCCCACCGGCTGGTCACTCCAAAGATCCAGCGCAGCCACGCTGTCCTGGACCTTCACGGCCAGGATCAGCACGTCGGCCTCGGTCAGCCGCAGTTCGTCCGGGCCGCCGACGACCGGGATCGGCAGGACCGATGTGCCGCGCGGCGTGACGAATGTGAGTCCGCCCGCCGCCAGGGCCGCCCGGTGCTCGCCCCGGGCCACCAGCACCACGTCACGCCCGGCGCCGAACAGGGCCGCGCCGATGGCTCCGCCGACCGCGCCGGCTCCGATCACGATGTAACGCATGCCCATACGGTGTCACGGACACCACTAGGGTCTGCAGGTGAGGGGAGAGACTCCTCGCCGCGGTCGCCCGCGGGGTCATCCTCGGGAGTTCACAGATGCCGTTCGACGCCGCTCCGGACATGTCCCGGCGGGCCCTGATCCGCCGTCCGTCGCCGCGGTTGGCCCAGGGCCTGGTCACGCACATCGACCGCAGCCCGATCGACATCGACCTGGCCGGTGCGCAGTGGCAGGGGTACGTCGACGCCCTCACCGGTAACGGCTGGCACACCATCGAGGTGGACCCGGCCTTCGACTGCCCGGACTCGGTGTTCGTCGAGGATGCCGCCGTGATGTTCGGCGGGACGGCCGTGATCACCAATCCCGGCGCCGACGAGCGCAAGCCGGAGACGGCCGGAACGGCCGCCGCGCTCCGCGACCTCGGATATCCGGTGCGCACCATGACGGCCGGGTCGCTGGACGGCGGCGACGTCCTCAAGATCGGGTCGACGGTCTACGTCGGCCGCGGGGGACGGACCGACGCGGCCGGGATCGCCGAGTTCCGTGCCATCCTGGAACCGTTGGGCGGCAACGTCATCGCCGTCCCGCTGACCAAGGCCCTGCATTTGAAGTCGGCCGTCACCGCGTTGCCCGACGGCACCGTCATCGGCTATCCGCCGGTGGTCGACGACCCGTCGTTCTACCCGCATTTCCGGCCCATGCCCGAGGAGGGCGGCGCCCACGTCGTCGATCTCGGACAGGGGCGTCTGCTGATGGCGGCGTCCGCGCCGCGATCCGCGGATCTCATCGCCGATCTCGGGTACACCCCGGTCGTCGTCGACATCAGCGAGTTCGAGAAGATGGAGGGGTGCGTGACGTGCCTGTCCGTGCGCCTTCGGTCCGCGCCGTCCGGAAGTTGATCACCGGCGGTCTTCACCGGTCGCCGGAGGGCGAACGGGCGGCGTCATCACGGTCCAGTCCGAGCCAGCCCCATCACGGAGCACAAAGGAGTGCGCGATGAAGAAGATCATCAACGACCCGGCCACTGTGGTGGACGAGGCCCTCGACGGCGTCGCGGCGGCCCACGCCGACCTGCTGACCCTGCACCGCAACCCCACCTACGTCACCCGGGCCGGCGCCCCGATCGCCGGCAAGGTGGCCCTGGTCTCCGGCGGTGGCAGTGGCCACGAACCGCTGCACGTCGGCTACGTCGGTGAGGGCATGCTCGACGCGGCCGTACCCGGGGCGGTGTTCACCTCGCCGACGCCCGACCAGATCCTGGATGCCACCAAGGCGGTCGACGGCGGCGCGGGCGTGCTGCACATCGTCAAGAACTACACGGGGGACGTCCTCAACTTCGAGATGGCCGCCGAACTGGCCGAGGCCGAGGGCCTGCGGGTCTCGGCCGTCGTGGTCGACGACGACGTCGCCGTGCAGGACTCGACCTGGACTGCCGGCCGGCGCGGCGTTGGCGGCACCGTCCTGCTGGAGAAGATCGCCGGTGCGGCCGCGGCCCGGGGCGACGACCTCGACGCGGTGACGGCCATCGCCCAGCGGGTGAACTCGCAGGTCCGGTCCATGGGCATGGCCCTGCGGGCGTGCACCGTCCCACATTCCGGGGAACCGTCGTTCAATCTGGCCGAGGACGAGATGGAGATCGGGATCGGGATCCACGGCGAGCCCGGACGGGAAACCCGCAAGCTGGCCCCGGCCGACGAGATCGTGGAGATCCTGCTGTCCACCATCGTCGAGGATCTGCCGTTCGCCTCCGGCGACCGCACCCTGCTGTTCGTCAACGGGATGGGCGGCACGCCCGAGGTGGAGCTGTACCTCGCCTACAATTCGGCACGAAAGTATCTGCACGGCAAGGGCATCGAGGTGGAGCGGTCGTTGGTCGGCAACTACATCACGGCGCTGGAAATGCAAGGAATGTCCATCACCCTGCTCAAGCTCGACGACGAGTTCGTCGAGCTCTGGGACGCGCCGGTGCACACCGTCGCCCTTCGAAGAGGACTGTGAACTCATATGGGCTACGACGCCGAGTCGTTGGTCGCGGCAATCCGGGCACTGGGCGCGGTCATCGCGCAGCGCCGCACGGAGCTGACCCAACTCGATCAGGAGATCGGCGACGGTGACCACGGTGAGAATCTGGCCCGCGGGTTCTCCGCCGTCCTGACCAAGCTGCGGTCGACCGAACCGGAGACCCCGGCCAAGGTGATGGCGCTCGTCGCGACCACACTGATCTCCACCGTCGGCGGCGCGTCCGGCCCGTTGTTCGGCACGGCGTTCCTGCGCGGCAGCACCGTGCTCGGCGGCGCCGCGGAACTGGACGGCGCCCTGGTCGCGGCCGGACTGGTCGCCGCCCGCGACGGCGTGGTGGCCCGCGGCAAGGCCGAACTGGGCGACAAGACGATGGTCGACGCGCTCAGCCCGGCGGCCGACGCGGCCACCAAGGCGGCGGAGGCCGGCGCCGACGTCGCCGGCGTGCTGGCCGCGGCGGCCGAGGCGGCGGCGGCGGGCGCTGCGGCCACCGCGCCGCTCCAGGCCCGGAAGGGTCGGGCCTCGTATCTCGGCGAACGATCAATCGGCCACGTCGATCCGGGCGCGCAGAGCACCGCGTACATCCTGGAGTCGCTGGCGGCCAGTGCCGCATCGCATGCCACCGGAACGGCGGTCTAGGCCGTGTCGGTGGGGCTGATCCTGGTGTCCCACAGCGCCGATCTGGCCCGGGGCAGCGCGGAGCTGGCCCGGCAGATGGCGCCGTCGGTGGTCATCGCCCCGGCCGGGGGCACCGACGACGGGGGCATTGGGACGTCGTTCGACCTGATCAACGAGGCCATCGCCAAGGCCGACACCGGCGACGGCGCGGTGCTGCTCTACGACCTGGGCAGTGCCGTCCTCACCGCCGAGATGGCAGTGGAGTTCCTCGACCCGGAGGCGGCGGCCCGGATCCGCATCGTCGACGCCCCACTGGTCGAAGGAGCGGTCTCCGCCGCGGTGACCGCAGAGGGCGGCGGCGACGTCGACCAGGTCGCCGCCTCGGCCCGCTCCGCGGGCGGCCCGTCGGGTGACGGACCGGAACCGGACATCGAGGCGAGCGTTTCGGCTCGGTCGGCCGGCGATTCCGTCCCGGCCCCGGACGCCCGGGATCAGGTGGTGAAGGCCACGGTCTCGGTCGTCAACCCGCTCGGTCTGCACGCCCGCCCGGTGGCCGCGCTGATCCGGGCGCTGACCGGCTGGGACGTGCAGGTGACGATCGGCCGTCCGGGCGAGCCCCCGGTCCACCTGCGGGCCGTGCTGCGGGTCGTCGGACTGGCCCTGCGCGGCGGTGACACGGTCGAGGTGATCGCGTCCGGACCGGACGCGCCGGACGCGGCGGCCATCGTCACCGCGCTGATCTCCGGCGGGTTCGGAGAGACGGTCGACCGGCCCCGCCGCCTCGCCCCGGCGGCCATGGGGGCCGCCCCGGCCCGGATGGGAAACGCCGGCACCCTGCGTCCTGTTGGTGGCCCGGCCATCGTCAACTCGGTGCTGCGGGCCACCCCCGGAGCCCCCGGCCTGGCCATGGGGCCGCTGGTCCGGCTCGACCGGGCGCCGCGGCAGCTGACCGGCGACGACGCGGCCGCCGGCGGTGACCACGATCCGGCCACCGAGCGCGACCGGCTGGACGGGGCGATCGCCGCGGCCGCTCAGAAGCTGTCCGCCGGCAACCAGTTCGAGGTGGCTCACGCCATCCTGCTGACCGATCCGGAGTTGCGCAGCGCCGCCGACGCCGAGCTGGACGCCGGCGGGTCCGCCGCGGCCGCCTGGTGGTCGTCGGTCGGTTCCACCGCCGACGCGCTGGCCGCCGACGTCGACGAACTGGTCGCGGCACGCGCGGTCGACGTTCGCGAGGCCGGCGCGGCCGTGCTGGCCGAACTGGGCGTCGTCGTCGACCGGATTCCGTCCCGGCTGCAGGGGGCCGTCGTCTTCGCCGACGACCTCGGTCCCGGCGAGGTGCCGGTGCTGCTCGAGCGGGGAGCGGTCGGTGTGGTGCTCTCCCGGAGTTCCACCACCGCCCACGCGGTGATCGTGGCCCGCGGCCTCGGCCTTCCGATGATCCTGCGCGCCGGTGACGAGATCGGTCGCCTCCCGGCCGGGACCGAGCTGGTGCTCGACGGTGACCGTGGCACCGTCCGGGTGTCGCCCGACGCGGACCAGGCGGCCGACATCCGTCGCCGGATCACCGAGATGACCGACGCCGCCCAGGCCCGTACGCAGGCGGCGCACGGCCCGGTGCACCTCGCCGACGGGCGGCAGATCCTGGTGGTGGCCAACATCGGATCGCTGGCCGACGCCAGGGCCGCGGTCGCGTCCGGAGCCGACGGCGTCGGGCTGCTCCGTACGGAACTGCTGGTCCTGGACCGCGACACCTACCCGGACGAGGACGTCCAGACGGCCGATCTCACGGCCATCTTCGACGTCCTGGGGGACCGGCCGATCGTGGTCCGGGTGCTGGACGCCGGTGGTGACAAGCCGGTCACCGCACTGGATCTGGACCCCCAGCACAACGGTTTTCTCGGGGTCCGCGGCTTGCGCTACCTGCTCGCTCACCCTGACCTGCTGCAGACCCAGCTGCGGGCGATCTGCCGCGCGTCCGTCGGTCACCGCGTGTCGGTCATGGCCCCCATGGTGTCGGTCGCGGCGGAGGTGGTCGCGTTCCGGGCCGCGGTGGAACAGGCCGTCGTCTCCCTCGGCGAGAGCGGGGTGCCGTTCCAGGCCCCGGACGAGATCGGCGTGATGATCGAGGTGCCCGCGGCCGCTCTGGCCGCCGACGAGATCTGCGCGGTCAGTGACTTCGTGTCCATCGGGTCCAACGACCTGACCAGCTACACGATGGCGGCCGACCGCACCGAGACCGGCGTCGCCGATCTGCTGGACCCGTCGGCGACGGCCATCCAGCGGCTGCTGGATCAGCTGTGCGGGTTCGCCGTCGCCTCCGGAACGCCGGTCGCGGTGTGCGGTGAGATCGCCGGAATGCCGGAGCACGCCCTGGGTCTGGTGGCCCGCGGCGTACACGAGTTGTCGGTCGCTCCGGTCCGTATCCCGTTGATCAAGGAACTGTTGCGCACGCAGGGCTGAGGGGGCGGCCGAGTATCCTCGCTCGGTGCCCGGTGGAGTCGTCGCGGTGGTACTGGCCGCGGCCGTACTGCACGTGCTGTGGAACACGCTGGTCAAGATGTCCCCTGAGGGGTACCTGGCCACCGTCCTGATCGCCGGTGGCGGCGCGTTGGCCTGCGCCGTCGCTCTGCCGTTCCTCCCGGCCATCCACGGGGCCGCCTGGATCAACGTCGCCGGGTCGGTGATCGCCCAGACGATCTACTACCCGCTGGTCGCCGCGGCCTATCGGGCCGGTGACATGAGCCAGACCTACCCCCTGATGCGGGGAACCGCCCCGCTGTTGGTGGCGATCGTCAGCGGGCCGCTGATCGGCGAGCACCTGACCGCCGGGGAGTGGTTGGGTGTGGCTCTGATCTGTTGCGGCATCTGGGGAATCGGTGCGGGCGGGTTCTTCGGCCGGTCGCGTTCGGGGCGGTCGAGGCGCAGGGTCCACCTGTCCCGGGCGACGGGGCTGGCCCTGCTCAATGCCGTGGTCATCGCCTCGTACACGTTGATCGACGGGGCCGGATCCCGGGCATCCGGGGCGCCGGCCACCTACACCGCGTGGATCTTCCTGTTCACCGCGCTGCCGATGATGGGCTGGACGCTGCTGCGCCGGCCGGCCGTGCTGGTCGCCGCGGTCCGTACCCGGTGGTGGGTGGGTGCCGTCGGGGGACTGGCCAACGTCGGCGCGTACGGCCTGGTGCTGTGGGCGATGACCAGGGCGCCGGTGGCCGCCGTGGCCGCGCTGCGGGAGACGTCGATCCTGTTCGCCACGGTCACCGCCGTGCTCGTCCTGAAGGAGAAGGCCGACCGCTACCGGATCGGGGCCGCCGTGGTCATCGCCGCCGGGACGATGGTGCTCCGGCTGGCCTGAGCGTCACCGCTCCGGCAGACCGGGCAACCCGTCCAGGCTACGGGAATTCTTGCTGCGGCGGTATTCGGCCAGCTTCTCCTCGCCCTTCTTGGCGTTGGACAGGTCCAGCACGTCGCGATCCTGCACGTAGGTCATCCGCGGCACGGCGTACCCGCAGGAATCGGACACGCGCTGGACGTCGACGACGATGATCGACCGCACCCCCGGATGCTCGGAGAACAGCGGCAACAGCGACGCGAACCCCTCGTCGTCGGGCCACACCACGCGTCCGGTCCCGTGCAGCCGGACGATGGTCGGGCGCCCGTCGAACGCGGTGAACATCAGCACGATGCGCCCGTTCTGCCGGAGATGGGCGATGGTCTCGACCCCGCTGCCGGTCAGATCGAGGTAGGCCACGGTGTGGTCGTCGACGACGGCGAACGTGCCCGCCATGCCCTTGGGCGAGACGTTGATCAGCCCGTCCGCGGCCAGCGGGGCGGTGGCCACGACGAACATCGGCTGCGCCGTCAGCCACGCGGCCAGGGTGCCGTCGATACCGTCATAGACCTTGCCCATGACCCGACAGACTACGGACGCCGGACGGGTGTCAATCGTCGAGGGTCTCGGTGAAGCGGGCCAGCTGCACCGGGTCGATGGAGTAGCCGTGCTCGGCGGTCGGGTAGGCGCCGGAGCGGACGTCATCGGCGTAGGCGGCGACACCGTCGTTCATGGCCTGCTGGAGGTCGGCGTACCGCTTGACGAACCGGGCGCCCCCGCCGTCGCGGATGCCCAGCAGGTCGTGGAACACCAGCACCTGGCCGTCGGTGTCGGGACCGGCGCCGATGCCGATCACCGGGATGCCGACGCGCGGCATCAGGGCGGCGGTCACCGCGTTCGGGACGGCCTCGAAGACGAGGCTGAAGCAACCGGCCTCCTGCAGGGCCAGGGCGCCCCGGGCGATCGCGATGGCCGAGTCGGCGTTGCGGCCCTGTGCCTTGTAGCCGCCGAGCGCGGTGGCCGTCTGGGGGGTGAGGCCGACGTGGCCCATGACCGGCACCCCGGCGGCGACGACGGCGGCGGCCCGGCGGACCGACATCACGCCCCCGCCCTCCAGCTTCACCGCGTCGGCCCCGGCTTCCTTGACGAACCGGATCGCGGTGGCCACCGCCTGTTCGTCACTGACCTCGTAGGAACCGAAGGGGAGGTCGGCCACCAACAGGGCGGTGGTGGTTCCGCGGCGGGTCGCGGCGGCCAGCACGAGCATCTCGTCGGTGCTGACCGGGACGGTGCTCGGGTACCCGAGGACGGTCTGGGCGCCGGAATCGCCGACCAGCACGATGTCCACGCCGGCCGCCTCGGCGGCCCGGGCACTGGGGTAGTCGTAGGCCGTCACCATGACGATCGGCGTGCCCGCATCCTTCAGGGCCCGCAGGTGCGGGATGGTGATCTGGCCGCGGCCCGCGGCGGCGGCTGGTTTGCTCGACATACCTGTTCTCCTTGCGCTGGCTGAATCGTCGTCGATTCTCAGGTGAGCACGACGTTGTCGATCAGGCGGGTGCGTCCGACCTCGGCCGCGACGATCAGGACCGATCCGGGTGGCGGGACCTCGTGCAGCTGGCGGAAGTCCGCGTCGTCCACCACCGCCAGGTACTCCGGGTTGACGCCGAACTCGGACAGCACCAGTTCGGCGGCCAGGACGATCTCGGCGGCGGTCACTCCGCGCCGGTGCGCCGCTTCACCGGCGGTCAGGGCCCGGCTCAGGCCGAGCGCGGTGGCCCGCTCGTCGGCCGAGAGGCGGACGTTGCGGCTGGACAGGGCGAGCCCGTCGGGTTCGCGCACGGTCGGCACGTCCACGATCCGCACGTCGATGTTGAGATCGGCCACCATGGCCCGGACCACCCGCAACTGCTGGGCGTCCTTCTGGCCGAAGTAGGCCCGGTCGGGCCGCACCATGCCGAACAGCTTGGTCACGACGGTGGTGACGCCGTGGAAGTGTCCGGCCCCCCGCCGTGCCCCCTCGAAGGTCTCGACGATCGGTCCGGACAGGGCGACGGTCGCGCTGAACCCAGGCGGGTAGACGGCTTCCGCCGTCGGGGCGAAGTAGATGTCGACACCGGCCTGCTCGGCGTGGGCGCGGTCGGCCTCGTCGGTGCGGGGGTAGGCCGCGAGGTCGGCCGGGTCGTTGAACTGGGCCGGGTTCACGAACACCGACAGCACCACGACGTCGTTCTCGGCCCGGGCCCGGTGCAGCAGTTCCAGGTGACCACGGTGCAGCGCGCCCATGGTCGGGACGAACCCGACGGAGCGGCCGGCCCGATCGCGCAGCGCGGTGCGCAGGTCGTCGACGGTGGTGACCACGATCATGTGTAAGTCCTTGTGTCGCTGGAACTATCGACCACGCCGGCGGCGAGTCGGCGGGTGGCGTCGGCGAGCGAGTCGAATAGCGGCAGGTACTCCGGTACCCGTTGCGCGATCGCTTCGCGATGCGCCTGGACGGTCCGTTCGTCACCCCGGGCCACCGGTCCTGTGAGTGCGGCATCGCCGATCCGGCCCCAGTTCTCCAGGGCGGCGCGGGCCAGCGGGAGCAGCAGCGCGGGGTCGGCCCCGGCGGAACGCATCAGGGCTCCGGCCGCGGACTCCAGGGTGACCAGGAAATTCGCGGCCATGGCGGTCGCCGCGTGATACGCGGCGCGGTCGGCCGGGGCGACGATGAACGGGCGCATCCCGAGCCGGATGGCCAGACCCGATGCCAGGTGGAGCGCGTCGGCGTCGGTGCCGTCGACGGCGGCGCCGACGCCCTGGAACACGTTCGGCGGCGAATCGGGTGTGAACGTCATCACTGGATGCATCGAGAAGGCCCGATGGGGGGCCAGAACGGCCAGTCCGCTGGCCCCCGAGCAGTGCCCGACCAGGGGTCCAGGGGGGATCAGAAGCGCCGCCGCGGCGATCGCCGCGTCCGGCACACAGAGCACGATGAGGTCGTCGGGCCGAGACGGAGACGGACCCGGATAGCCGCGGCCATGCGGGCCACTGACGTCCACCCGGGCCGCAGCGAGGGCGCTGACCAGCGCTGTTCCCAGCCGGCCGGAGCCGACCACGGATACCCGTCCCAGCTCCGCCGCGCGGTTCGCGGGCTCGGCCGGGCCCCCCGGTCCGGTGGCGGCGGCGAGCTCCGCCGGCGTCGCCTTCGTCCCTGACGGCTCGGTCATACGAGAATCCTGCCCTACCGCCGACCGGGCCCGGCGCCACCGAACGGCGGCGCTCAGCTGCGTTCGGCGAGTTCCTTGGCGACGGAGTAGCACTCGGCCAGCTCGGCGTCGGTGGGGTGGTTGGCGCAGCGGATCTCGTACTTCATCATCACGACGCGGGGGACCCAGTCGTGCGCGGTCGGGGTGTTCCCGTTGATCTGCAGCATCGTGTCGATCTCGGATACGACCCGCTGCCGCGCGGCGGTCTTGGCCTTTGTTGCGGTGCTCATGACTTCCTCACTGGTGCGGTAACAGTTCCTCGTCGCACCGGTGCACAGTGGGCTTCGGTACGCGAGTCCGCTGCGCACCGTTGCTCGCAATAGGTTAACCGCGCGAAGCACTTCTCCATTCCTCTGCATGGATCAGGCAGGTGTCCATCTCGTCACAGTGACCGAGCTCGCACGGCGGGCCGCCCGTTGGCCGGCCCGGTTCAGGGCGCGGCGTGGGGATGGCGGCCACTGCTTGCCGAGCGGTCGCGACCGAGCCGCGGCGCCGCGATGGGCCCGACCCGGTGGCGCACCGCCGGAGCGTCGAGCGAGGGCAGCCAGGGGCCGGTCAGGATGCCGAGCAGGGCGCCGGCGGCGATCCCGGTGACTGCGCCGACGCCGAGCACGGCGGGCGCGGACCAACTGTCCGCGGGGCGGCTCGCGCCGAAGAAGATCACCGCCATCACCGGCGGCCACGCCACGGTGTTGGCCGCCACCCAGCGCCATGGGCGCCGTACCACGGAACGGAGCGCCCAGGCCTGGGCCGCACCCAACACCGGTCCCATCACCAGGCCGATGCCGGCGCCTCCGGCCAACATCAAGGCGAGCGACGGTTCGGTCCCGCTGTCATCGCCGGCGAGCACGCTGGGGGCGGAGGCCGCCGCCCACCCGACTCCGGCCAGCACCACCGTGACGATCAGATACCGGCCACGGGCGAGCGCGGGCCAGATCCGCGACAGGACGACTCCCTGGGCCGTACCCAGCGCCACACCCTCCACCAGGCCGCCGGTGACGATCAGCCCGAGCGCGACCGCGGTGCCACCCAGCACCCCCGGTCGATCGGACAGCGCCTGCACGGCCTTGGCCGCGCCCGAGGCGGCGGTCATCCCGATGGTCTCGGCCAGGGCACAGGCCGAAGTCCACTGACGAAGGGCGGTCGAGTTCATGCCACCACTCAACCGGGCCGGACCGGGGCGGGGGAGGGCCGAAGGTCACTGGTGGTTGGACCGGTGACTCCGGTGGGCACTTGGGTTGCTCAGTACTCGCGGACGTCGTGACGGGCGCCGGACAGCAGGGCCGGCAGGTCGATGCCGTGACGGACGAACCGGTCCGCATGCGGCGGGTAACCGTCGGCCCGGACCAGCTCGTTGCCGCGCGAGGTGAAGATGTCGGCGATCTCGACGACGCCGCTCTCCACCCGCCCGGGCAGAGCGACGATCTCCCGGACCCGGCGGGCTCCGCCCGGGTCGATCCCGACCTGCACCACCAGGTCGATCGAGGTGGCCACGGTGGGCACCACGAATGCGGCGGTCACGTTCTCGCCGGCCAGCAGCGGCAGCGTGCACAACTTGATGACGGCCTCGCGGGCCGAGTTGGCGTGGACGCTGCACATCCCGGGCAGCCCCGAGTTGAGCGCTATGAGCAGGTCCAGGGACTCCTCCTGCCGGACCTCGCCGACGACGATCCGGGAGGGCCGCATCCGGAGGGCCTCCTTGATCAGGCGCCGCAGCCGGATCTCGCCCTGCCCCTCCAGGTTGGGTTGCCGGGTCTGCATGGCCACCACGTCGGGCAGGTTGGGCCGCAGCTCGAACACCTCTTCGCAGGTGATCACCCGCTCCCGGGGCGGAATCGAGTTGATCAGCGTGTTGAGCAGCGTCGTCTTCCCGGCCTGGGTGCCGCCGGCCACGATCACGTTCAGTCCGGCGATGACGGAGGCCTCGAGGAAGCGGGCGGCGTGTGCGGTCATGGAGCCGCGGGCGACGAGGTCCTCCAGGCCGTTGGCGGCGACGACGAACTTGCGGATGTTCAGGGACAGGTGCTCGCGGGTGATGTCGGGGATGACGGCGTGCAGCCGGGAGCCGTCGGGCAGCAGGGCGTCGACGAAGGGTGAGGACAGGTCCAGGCGTCGGCCGGACGGTTTGAGCATGCGTTCCACGAGGTCACGGACCTCGCCCGGGGCCAGGACGGTGGTGGTGAGTTCGGAGACGCCGTTGCGGGCGACGAAGACCTTGCCCGGTTGGTTGATCCAGATCTCCTCGATCTCCCGGTCGTCGAGGAAGCGTTGCAGGGGGCCGAATCCGGCCAGGGAGTCGAAGACGAACCGTGCCGTGCCGCCGCGGTCCATCAGCGGGGGTAGGGAGGAGGTGGGGACGCGTTCCTCGTAGTGGCTGATGACCTCGTCGATCAGGGCGCGGGTGGAGCGTTGGTCGGTGATGGGGTCGACGCCGCGGCGGCGGATCAGCTCGCGGACCTCGTCGTGGATGTGTTCGGTGGCGGTGGCCATCTGCGCTCCCCCTCGTCGCGTTCACCGCAGACGGTAACTCGTCCGGCCTAGTGGCACCACGGCTGTCCACACCGACCCAAGACCCCAGGAGACGGGAGGGCCCAGGCCACCCTCCACGCTCTGAGCAGAAGCGGGATGCATTGTCGGCCGGGCGTGCTTGGCTCCGGGGAGAACATCGCACGCCGACCCGGCGTGCCGGCGGCAGGAGGTGCCCGACGTGTCCGGACCCATGGGCGGCGGCTCGATGGCGGCGCTGCGGGCCATGCACCGCGACGACTCCGTCAAGGACCACAAGTTGCCGCCGGGGATCGCCAAGCGGATCCTCGCCTTCGCCCGGCCCTACCGCAAGGAACTGATCCTGTTCCTGACGGTGACGGTGTTCTCGGCCGTCATCGCGGTGGCCACGCCATTGCTCGCCGGGCAGGTGGTCAACGAGATCTCCGGTCACGGGCAGCTGCGCGTTGTCATCATCCTGGCCCTGGTGATCGCCGCCCTGGCCGTCGTCGACACCGGCAACTCGCTGGTGTCCCGCTTCTACTCCTCGCGGATCGGGGAGGGCCTGATCTACGACATGCGCAGCCGGGTCTTCGACCACGTGCAGAAGATGTCGTTGTCGTTCTTCACCCGCACCCAGACCGGCGCGCTGGTTTCCCGGCTCAACAACGACGTCATCGGCGCCCAGCAGGCGTTCACCTCCACCCTGTCCGGGGTGGTGTCGAATGTGATCGGGCTGGTCCTGACGGCCGGGGTGATGTTCAGCCTGTCCTGGCAGGTCACCGTCCTGTCGCTGATCCTGCTGCCGGTGTTCGTGCTGCCGGCCCGGGCGTTCGGCCGCAAGCTGCAGACCCTGACCAGGGAGTCCTACGGTCTGAACGCGTCCATGACGACGACCATGACGGAGCGGTTCAACGTCTCCGGTGCCCTGCTGGTCGCCCTGTTCGGCCGGCCGGAGGAGGAGTCCAAGTCGTTCGCCGAACGGGCCGGGCGGGTCCGCGACATCGGCGTCACCACCGCGATGTACGGACGGACGTTCATCGCCGCGCTGACTCTGGTCGCCGCCCTCGCACAGGCCCTGACCTACGGGCTGGGTGGCTCGCTGGCGCTGTCCGGTTCGCTCAACGCCGGCAACGTGGTGGCGCTGGCCCTGCTGCTGACCCGCCTGTACGGACCGCTGACCGCCTTGTCCAACGTCCGGGTCGACGTGATGAGCGCGCTGGTCTCCTTCGAACGCGTCTTCGAGGTCCTGGATCTCGAGCCGCTGATCTCCGAGCGGCCCGACGCGGTCGTCCTGCCCAAGGGCTCCCGATCGGTGGAGTTCGACGACGTCCGGTTCGCCTATCCGAGCGCGGAGCAGGTGTCGCTGGCGTCGCTGGAGAGCATCTCCGTTCCCGACCACAGCCCCCGTCATCCGGTCCTGCACGGCGTCAGCTTCCGGGCCGAGCCGGGCCAGCTGGTCGCACTGGTCGGGCCCTCGGGGGCGGGCAAGACCACCATCTCCCAGTTGATCCCGCGCATCTACGACGCCGATTCCGGAGCGGTCCGGATCGGCGGGGTCGACGTCAAGGACGCCACCCTGCAGTCGCTGCGCGACTCGATCGGGGTCGTCGCTCAGGACGCCCACATGTTCCACGACACCATTCGGGCGAACCTGCTCTACGCCCGGCCCGAGGCGTCGGAGGCCCAGCTGATCGAGGCGCTGCGGGCGGCGCAGATCTGGCCGCTGGTCAGCTCGCTCCCCGAAGGCCTGGAGACGGTGGTGGGGGACCGGGGCCACCGGCTGTCCGGCGGTGAGAAGCAGCGCCTGGCCATCGCGCGGGTGCTGCTCAAGGCGCCGGACGTGGTGATCCTGGACGAGGCGACGGCCCACCTGGACAGCGAGTCCGAGGCCGCCGTCCAGCGCGCGCTCGACGCGGCCCTCACCGGCCGTACGTCCATCGTCATCGCGCACCGGCTCTCGACGGTGCGCTCGGCCGACCAGATCCTGGTGATCGACCGGGGCCGCGTCGTCGAGTCCGGACGGCACGCCGACCTGATCGCCCGGAACGGGTTGTACGCCGATCTGTACCGGACCCAGTTCGAAGATCAGGCTCGGACTCAGGTCAGCACGCCGGAGTAGGGGCGAGCGCGACCGGGACGAGGGTGGACGATGGTCGGGTGCATTCCTTCGCCTCACCGACATCCGCGCCCTCGGGTGGGAGCCTGCTGACCGAGTGGCGGCCGGACTACGTGATGATCGTCGTCGTCGCCATCCTGGCCATCGCCTATCTGCGCACCCGACGGCGCGCGGCCACGCAGGGAATCGCGTGGGCGCGGCACCGCGACATCGTGTTCTGGGTCGGCGTCGCGGCCACCGTCTGGACCACGAACGGCTTCCCGCAGGCCCGCGGCTTCCAGCTGATGTGGGTCTGGATGACCCAGGAGCTGCTCCTCCTGCTCATCGTGCCGATCGTCATCATGTCGGCCCAGCCGGTGTCGCTGGTGACCACGGTGCACGGACCGGACAACCTGCTCGCCCGGGCCCTGCGCACCCGGACCCTGCGGTTCCTGGGCAGCCCGTTGGTCAGCCCGGTGCTGGTGCCGGTGCTCTGCATGCTGCTGATCTTCGGCGGGCTGGGCTCGTTCGCGGTCAGTTCGGTGTGGGCCGGAGGCGTGGTTCACCTGCTGCTGCTGGCGGTCGGCGCGCTGATTGCCCTACCCCTGGTCAACACCGACGACCAACGATCGTCGCTGGCCGTCGGGCTGTCGCTGGCCGTCGGTTTCGTGGAGCTGATCCTGGACGCCTTTCCCGGCATCGCCCTGCGATTCCAGACCCATATGACGTTGGTGCACTTCGCGGTGAACCGGCCCGCCTTCTCGCCCGTCGCGATCGACGACCAGCACGTCGCGGGCGGCATCCTGTGGGTGGTGGCCGAGGTTCTCGACCTGCCGTTCCTGATCCTGGCGGCCACCCGCTGGATCAAGGCCGACGCCCGGGACGCGGCCCGGGTCGACGCCGAACTGGACGCCCGGCAGCACTGGGACGCCGCCGGTGAGGCGGTGGCCGACCCGCCGGTCGACCGCCCGTGGTGGCTGGACGACCCGGCCCTGCAGGACCGGTTCGGCGGGCACAAGGGTGTTGCTCCGGTGCGGCCGCCATCTGATCAGCCCGCCGATTGATCAACAGCGCGCCGGTCCGGATGTCGGATCCCGGCCCGACCGGGCGCAGGCGTTACGGTTCCGGCGTGACTTCCTCCGGTGCAACGCACCCTGACGATCTGACCCTGGCGCTGGCCCTGGCCGACGCCGCCGACGCGATCAGCCTTCCTCGGTTCGGCGCGTCGGATCTCAAGGTGACCGCCAAGCCCGACCTGACCCCGGTGTCGGACGCCGATCTCGCGGTCGAGACGGCCATCCGGGCCATCCTCACCGCGCAGCGGCCCGACGACGTCGTCGTCGGCGAGGAATTCGGCGGTGGGGCGGCCGACGCTCCGACCACCGGTCGCCGCTGGGTGGTGGATCCGATCGACGGCACCAAGAACTACGTGCGCGGGGTGCCCGTATGGGCCACCCTGATCGCGCTGTTCGACGGGGACGACGTGGTGGTCGGGGTGGTCTCGGCGCCGGCCCTGGCCCGGCGCTGGTGGGCCGCGCAGGGCGGTGGGGCGTTCACCCGGTTCGCCGGGGGACCGGTGAAGCAGATCTCCGTGTCGGGTGTCGCCGACCTGGCCGACGCGTCATTGACCTACTCCGATCCCAAGGAGTGGCAGGAGCAGGGCCGCGGCCCGCAGTTCGCGGCGCTGCTCGACGCCTGCTGGCGCACCCGGGGCTACGGCGACTTCCTCCCGTACATGCTGGTGGCCGAAGGGGCGGCCGATATCGCGGCCGAACCCGAACTGAGCCTGTGGGATCTCGCCGCCCTGGTGCCCGTGGTGCGGGAGGCCGGCGGCCGCTTCACCGACGTCGACGGGGCCGCCGTCGATCAGCGGACGGTGAGCGCCATGGCCACCAACGGGCTGCTGCACGCCGAGGTCGTGGCCCGGTTGGCCCGCTGACCGGCGCGCGGGCGCAAGCGCGGGCGAACGGCTGACAACCGGCTGAAATACCGCCGCGCACCGGCCAGGTCACACCGAGATAACGAGAACCGGAAGTAGAGTGACGGCTGTGATTCACCTGTCCCATGTGTCGAAGAGCTACAAAACCTCCACGCGTCCAGCACTGGACGACGTCTCCATCGACGTCGACAAAGGTGAATTCGTCTTCGTCATCGGGCCGTCCGGCTCGGGCAAGTCGACGTTCCTCCGGCTGGTGCTGCGGGAGGACGTCCCGACCAGCGGGCAGATCCAGGTGGCCGGCAAGGACCTGGGCAAACTCCGTCGTTCGAAGGTTCCGGCGCACCGCCGCCGCCTCGGCTGCGTGTTCCAGGACTTCCGGTTGCTCACCAACAAGACGGTCGAGCAGAACGTCGGCTTCGCCCTCGAGGTGATCGGCCGGCCCCGCGCGGCCATCCGCAAGATCGTGCCCGAGGTGCTGGAACTGGTCGGACTGGAGGGCAAGGCCCGGCGGCTTCCGCACGAGCTGTCCGGTGGTGAGCAGCAGCGGGTGGCCATTGCCCGCGCGTTCGTCAACCGGCCGCTGCTGTTGCTGGCCGACGAGCCGACCGGCAACCTCGACCCGGACACCAGCGCGGACATCATGCTGCTGCTGGAACGGATCAACCGCACCGGCACCACCGTCCTGATGGCCACCCACGACAACAACATCGTCGACTCGATGCGCCGCCGCGTCATCGAACTGCAGCTGGGCAAGGTGGTCCGGGACGAGTCCCGCGGCGTGTACGGGGTCGGCCGCTAACCGCGGCTGTCGAAACAGCTTCCACGTGTTGGCCCGTTCTCGGTGGCTGACGGTCACCATCTGCGAGAGGAACAAATGCGAGCCGGATATGTGTTCGGCGAGGTCCTGACCGGGCTTCGACGAAACATCACGATGACCATCGCGATGATCTTGACCACGGCGATCTCGCTGACGCTGCTCGGCGGCGGGCTGATCGTGGCCCGCCTGACCCAGGCGACCCAGGTGCTCTACGGCGACAAGGTCGAGGTGATCGTCTACCTGAGCGTGGCTCAGTCGACCAACGATCCGGACTGCCGGGACGCCGTCTGCCAGGCCATCCAGACCGCGCTGAAGAAGAACGCCGACGTCGAGCTGTCCACCTATCAGACCCAGGCCGACGCCTTCGCGCAGTACAAGCAGCGTTTCGCCGGCCAGCCCGAGATGCTGGCCATCGTGCAGGAGAAGGCGCTGCCGGCGTCCTTCCACGTGAAGCTCTACGACCCGCAGCGCTTCAAGGTGATCTCGCAGCAGTTCACCGGGCTGCCCGGGGTCGACTCGGTGAACGACCAGAGCGACTTCCTGAACCGGCTGTTCGGGCTGCTCAACGGGGTCCGCAACGTCACCATCATCATCGCGTTGATACAAGCCCTGGCCGCTCTGCTGCTGATATCGAACATGGTGCAGATCGCGGCCTACACCAGACGCACCGAGACCTCGATCATGCGGTTGGTCGGGGCCTCTCGATGGCGCACCCAACTGCCGTTCATGATCGAGGCCGTGGTGGCCGGAGTCATCGGTGCCCTCCTGTCGGTCGGGCTGCTGGTCCTGGCCAAGGTGGCTTTCATCGACAAGCTGCTCGGGTCGGTGATCAACTCCGGCGTTCTCGCCCCGCTGCAGAACTCCGACCTGGTCTGGGTGTCGCCGTACCTGGTCATCGCCGGGGCCGGTCTGGCCGCTGTCTCCGCCTACGTGACGTTGCGGCTGTACGTCCGGATCTAGCCCGGCTCCGCTCGGCGGGTGAATCCGCTGGCGCGGACGGCTAACCTGGACGGGTTATGGCAACAGACAAGAAGAAGGCCGATCGCGCCTCCGAGGCCCGGAACCTGGGCCGGTCATTGATCGCGTCGAACCGGAAAGCGCGTCACGACTACGCGATCATCGACACCTACGAGGCCGGCATCTCGCTGACCGGCACCGAGGTGAAGTCGCTGCGTGCCGGGCGGGCGTCGCTGATCGACGGGTTCGCCACCGTCTCCGACGACGAGGTGTGGCTCCGCAACGTGCACATCGCCGAATACGCCGAGGGCACCTGGACCAACCACGCCCCGCGCCGGGCCCGCAAACTGCTGCTGCACCGGTCCGAGATCGACAAACTGATGCAGAAGCTGCGCGAAGGCGGCGTCGCACTGATCCCGCTGTCGATGTACTTCTCCGGCGGCAAGGTCAAGGTCGAGATCGCCCTCGGACGCGGCAAGAAGGAATACGACAAGCGGCAGACGCTGGCCAAGCGGGACTCGGACCGCGAGCTGGCCAAGTACGCCGGCCGCCGGGCCAAGGGCATGGGCTGATCGTCCAGTTCGTGAGGTCAGCATCCCGAGGGTGGTGGTGCCTGCACGCTCGTTCGCCGGTGCGGTCACCACGAAATGACCGCCGGTGCAACGCAGCGGGGTGATCGCCCGTCTCAGCGCCATGAACAGCTCCCCACAGCCCTTCCCGGCCAACCTCCGCCGGCGCGCCCTGTCGTTCGCCGGGGCGTGCGGCGCGGTGGTGGTCCTGGCCGCCTGCTCGACCGCGGACCGGACCCCGGCCGTCGCCGCCACCTCGGCGCCGGCGTCCACGGCCCCGTCCTCCAACCCGTCCTCGAACCCGCCGTCGAGTCCCACCGCGCCGATCACGGCCTCCCCGCCCTCGTCGATCCCGGCCACATCGATCCCGGCCACATCGACCCCGGCGGCGGGCGGGACCGCACATCCGGTGCCGGCCGATTGCGACACCACCTCGGTGCCGAAAGCAGTCCCGCGGACGCCGTCGGGAGCACCCCTCATCTCCGTCACCGCCGGGGCGAACGCCTGGATCGCGCACCGTGACACCGAACCGATCCGGCTGGCCCTGTACGCCGATGGCACCGTGATCACCACCAAGGGCTACGGCAGCATCAGCGAAGCGTTGCCGGTCGCGAGCATCGGGACGGTGGCCGACTGCCTCCGGGACTGGGCCGTCACCGAGTTCGGCGACCTGATGGACCTGAACATGGGCCAGAGCCAGGTGACCGACCAGGGCACCACCGTGGTGACCCTGGCCCCGCCCGGACGGACCGTGCGGACCCTGCCGATCTACGCCTTCGGCAGCGGTGACGACGCACTGCCCGACCCGGCCCAGCGGGCCAACCGGCAACGGTTGCACACGGCCATCGCCACCGTGACGGCCGGCGTGGTCAACCAGACCTCCTGGACGCCGAACCGACTCCGTCTGATCAAGACGGCCGACGGCAAGAACATCCCGGCCCACCGCTGGCCGGGGCCGACGACGCTGCGCACGCTGCTCGCCGGTCGGACCGGCCAGGGATGCATGGAGGTCACCGGGGAGACGGCGGCCCGGGTGATCAAGGAGATCGGATCGGAGCCGATGCTGGCCCGGTGGGACGACCCGGGACGGGGAACCGGATCCGGCGGCACCTTCTACCTGGGCATTCTCCTGCCCGGACAGCCGGCCTGTGCCATCTGACGGACACGCGGGCAAACCAGGAGCGGCCCGGCCGGGAGAGCGGGTAGAGTGGATGTTGCTTGTCTCCCCGAGCTCTTGGGGGTGATTGGTCTCGACAGCGGCTGTCGAGTGAGGTGAAGCGGGCCGAGGAAGGCAACGATGATCTCGTTAACCATCCGTTGCAAAAAAATCAAGCGCCGACAACAGTCAGCGCGAGTTCGCCCTCGCCGCCTGAGCGAGTAGCGACTCCGTCAGTCCGGGTGTTCCTCCGACCCGGATACTGGCGCCGTTAAGGAGGATTACCTGACGATCCGGTAACGGGATCCGATGGGACAACAAACAGTTACTGGGCCTGTCACACCAGCACGTTCGCATGACTGGTGGGGTCAAGTAGAGACAACGCGAGCTGCGCCCGGAGAAGCCCTCACAACACAACGTTGGACGCGGGTTCGATTCCCGCCACCTCCACAGTGATGTGGTCCGACACTGAAGGCCCCACCCGATCCGGGTGGGGCCTTCAGTGGTTCTAGGCCGGAATCAGGGTGCCGATCGCGATCGGTCAGCTCGACAGCCACCCCGCCGCGGGTCGCTCCCACCCGGGTCGCTCACACCATGGCCGCGAGTGCCTTGGCCAGCCGCTCCGCCGAGCCGTCGGCGTAGCGGAGGAACAACTCCGGCTCGATCAGTTCCAGTTCCATGATCAACGGGTTGTCCTCGGGACCGACCAGATCGACGCGGGCATAGCTGAGCACGTCGGAGCCGCCCGGGACGACGGACAGGGCCGCGGCCGCCGCCGCCAGTTCGGCCCCCGAGGGCTGATGCGGCCGGTTGGACCCGCCGAATCGCTCCTGCACCCGGTAGTCGCCCTCGGCCGGCGTCTTGCGCACGGCGTGCGAGAACACCCCACCCAGGTGGATCAGTGAGCGTTCACCTTCGGACACACCCGGCTGGAACGGCTGGACCAGAGCATCGGCGGTCCGCAGGGTGGAGGTCAGATGATCCAGCGCCGCCGCCGAACCGTCGGCGAACCGTCCCACCCCGGCGCCGCCGGCCGACACGGCCGGCTTGATGACGATCTCCGGCGTGTCGAAGGAGGGCAGCACCACCGGGTCGCCGGCGGCGAAGTCGGCGGCGCGGAACAACCGGGTGGGAACGACCGGGGCGCCGGCCTCGGCCAACTCCACCAGGTAGCCCTTGTGAGAGTTCCACCGGACCACCTCGACCGGGTTCGACAACACCATCGGCAACCGCCCCAGCACGTCCAGGAACTTCGGCAGGGCACCGGTGTAGTCCCAGGTCGAACGGATGACCGCGAGGTCGGCCGGGATGTCGGAGAGGCCGTCGGCGTCCCACGGCACGATCTGCGACTTCACCCCGAGGTCGGTCAGGGCCTCGGCGACGAGCGCGGTCTCGTAGTCGTCGTGGGGGAGAACTTCGGCAGTCAGCAAGAGGATCGTGGGCACCACCGGATGCTGTCACGCGGGGATCGACGGCGCCAAACGCGGGTCAGGGCCGCGGTTCGCTCGCATCGGGGGCCGATTGACGGTGATCGACCGAGGGCTCCTTCGTCGCCTGCTTGGCCTTGCCGGCCGACTTCTCCCGTTTCGGTTTCGGCGCGATCGTGTCGTCCAGGTCGATACGCAGTCGCTCGAGTTCACCCCGCAGATAGTCGCGGGTGGCGATCTCGCCGATGGCGATCCGAAGGGCGGCCAGCTCCCGAGCCAGGAACTCCGTGTCGGCCTTGGTTTGCGCCGCGCGTGACCTGTCCTCGTCCACGGTGATCCGGTCCCGGTCGTCCTGACGGTTCTGGGCCAGCAGGATCAACGGCGCCGCGTAGGCCGCCTGCGTCGAGAAGGCCAGATTGAGCAGGATGAACGGGTACGGGTCCCACCGGAGACTGACCGCGAACAGGTTCAGCGAGATCCACAGGATCACCAGCAGGGTCTGCCAGAACAGGAACTTGCCGGTACCCAGGAATCGGGCCAGGTTCTCCGAGAACCGGCCGAAGGCCTCCGGGTCGATGTCCAGGTTGAACCGCCGGTTGCTCCGCGGCTGGTCAAGGCGCCGGCCGCGGAACTCAGGCACGGCCCGCCTCCTTCATCCGCGGGGACGTGCGGGCACGGGTGGGCATGTCACCCAGGCCGAGCTCGCGCCAGTTGTCCGGCAGCAGATGGTCCAGCACGTCATCGACCGTGACCGCCCCGAGCAGATGTTCCTCGTCGTCCACCACCGGCGCGCAGACCAGGTTGTAGGCCGCGAAGAACCGGGTCACCTCGGCCAGGCTGGCGTCGGCCGACATCCGGGCCATGTCCTTGTCGATCACGCCCGCGACCAGGTCGAACGGTGGCTCGCGGAGCAATCGCTGGGTGTGCACGGCGCCGAGATAGCGGCCGGTCGGCGTGGCCTGCGGCGGGCGGCAGATGAACACCATCGAAGCCAGCGCCGGGGTCAGGTCGGGGGAGCGGACCCGGGCCAGGGCCTCGGCCACCGTGGCGTCCGGGGTGAGCACGATCGGCTCCGGCGTCATCAGACCACCGGCGGTGTCGAACGAGTACTGCAGCAGTCGCCGGACCGGCTCCGACTCCTCCGGCTCCATCAGCTCCAGCAGCCGTTCCTGCACGCCGGAGGGCAGTTCGGCCAGCAGGTCGGCCGCGTCGTCCGGGTCCATCGCTTCCAGGATGTCGGCCGCGCGGGCCTCGTCCAGGTGGGCCAGCAGATCCTTCTGGTCCTCCTCCGGCAGTTCCTCGATGACGTCGGCCAGCCGGTCGTCGTCGAGCGCGTCGGCCACCTCGTACCGTCGGGCCGGCGGCAGGTCGCGCAGCACGGTCGCCGCGTCGGCGGCGCGGATGCCCTCGAACGAGGCCAGCAGCTGCTGGGTCCCCAGGGTGGTGTTGTCCGACAGGTCGGTGAGATCGGTGCCGCGGACGTCGGTCCAGTTCAACAGCTGGACCGGCGACCGGCGGGACAGCCGCCCGGTGCGCTCGCGGACGGCCAGCCGGTTGACGATCCAGTCGCGGGTGCGGGTGCGCTCCATCCCCGCGTCGATGACGGTGGCCGCCGACGCAGTGGTGGCGATCCGCACCTTCTTGTCGATCAGCTGACCGATCACCAGCACTTCGGTGCGGCGCTGCTCGAAGCGCCGCAGGCTGACCGACCCCGTTGACAGCGCGACGGCGTGCGATTCCAGCGAGGTGACCCGCAGCATCGGGACGAAGATCGGCCTTCGGGTGGGCAGTTCCACGACGATGCCGAGCACTCGCGGAGGCCTTCGGTCGAGCCGGAGGGCAGCGACGATATCCTTCACCTTGCCGATGGACTCGCCGCCGGGGCCGAACACGGGAAGTCCGGCCAGCTGGGCGACGAAGACGCGCGGGGTACCTGCCACCCGCTCAGACTAGGGCCAGCGGGACCCTGTCCGGACCCTCGGGTTGAGCCTCGATCGGCCCGGCCGATGTCGCACCGATCCGGCCGGCCCCGGTTGCGCGGGCCGGCATTCACATCTGGTGAACAGGTCGGTTGCGTAGGGTGTCCAAGCCAGCCCGGAATCTCCGGAGCCCGACACGGGTAACGCACTGGCGCTGAACAACTCTGCCGAGCGTGCTCTGGCAGCTGAAGAAGAAGGATTCTCCATGCGCATCCGGGCCGTCATCGCCGCCCTTCCGCTCCTTGTGCTCGCGGCGTGCAGTTCGAGCTCGACCGCCGGCTCCACCAGCTCGGGTGCGGTGGCCGGATCGTCCGGCGCGGCTGCCTCGTCGGCAGTGGCGACCGGTTCGGCCAGGTCCAGTGCCGCCCCCGACCTGGGCCCCGCGGTCCCGGCGGCCACCGCCGTCGCTCCGGCGGTGGCAGCCTCGGAGTTGCCGACCGCGACCGGCAAGTTCGGTGAGAAGCCGACGCTGACCTTCCCGAAGACCCCGGCCGTGCCGTCGCTCCAGCGGGAAGTTCTGAGTGAGGGCACCGGTGCTGTCACGAAGAAGGGTGACTACCTGGTCACCCACTATCTGGGTCAGGTCTGGGGTGGGACCAAGGCGTTCGACAACTCGTACGACCGCAAGCCGAACACCAGCACCTTCCAGATCGGCGAGGGCAAGGTCGTCCCGGGGTGGGACGTGGCGCTGGTCGGCGTCAAGATCGGCAGCCGGGTGCTGCTGAGCCTGCCGCCGTCGGACGGTTACGGCTCGGCCGGTGGGGCCAACGGCGCCATCAAGGGCACCGACACCATCGTGTTCGTGGTCGACGTCGTCGGCGTCATCTCCCCGGACGCCGCGGGCCAGACCGACGCCGTCCCGCAACCTGCGGTGAAGGGGATCCCGACCGTCACCGGTGCCTTGGGCAAGGAGCCGAAGATCACCGTCCCGAAGGGTCTGGCCGAGCCCAAGACCAACGCGGTCTACGTCCTGGCCAAGGGCACCGGCGCCAAGGTCGTCGCCGGGAACGTGCTGGCCCAGCTGGTCGTCACCGACTGGACACAGAGCCAGACCCAGTCCACGTGGCCCAAGGCCGGCGCCAAGGCCAGCGCCAGCTCGTCGACCGGGCTCCAGCAGATCACCGTCGACAGCAGCGGTGCGCTCAAGGGCCTCATCGGGGTGCCGCTCGGCAGCCGGGTGCTGGTCGTCGTGGCCGCATCGACCAATTCGTCGACCGGGCAGACCTCGTCCGCCGCGGTCGCCGTCCTGGACATCGTCGCCCAGGCCTGAATCCCGCGGCCCGATCCGGGCCGGACATCGCAACCCTCGACGGCGGGCACGAACTTTCGTGTCCGCCGTCGACGCGTGTACGGCCTAAGGCCGGGGGTCCCGACGCGGCGCCGAACGCGTCTCCCCATCAAGATGAACAACAGATGACGCTTGGTCGAACATTGATCTTGACCAGGCAAAACGCTGGTCGGGCCGATGGACACGGGATTCCGGCGCCGACATGATTCGGCCCATGACAGAGTTCATCATCTTGGTGTTGGTCATCGGGACCGCACTCGCTTTCGACTTCACCAACGGCTTCCACGACACCGGCAACGCCATGGCCACCTCGATCGCCACCGGCGCCCTCAAGCCCAAGGTCGCGGTCGCCCTGTCCGGCGTGCTCAACCTGGTCGGCGCATTCCTGTCCATCCAGGTGGCCAAGACGGTCGCGAAGGTGGTGCACATCCAGGACTCCAAGGGCGCCCCGCTGCCGTTCTTCAACGCGCCGGGCGGGCACCACCTCCTGATCACCATCGTGTTCGCCGGGCTCGTCGGCGGCATCATCTGGAACCTCACCACCTGGCTGCTGGGCCTGCCGTCCAGCTCCTCGCACGCCCTGTTCGGCGGGCTCATCGGCGCGGCCATCGCCGGCCTCGGATTCTCCAGTGGCGTCGACTGGACGCTCGTGATCACCAGCATCGTGATCCCCGCCGTGCTGTCCCCGGTGGTCGCCCTGGTGATCTCGAGCGTGGGCACGTGGCTGGTCTACCGCATCACCGCCCGCACTCCGGAGAACGCTCGTGAGAAGGGCTTCCGCTGGGGCCAGATCGGTTCGGCGTCCCTGGTCTCCCTGGCCCACGGCACCGGTGACGCGCAGAAGACGATGGGCGTCATCTTCCTGGCCCTGGTGGCCCACGGGTCCCTCTCGGCCAAGGGCGACATCCCGTTGTGGGTCAAGGTGGCCTGCGCCGTGGCTATCGCCCTTGGCACCTACCTCGGCGGATGGCGCGTCATCCGGACTCTCGGCAAGGGTCTCGTCGAGATCGAGTCGCCGCAGGGTATGGCGGCCGAGTCGGCCTCTGCGGTCGTCATCCTCACCTCGTCCCACCTCGGCCTGGCCCTGTCCACCACCCATGTCGCCACCGGCTCGATCCTGGGCACCGGCGTCGGGAAGAAGGGAGCCCGGGTCCGCTGGAATGTCGCCGGCCGCATGGCTGCGGGCTGGCTGATCACCCTCCCGGTCGCGGCCGTCGTCGGCGCCGTCTGCTGGTACATCGCCGACATGCTCAAGGGTCCGGCGGATGGCCTGTTCGGCATCCTGCTGGTGTTCGCCATCCTCGTCGCCGTCGCGACCTACATCTACGCCAGGTCCCGCCGGGCCCCGGTGCACGCCGGCAACGTGAACGCGGAATGGGACGACGGTTCGCCGGCGGCCCAGCCCCCGGCCCCGGTCGACGCCCGCAGCTCCGCCTCGGTCTGAAGGAGAACAGAGAAATGTCAACCGTCCTCACGTCCATCAGCCCGATCTGGAAGGTCCTGGCCGTCGGTCTCGTCCTCGGAGCCGGCCTGCCCGCCTTGTTCGCCCTGGGTATCCGGACCTCCGCCGGGACCGTCAAGGCCGACGGCAGTACCGCGGCGCCGAACCCGGCCGGCCGGGTCGTGGCCGGGCTCTCCTTCCTGATCGTCGGTCTGGTCGTGGTCGCCGCCATCGTGATCCTGGCCTCCACCAAGGCCTTCCTGGCCAAGTTCGGTCTCTCCTGATGTCGGTCGAGAGCAAGCCCGGCGTGATCTCGTCGGTGCTCAACTGGCTGCGCAAGGGGTACCCGGACGGGGTGCCGACCACCGACTACTTCCCGTTGCTCGCGCTGTTGCGGCGCCGGCTGACGAGCGCCGAACTGGATGAGATCGTCTCCGATCTGACCTCGTCGGGACATCTGCCGGCCGACCGCTCGGTGGTGTTGGCCACCATCGAACGGATCGCCCAGCAGGAACCAACCGAGGAGGACGTGTCCCTGGTGGCGGCCCGGCTCGCCGCGGCCGGATGGCCCCTGGCCGGTCGTCCGGAACCCACGGAGCCGTCGTCGCCGGAGCACCCGACGGTCGGCGCCGCGGCCCAGTCCACCTTCCTCAAGTCGGTGGTCGGCTGGCTGCGCGAGGGCTATCCGCAGGGCGTGCCGCCGCAGGACTACATCCCTCTGCTGGCCCTGCTGCGCCGTCGCCTCACCGACGAGGAGACGATCAAGGTCGCCCAGGAGATCATCGCGGCCGGCGACCGCCCGGCCACCCCGTCGGACATCGGCGTGCTGATCACCAAGGTGACCAACGAGCTGCCGTCCGAGGACGACATCACCCGGGTCCGCGAGCACCTCGAGGAACGGGGCTGGCCGGTCCGTCCGGTCGCCGGTTCCTGACGGCTCTCCCCGGGCCGGAACCTCGGCCGACGGCCAGGGCCACAACGTTTCCTCATCCGGGCCAGCTACGGTGACCACGATCGGTCGCACGCCGTGGAACAAGTGCAGCCCAAACGACCGGCACCAGAGGCGAAAGCCTCCGGTGCCGGTCCTGGTCGTGAGGAGTGTTGTGGCCCAGGGTAAGAAAGCCCAGACCGGATCCGGTCCGAAGCCGGCGCGCGAGCGCAAACCGGTGGTCGACCGCCGGATCCAGCCGCCTCCGGGCACCCGGCAGTCGGTGGCCGCAGCGCGGCAGACGAACGCCGCTTCCAACCGGGTCCAGCTGCGGATCGGCATCGTCGCCGTCGTCCTGATCGCGGCGGTCGTGGTGATCGGCCTGGTCATGAACAAGCAGCAGAACGCCGCTCCGGTGACCGATCACCCGACCTCGACCGCCTCGACGGCCACGGTGGACGCCGGGATCGTCACCGTCACCGGCCCGGGTGCGCCCAAACTCACGCTCGACTTCTACGAGGACGGCATCTGCCCGGCCTGCCAGGACTTCGAGGGCCAGTACGGCCAGCAGGTGATGAAGGCGGTCGACGAGGGCAAGCTCACCGTCCGCTACCACTTCATGAACTTCCTGGACGCCGAGTCGGCGTCGAAGACCTACTCGACGCGGGTGGCCGCGGCCTTCGAGTGCGTGGCCGCCATCCCGGCTGCGGAACAGCCGAAGGGCCTGTTCCTCAACTTCCACACCCGCATGTTCACCTCCGGCACCAAACCGGCCGAGAACGGGAGCGCCGACCTGTCCAACTCCGACATCGCGGCCATTGCAACCAAACTGGGTGCGCCGGCATCGGCCAGCTCCTGCATCAGCAGCGGCGCCAACGTCGACCAGGCCAAGAAGACGGCCGACCAGGCGAAGGTCACGCTGCAGGCGGCCACTCCGAGCGGCCAGGAGATCGCCACGCCGGCGGTCGTCAAGGATGGTGCGGTGCTCAACCTCAACAGCACCAAGTGGCTCACCGATCTCCTCACCTGATCTTGTCGGCGTGGCGTCGGTGCCGGGTCGGCCGGCGGCCTCGGTTCGCCCAAAACGACCGAGACCGGCGCTCTGAACTGGGGTTTCGCGCCGATTAGGAACTGCTCGGTCCCTCTTGGTAATGTTGCCGAGCAGCTTCACGGGGCTGTGGCGCAGCTGGTAGCGCACCACACTGGCAGTGTGGGGGTCAGGGGTTCGAGTCCCCTCAGCTCCACCGTGAACGCAGGGCCCGTCCTCTCCACGAGAGGACGGGCCCTGTTGCATTTGGTCCTGTGTGCTGTCCGGCTGTGTTCCGGTCGACCCCGACGTGCCCGCCCGGGGGACGGCCCGAGCGCCGCCGTAGGTTGGAGGCCGTGAACACAGAGCTTCGGGGCACGTTCGGGATGGTCGCCACCACGCACTACCTGGCCAGTGCCGTCGGAATGGCTGTGCTGGAGGCCGGCGGCAACGCGGTCGACGCGGCGGTGGCCGCCGGGTTCACCCTCCAAGTGGCCGAACCACACCTGAACGGACCCGGCGGCGACATGACCCTGCTGGTCGCCGCAGCGGGCCGCGCGCCGGAGGTGCTGTGCGGGCAGGGCCCCGCCCCGGCCGGTGCCACTCCCGCGCACTACATCGACCTCGGGCTCGACCTGGTCCCGGGCACCGGACATCTGGCCGCCGCCATCCCCGGCTCGACCATGGCCTGGCTCACCCTGTTCCGTGACCGCGGTACCAAGTCGCTCTCCGAGGTACTGGGCTACGCGATCGGCTACGCCCGAGGCGGGGTGCCGGTTCTGCCGGCCATCCATCGCGTCATCGACGGCGTGACGGACCTGCTGCGCGACGAGTGGCCCACCTCGGCCGCGATCTACCTCCGGGACGGGCACGCGCCCGCCGCCGGGAGCATCCTGACCAACCCGGCTCTGGCTGACACCTACGAACGGCTCCTGCGGGCCGGTGGTGAGGGCGATCGCGAGCAGCAGATCGATGCGGCCATCGCGGCCTGGAGGACGGGGTTCGTCGCCGCGGCGGTGGACGAGTTCGCCCGGGTACCGCAGATGGACTCATCGGGGGAGCGGCACGCCGGGGTCATCACCGGAGCCGACCTGGCCGGGTGGGCACCGACCTACGAGCCGCCGGTGTCGGCCGGTTTCGGTGAGTGGACTGTGTACAAGGCGGGCCCGTGGAGCCAGGGACCGGTGCTGCTCCAGCAACTGCAACTGCTCGAAGAACTCGGCATCGCGCCCGGTGCCACGGGTCTCGACCCGCTCGAACTGGCGCACACCACGCTGGAGGTGACCAAGCTGGCCTTCGCCGACCGCGAGGCCTGGTACGGAGATTCAGCGGCGGTGCCGCTGGCCGACCTGCTCTCGCCGGACTACACGGCGTCCCGGGCCCCGCTGGTGGGGCCGACGGCATCGATGGAACTCCGGCCCGGACGGCCGGGTGGCCGCACGCCCCGGCTGGCCGAGGGGATCGGCCGGTCGTTGGACCTTCCGCCCGAGATCGGGATCGGCGAGCCGACGGTGGCCCGGGACGGCCAGACCAAGGGTGACACCTGTCACATCGACGTCGTCGACCGGTGGGGCGGCATGGTCGCGGCGACTCCCAGCGGCGGGTGGCTGCAGTCGTCGCCGGTCATCCCGGCCCTCGGATTCGGTCTGGGCACCAGGCTGCAGATGTCCACGCTGGAACCTGGGCTGCCTGCGTCCCTGATGCCGGGGCGACGCCCGCGGACCACGCTGTCGCCGTCGATGGCCGGGCGGGGCGACCGGGTGGAGATGGCCTTCGGCACCCCCGGCGGGGATCAGCAGGACCAGTGGCAGTTGGGATTCCTGCTGCGTCTGCTGCTCGATCCGCGCGGCCGGGACCTGCAGCGGGCCATCGACGGCCCGTCGTTCCACTGCACCGCCTTCCCGAGCTCGTTCTATCCCCGGGAGAGCTACCCCGGCCAGGTCGTGATCGAGGAGCGATTCCCGGACGACGTCCTGGACGGCCTGGCCGCGCGCGGACATCAGGTGGTCCGCGCCGGACGGTGGGCCCTGGGCCGGATGTGCGCGGTGGCGCGGGATCCGATCACCGGCTGGCTCGCCGCCGGGGCCGACCCCCGGAGCAACCAGGCCTACGCCGCGGGACGTTGATCTTGTCCTGCTCGTGGCCGCCGATCGGACCCGCCCCGGTGGCCGGAACGGGTAGGGGAAAGGCGCGAGTCCCGGCGCCCCGGCGTCGTCTTCTACGCATTGTCGGACTAAGCTCCTACACGTCGCCGGTCCTGCCATTTGGGCTGCGATGCCAGTGCGCCGATTTGCTGGAGGACCGCCCGTGACAGCCGTAGCCCCACGCCCCGTTGTGAGTCGGGCGTACCCCGTCAACAAGCTCCGACCCGGAGTCGCCCTGCTGGGCTACCTGAAGACGACCGACCCGAAGACGCTGGGCAAGATGTACATCTGCACCGCGTTCTTCTTCTTCATGGTCGGTGGGGTGATGGCGCTGCTGATGCGCGCCGAGCTCGCCCGCCCGGGTATGCAGTTCCTGACCAACGAGCAGTACAACCAGCTCTTCACCATGCACGGCACGATCATGCTGCTGTTCTACGCGACGGCCATCGTGTTCGGGTTCGCGAACTTCGTACTGCCCCTGCAGATCGGCGCACCCGACGTCGCCTTCCCGCGGTTGAACTCGTTTTCCTACTGGCTGTACCTGTTCGGCTCCTGCATCGCCGTCTCCGGGTTCTTCACCCCGGGTGGCGCCGCGGCCTTCGGCTGGACCGCGTACACCCCGTTGTCGAACTCGGTGAACTCCCCGGGGGCCGGTGGCGACCTGTGGATCATGGGTCTGGCCGTTTCGGGTCTTGGCACCATCCTCGGCGCGGTCAACATGATCACCACGGTGATCTGCCTGCGCGCCCCGGGTATGACGATGTGGCGACTGCCCATCTTCACCTGGAACATCATGGTCACGTCGATCCTGATCCTGATCGCCTTCCCGGTGCTCACGGCGGCGCTGTTCGGATTGGCGGCCGATAGACATTTCGGCTCCCATGTCTTCGACCCGGCCAACGGCGGCGCGATCCTCTTCCAGCACCTGTTCTGGTTCTTCGGACATCCCGAGGTGTACATCATCGCGTTGCCGTTCTTCGGCATCGTCTCCGAGGTCTTCCCCGTGTTCTCCCGGAAACCGCTGTTCGGCTACCGCGGACTCATCTACGCGACGCTGTCGATCGCCGCGCTGTCGGTGGCTGTGTGGGCGCACCACATGTTCGCCACCGGCGCCGTGCTGCTGCCGTTCTTCTCGTTCATGACGTTCCTGATCGCGGTGCCGACCGGCCTGAAGTTCTTCAACTGGATCGGCACCATGTGGAAGGGACAGATCACCTTCGAGACGCCGATGCTGTTCGCGGCCGGCTTCCTGGTGACGTTCCTGTTCGGCGGGCTGACCGGCGTCATCCTGGCCTCACCGGCGCTGGACTTCCACGTCTCGGACTCCTACTTCGTGGTGGCGCACTTCCACTACGTGCTGTTCGGCACCATCGTGTTCGCCACCTACTCGGGCATCTACTTCTGGTTCCCGAAGATGACCGGGCGGTTCCTGGACGAGGGGCTGGGCAAGTTCCACTTCTGGACCACCTTCTTCGGATTCCACTTGACGTTCCTGGTGCAGCACTGGCTGGGCAACATGGGTATGCCGCGTCGCTACCCGGACTACCTGCCGTCGGACGGGTTCACCACCCTGAACACCATCTCGACGATCGGCTCGTTCATCCTCGGCGCGTCGACCCTGCCGTTCATCTGGAACGTCTTCCGGTCCCTGCGCCACGGCGAGGTCACCACGGCGGACGACCCGTGGGGCTACGGCAACTCGCTCGAGTGGGCCACCAGCTCGCCGCCGCCGCGCCACAACTTCACCTCGCTGCCGCGGATCCGTTCCGAGCGCCCCGCGTTCGAACTGCACCACCCGCACATGATCGAGCGGATGCGCACCGAGGCGCACCCGAACCGCGACTGGGTGCCACTGGATCAACTCGAATCCAGCGATGCCCTGAGCATCCCGAAGAGCTGACCGTTCGTCCACGGCGAGGTCCGCGCCGCGCATCTGCGCAGCGCGGGCCTCGTTGCATGTCGGTCTGAAGTTGGCACCTCTCCTGGTACGTCTCGCATCGGTAAGAAGGAAATCCGTCATGGCCTCAGTGCTGATCACCGTCAGCGGACCGGACAAGCCCGGCGTCACCGGTGTGCTGTTCACCGCGCTGTCGGCCCACCGGGTCGAAGTGCTGGACGTCGACCAGGTCGTCATCCGCGGGGCGTTGACCCTCGGAGTGCTCGTCGCGACCCCTGGTGACCCGGAATCGTTGCAGGAGCACGTCGAGCAGGCGATGCATTCGCTGGGCATGCGGGTGTCGGTGGCCATCGACCGGGCCGGCGACGACGAGCGACGCAGCGCGACCCACATCGTGGTCGTGCTGGGCCGCCCGCTGCAGGCCAGCGCCATCGGCGCGTTGGCCCGGACCTTCGGCGACATCGGGGTCAACATCGAGACCATCACCCGCATCGCCGACTACCCGGTCACCGGGCTGGAGCTCTCGGTCACCGCGCCCGACGACGAGCAACTGCGGTCGGCGGTCGCGGCCGTCGGCACCCGGGCCGGGGTGGACATCGCGGTCCAGCGGTCAGGTCTGGCCCGTCGGGCGAAGCGGTTGATCGTCTTCGACGTCGACTCCACCCTGATCACCGGCGAGGTGATCGAGATGCTGGCCGACCACACCGGCACGCGGGCCGACGTCGAGCGGATCACCGCCGCGGCCATGCGCGGTGAACTGGATTTCGCCGAGTCGCTCCGGGAACGGGTGGCCATGCTGGCCGGCCTGGACGCCGCCGTGCTGGACCAGGTCGGGGAGAGTCTCGAGCTGACCCCGGGGGCCCGGACCACGATCCGCACCCTCAAGCGGCTGGGTTACAAGTGCGGCATCGTGTCCGGCGGGTTCACCCAGGTCGCCGCGCATCTGGTGCGGGAGCTCGACCTGGATTTCGTCGCCGCCAACACCCTCGAGGTCGTCGACGGCCGGCTGACCGGCCGGGTCGAGGGCGAGATCGTCGACCGGGCCGGCAAGGCGAGGGCACTCGAGCGGTTCGCGTCGCTGTCCGGAGTGCCGATGGACCAGACCGTGGCCGTCGGCGACGGGGCCAACGACATCGACATGTTGACCACGGCCGGCCTCGGCATCGCGTTCAACGCCAAGCCGATCGTCGCCGACGCCGCGGACACCGCGTTGAACCAGCCGTTCCTGGACCCGGTGCTGTTCATCCTCGGCATCACCCGCGAAGAGGTCGAGGAGGCCGACGCCGCCGACGGTCACCTCCGCCGCGTCCCGCTCGCCTGACCGCCGTGGCCGACCGACGCTGCCTGCCGGCCTGCGCGGGCCGGCCGGCTCAGAGGACCCCGGGTGTGCCGTCGTTCGGCGTGGATCAACTTCGCAGGCATGGACGAAGTTGACGACTTCTGCCTCAGGCGTCCCAAACCGTGAAAGTTGATCCACGCCGAACCGACGACCAGGAGCCACGATGACCGGTGAAGTGCTTGCTCCGCTCCGCGCCCGTTACGCCTATTGGCTGGGCCTGGACGACGACGAGGTACTCGTCGACCGGGAAGAGGCGGCGGGCGACATCCGTGCCCTGCAGCTGTTGCTGCGGATGGAGCGGGACCGGCCCCCGTCCTGGCACACGGCATTGGCGATGGCCGCGACCGGGAGCGCGGCCATCTGCCTCGACCCCCGATCGGAACCCGACGGCGAGTGGTACGAAGCGGTGCGCGACTACTGCGCCGGGCACATCCGAAAGGTCACCCGACGCGGCCGGGGGGCCCAGTGGGAAGCGACCGCCGTACTGCCGGGGATCACGATGACCGACGGGGACACCGAGGTCAGGGCACTGGTGCCCGGGCGCGTCCAGGACCTCGACAAGCGGGTGGCCAAGCTGCAGGTCGGCGGCACCGATGTCGAGCCCGACGAGGTGGCCGCCCGGCCGGCCGACAACGCGTTGCTGATCTACCTGCCACCCGCCCCGATCATGACGCTCGGGAAGGCGATGGCGCAGACCGGTCACGCCGGGATGATCGCCGCGGCCCTACTGGCCGGTGATCAGCCACGCCTGCAGGCCTGGCTCGACGCCGGCCTGCCGTCGGCCGTCCGTCGGGCGACGGTCGATCAGTGGACCGAGTTGGCCCGGGCCACGGCGGACGACGGACGGGCATGGACCGGCGAGCGCCTGCTGGCCGTCCGGGACGCCGGCTTCACCGAGGTCGCCCCGGGCACGATCACGGCGATCGCGCGGGCCGGCTGGTGACGTTCGGGCCCTCCGGGCGCTGACGCGCGTGCGTCAGCCCGCGGTGATCCACAGGGCGGCGTAGGGCGGCAACCAGACGTTCCCTTCATCGCCCGGACGGACGGCATCGCCCGAGATCTGATCGATGCCGTCGGCCAGGCCGAACTCGGCCAAGCGGTCTCCGGGCCAGGACCGCCAGCTGTCGGTGACGTTGTACAGCTGCAGCATCGGGCCGACCGGATGCCGCCGCAGCACCGGCAGCACCCCCGGGTCGGACAGCGCCGGGATCTCGGCCGCGACCGAGGCGTGCAGGTGGGGCAGACCGGACCTGACACCGATGAGATGGCGCAGCACCCCGAACATCCGGCCGGCCGGCGTGGTGCCGTCCGTCCGGCGGGCGGCCAGGTCCCACGGCATCGACGGTCGATGAGTCCAGCGGTTGTCGTTCTCGTGCCCGGGTTCGTCGGCCCAATGCAGGTCGTTGGTCAGGGCGAGTTCGTCGCCCATCCAGACGACGGGGATGCCGCCCCAGCCGAGCACCATCGCATAGGCCACGAACATCCGCCCGATGACGAGATCGAGTGCTGCGCTGTCGTTCTGCTCGATCGCGGATTCGAGACCGTTGAGGCTGGCCGCCATTCCGCTGATCCGGCGGTCACCGGTGGCCGGGTTGTACTGGAACACCAGGCCCCGGGCCGGGGAACCGGGAAACACCCCGGAGTAGTAGTCGGACAGGAATGCCCGGTGGTCGCGCCCGGACAGGCCCAACGCCGCGGCGTCGTCGTCATCGATGGCCCAGCCGATGTCGTCGTGACACCGCAGGTACGTCACCCACGCCGTGGTGCTCGGCGCGACCGGCAGGTTCCGCAGGGCATAGGCGGCCGGCCGGGCGTCCCGCGCGGCCAGCATCGACCAGATCTGCACCATCAGCGTGTTGTGATAGGCGATGTCGCTGACCTTGCCGTGGTGGTTTCCCTGGCCGAGGTAGTGCACCAGGTCGGTCGGCCCGACGATCGCCTCAGCCTTGAAAGTCACTGCCGGACAGGCGATCCGGGAAACCGCTCGCAGGGCCTGGGTGATGAAGTGCACCTCCGGCTGATTCTGCGAGTTCGTCCCCAGTCGTTTGAACATGAAGGCAATGGCATCCAGTCGCAGGACCTGCACCCCGGTATTGGCCAGGAAGAGAATGATGTCGGCGTACTCGTAGAAGACGTCCGGGTTGGTCCACTTGACGTCCCACTGGAACGAGTTGAACGTCGTCCAGACCCAGGCCTTCAGGTCGTCGTCGAAGGTGAAATTCCCGGGCGCGAAATCCGGGAACACCTCGGGCAGGGTGCGCTCGTAGGCGTCGGGCATCGTGCGGTCGGGGTAGGTGTAGAAGTACTCCCGGTATCGCTCGTCTCCGGCCCGCGCCTTCTCGGCCCATTCGTGTTCGCGGGCAACATGATTCAGGACGAGGTCCAGGACCAGGCTGATGCCGGAGTGTCGCAGCGCGGTGGCCAGCGTGGTCAGATCGGCCACGGTCCCGAGGTCCTCCCGGACCGTGCGGTAATCGGCCACGGCGTAACCGCCGTCGCTGTCACCGGGCCGGGGCCGCAACAACGGCATGAGGTGCAGGTATGTCACGCCCAATTCCTGCAGATACCCGATCTTGTCCTGCACCCCAGCGATCGTTCCGCCGAATCGGTCGGTGTACGCGGCATAGCCCAGCATGTCGCTCTGCTGGAACCAGTCCGGCGCCAATGTGCGCTCGGCGTCCAGACGGCGCAGTTCCGGATCACGCGCCAGAAACGCCGCGGCGGCCAACCGCACGAGCCGTTCGCCCAGGCCGTCGGCATCCTCGGGGGAGTAGACGCCGGCCAGGCCGTCGCGCAGATCGGCCCACCACCGGTCGAGGCGGAGGCCGAAGGTCTCCCGCAGATCGGCTGGTGCCGCGGCGAGGGCCTCGTCGGCGATGGCGTGGACAGACTCCGGAGCGCGGCGCATCGTCTCATTCTGGCGTAAGTTCCGCCCCCGGGTGAACCCGGTCATCGAGCCGGCGCCGGACCGACGCCGAGCACGTGTTTCTGCTCGACCGTCGGCGCCGGCGAGACAGGATGCAGCCGACCGCAGGACCACCGCGGCGGAAGCGAGCGGGCGACGTACGTCCGGCTGCCCGCTGTCGAAGCATGTGTCGGGAAGCGGACGCCGGCCGGTTCGGTGCCGCCTGTCGACGGACCCCGCCCATCGATGGACCAGGCGCCGCTGCTCACCGCGCTCACCGGGTGGACGACATTCCTGGGTGCTGAACCGAGATGCGACCACGGCCCGTCGGCTATCGCTTCGGCGGTGGTTCGCCGATCGAGCCGCGGCGGTGGAATTCGGTCGGGAGGATCAGGTGCTGGTGCGGTCGGGCGGGATCGGCGATGCGCTCCAGGAGCATTTCTATTGTTCGGGTACCCAATTCATAACCCGGCTGCGCGACGGCCGAGATCGCCGGATTCGTGGCCAGCGCCCAGGGTACGTCGTCGCCCATGGCGAAAGAGATGTCGGCCGGGACCACCAGGCCGGCATCGCGGATGGCCCAGAGCACCTCGATGGCGATCACGCTGTCGGACGCGAAGATGGCGGTGGGTCTCTCGGGCAATGCCAGCAGGTCCGCGGTCACCCGGTAGGCCGCGCCGGTGACGAAACCGGCCAGTCGCAGATATTCTGCGGCCGGCGCCCTTCCGGGCAGTGTTTGCATTGCCTGCAGATAGGTCTCGATGCGGTCGGCACCGCTGGAGGTGATGGTGGAGAGCCCGTCCGGCTGGTCCAGGCTGTCCGGGTCGGCGGCCGAGATGAATGCGATGCGGCGGTGTCCGGCGGCGATCAGGGTCGCAAATGCGTCGCGCGCGCCCAACTTGTTGTCGGCGGTGACCTGGTCGCAGCCGAGGTCGTCGATCCGGCGGTCGAGCAGCACCAAGGGGAATCCTTCGAGCTGCGCCTCGACCAGGTGTTGAATGTCCGTCCGGGACGCTGCGGCGACCACGACGCCGTCCACCCGCTTGTTGAGGAGCAGTTCGAGGCCCAGCTCTTCCGCTTCCAGGCTTTCGTCGGTGTTGACCACCATGACCTGGTAGCCCTGGCGTCGGGCGGCATCGCTGATGCCGCGGGTGGTCTGCGCGAAGAACGGATTGCTCATGTCGGCCACCACCACCCCGATGGTCGAGGTCTTTCCGGTGCGGACATTCCGGGCGACGACATTGGGCCGGTATCCGAGTTGGGCGGCGGCATCGGCGACACGCGTGCGGACCGAGGGACTGACCGACCCGTAGCCGCCGAGCGCCCTCGACGCAGTGGCGCGGCTGATGCCGGCCAGGCGTGCGACATCGGCGAGAGTTGCTGCGGTCAAGTGTTTCGTCGAGGTCACGGGCAAGTTTTCTTCCTGTCGGGTCTTGACACGACTCTACCGGGGACTTCATGCTGCTCTCGTGGTTGAGATCGATCTCAACAATACGCCCCGGTCGCGCCGAGCGGGTGTCTTTCCATTGCCCGTCGTGTTCGCCCCTGGATTGAGGAGATCGCCCCGTGCCAGTTCTGGACGCCGAGTTCGCTGTGGTCGGTCTGGGTGCAATGGGTTCACATGCGTTGTGGCGGTTGGCTTCCCGTGGCAAGGAAGTGCTCGGCTTCGAGCAGTTTCAGCCGGGCCATCCATTCGGGTCGACCCACGGCAAGACCAGATTGTTCCGGACCCTGTGTCTGGAACACCCCGGTCTGGTGCCAATGGCCCGCCGTTCGATCGACCTTTGGCGGGAACTGGAGGCCGAGACGGACACGTCCATCGTCTCGTTGTGCGGCTTGTTGAACATGGGTGCCACGGAGTCCGGGGTGATCCGCGGGGTGCAGGCCGCCGCCGCGGCACACGGCCAGGCGGTGCGGAGGCTGACCGCGGCGGAGATCCGCAAGGAGTTTCCACAGCATGGACGGGTCGGCGACACCGACGTGGCGATTCTGGATCCGATCGCCGGTGTGGCCCGACCCGAAGCGGCCGTCCTGGCCGCGACGAGCGCGGCCGCGGCGGCCGGTGCCCGGCTGTTCACCCAGACCGGGGTGATCGACGTGACCGTGGTCGACCAGGGGGTCCGGATCCGCACGGCGGCGCGCGATTTCCTTGTCGCCCAGGCGATTGTCACGCCCGGACCGTGGTTGAGCCACCTGATGCCCGGCCTGCCCATGCTTCCCACCCGCACCCCGTTGACCTGGTTCACCCCGTCGCATGATCCGGGGACGTTCTCGGTCGACCGCTTCCCCGCCTTCATCCGAGATCTCGGTGAAGGCAATCGCATCTGGGGTCACGGGTCGGACACCGACCACGACGTGAAGGTCGGTCCGGAGGACGATCCGCACTACAGCCTGGTCAACCCCGATCTGGTCGACCGATCGATCAGCACCGACGACTACGCCCTGGTGTCCCGGTTGGTGAGCGAGTTCCTGCCGGACCTGGACCCGCAGCCCAGCGGTGTCGCCGCCTGCATGATCACCCGAACGCCGGATCACCAGTTCCTCCTCGGCCGCCCGTACGGCGATCCACGCCTTCTGCTGGGTGGCGGCGACAGCGGCCACGCGTTCAAACATGCCCCCGGCCTCGGCGAGGTGCTGGCCCAACTGGCCTGCGGGGAAGAGCCGTTCACGGACATCGACTTCATGGACCCGAACCGCTTCCGGTAGTTCCACCGTTCGGCAGAACGCCGACCGGCCACGCTCTGAACAGGAGATCCACCGTGACACGACCCATCGGTTCGATCGTGCGCCGCACCGGCGCCGCCGTAGCCCTGAGCCTGACCGCCGTCCTGGTCGCGGCCTGTGGCAGTTCGTCGACCAGCACCGCCGCCTCCTCCGACACCTCGGCACCGGTCGCGGCGTCGCTGGCGGCCATTTCCGCCGTCGCCGCGCCGGCCAGTCCGGCCGCGTCGATCAGTGCCGGCCCTTCCTCGGCCCAGGCCTCCGCCGCACCCGGCAGCGCGGCCGCCGTCCCGGCCGTCACGACGCAGACTCCGGGAACGTTGCTGGTCGGCACCGTGTCCGACGGGAAGCCGAACGCCTACCTGGAGAACAATCAGTGGAAGGGCTTCGACCTGGATCTGATCACCGCGATCGCGAAGGACATCGGACTGAAGGTCGAATTCCGGGCCATCGACTTCTCGGCATTGTTCCCGGCCGTCAGCTCCGGCCGGTTCGACATCGGGGCCGCCTCCAGCGCCGGAACCGTCGAGCGGCAGAAGATCGTCGGGTTCAGCAAGGGGTACCTGATCGGCTACCTGGGTGTGCTGACCAAGAAGACCTCCGGCATCACCAACGCGGCCTCGACCGCCGGCAAGCGGATCGGGCTGCTCCAGGGCTCCATCCAGGAGGCCTACGCGAAGCGGGACTTCCCGAAGGCAACCGTGGTCGAATTCCCGGACAGCAATTCCGGGGTCGCCGCCCTGGAATCGGGCACCATCGATGGCTACTTCCTCGACTACGTGGCCGGGCAGCCCTACACGAAGCAGCACACGGACCTGGTGGAGCCCATTTCCGTCCCGGCGTTCGATCTGCCGGCCGCCTTTCCGATCGCCAAGTCCAACACCGGACTGATCGCCGCGGTCAATGCGGCCATGGTGACGGAAGTGAAGAACGGTACCTATCTGCGGCTGTACAAGCAGTACTTCCCGGGCATCCCGGTCCCGGGTCAGCTCCCGCCGTACGCGCTGCCCACCTCCTGATCCGGCAGGGTGCTGTCGCGGCCGAGCCGCGGCAGCACCCGCTCCTGCACAGTAAGGGCGTGCACCGATGAACAACTTTCTGGAGACGTTCTTCAACTGGACGTACATCAAGCAGGTCATTCCTGACCTGCTGGCGACCGGCCTGAAGAACACCATCATCCTGGCCGTGAGCTCGTCCATCCTGGGCTTCGTCCTGGCCATGGTGCTGGCCGTCATGGGGCTGTCGGCTCGCTGGTACATCAGATTGCCGGCTCGCATCTTCACCGACGTCTTCCGTGGCCTGCCGGCGATCCTGACGATCCTGGTGCTCGGACAGGGACTGGCGCCGCTGGGTATGCGGATGTTCGGCCCGTCTCCGTACCCGCTGGCGATCCTCGCCCTGGCCCTGATCACCGCGGCCTACACCGGCGAGATCCTGCGGGCCGGCATCCAGAGCGTGGAGAAGGGTCAGCTGGAAGGGGCCAGGGCCCTGGGAATGACGCGTGGTTCGGCCATGTTGCTCGTCGTCATTCCGCAGGGGGTGCGTCGGGTGCTCCCGTCGCTGGTCAACCAGTTCATCGCGGTGATCAAGGACAGCAGCCTGGTGTACTTCCTGGGGCTGGTGGCCTCCGAGCGGGAGATCTTCCGCATCGGTCAGGATACGGCGGTCACGACCGCCAACCTCTCGCCGCTGGTGGCCGCCGGGATCCTCTACCTGCTGATGACGATCCCGCTCACCCATCTGATCAACTTCATCGACAAGCGGCTCCGCGAAGGCCGCCCCCACCCGGTCGCCGAACCGCTCGTCGTGCTGGATGGCGAAGCTGCGCCCGACCAACCGGTATTGATGCCGATGGAGCGTCACTGATGTCACTGATCCAGGAGACCGGCATGAAAGCCACCACGAACGTCCCGTCGTCGACGAGCATGCCGATCGATGCATCCGGCGACCCGGTGAATCTCGAGCGCTTCGACGGCGGAAGCCTTGCCGTCCAGGAGATCACGATGAGCTTCGGTCCCCTCAAGGTGCTCCACGGCGTCAGCTTCGAGGTGGCGCAGGGTGAGGTCGTCTGCATCATCGGACCGTCCGGGTCGGGCAAGTCGACCGCGCTGCGGTGCATGAATCGCCTCGAACAGCCCACCGGGGGCGACATCCTGCTCGACGGCGAGAGCACGCTCACCATGTCGGCGGATCTGTTGCGCCAGCGCGTCGGAATGGTGTTCCAGCAGTTCAACCTATTTCCACACCGCACGGTGCTGGACAACATGACGCTGCCGTTGCGGCGGGTCAAGAAGCTGTCCAAGGAGGTGGCGCGGGAGTGGGCGTTGGCCGGCCTCGCGCAGGTCGGGTTGAGTGACAAGGCCACCTACCGCCCGGTGCAGCTCTCCGGTGGCCAGCAGCAGCGGGTGGCGATCGCGCGGGCTCTGGCCATGCGTCCCGAGGCCATGTTGTTCGACGAGGCCACCAGCGCGCTGGACCCGGAACTGGTCAAGGGGGTGCTGTCGCTGATGGCCGACCTGGCGCAGCGGGGAATGACCATGGCCGTCGTGACCCACGAGATGGGCTTCGCCCGCCGCGCGGCCCATCGGGTCGTCTTCATGGACCAGGGGCAGGTGGTGGAGGACGGACCGCCGGACCAGATCTTCGACGATCCGCAGAGCCCTCGCCTGAAAGCCTTTCTCGCCGAGGTTCTCTGACCGGGAACCGGCGGCCGCTGCTCCGTGGCGGGGCCGTGGCACTGGGTCGACGACGTCGCACGGGGTTCACGCCTGCGCCGGACCCGAATCTTCGACACACCTGGAATTTCGAATGGGGAACAAACCTGATGGCATCGCACACCAAGGTCGCTGTGATCGGCGGCGGCGTTCTGGGCATCTCGACCGCCGCCGGCCTGGCGGCGCAGGGGGCCCAGGTCACCCTCATCACCCGAGATCGGCTGGGGGAGGGCGCATCCGGCCGATCGTTGTCCTGGCTGAACTCGTTCTGGACCCGCAACCCGGCCTACCACCATCTCCGGTTGCTGGGCATCGACCGGTATCGCACACTCGCCGCCCGGGAACGACCTGATTTCCTCCGCTTCGACGGCGGGCTGACCTGGGCGGCCGCCGGTGACGATGGTCACCGGGAGGCCTTCGAGCACCTGCAGTCGGTCGGGTACGACGCCCGTTGGTTGGCCCCGGAGGAGATTGCCGGCTGGACGCCCGGCGTCGACCCGGCTTCGGTTCCCGCCGACGGCGCAGTGTTCAATCCCGGCGAAGGCTGGGTGGATCTGCCGTCGCTCATTGCGCTTCTGGCGCAACGGTTCCGCGCGGCCGGGGGTGAGATCCTGGAGAATCGCGGCGACGCATCCGTGGAGGTGCGCGGTGATCGGGTCAGGGCGGTGCACACCGACGCGGGCCGTCCGCTGGAGGTCGATGCCGTTGTCCTGGCCACCGGTCCGAGTGTGCCGGCGGCCGCAGCCGCGGCCGGAGTGAACATCCCTGACGGCACCACCCCCGCGTTGCTGGTCCGCACGGCGCCGATCGACCATCCCCTCACAGCGGTGCTGAACACTCCGCGCGTCGCGGTGCGCCCGACCCCCAGTGGGTCATTCGTCCTGGATTCGGCCTGGTCCGAAGCCGAACTCGAGCTCGGCCCGGACGGCACCTACCAGCCCGGGGCCGATACCGTCGAACGGCTTCTGGGCGCCGCCTCCGCCGTCCTGGACGGGAATCCCGCCCTGGTCGTGGAATCGACGGGCATCGGGCTGAAGCCGATCCCCGGCGACGGGGAGCCGGTGCTCGGCGCCCTGCCCGGTGTGGATGGCTACCACGTGGCGTTCACGCACAGTGGCGCCACCCTCGGCCTGATCATCGGTGAGCTCCTGGCGGCGGAGGTCGTCACCGGAAAACGTTCACCGTTGCTCGATGCGTTCCGCCCCGAACGATTCGCCTGACCCTGCGCGTTCCGGACGGCCCAGAACGGTGCCGTCGACCGCCGCCACGTGTACGCGAACCCCGGCGCGCTCCAATTCCGCCAACGCCGCCGGGTCGGCCTCGCCGTCGGTGACGACGTCCGACACGTCCCGCAGTTCGCAGATGCGGGCGAAGGCGCGGCGGCCGAGCTTGGTCGAGTCGGCCACCACGATGACCCGCGAGGCCGCGTGCAGCAGGGCCCGGTCGGTGTGCGCCTCGTGCTCGCTGTGCGTGGTCAGGCCGGCGGCGGCGCTCAGTCCGTCCACGCCGATGAACGCGACGTCCACGTTCAGGTGGGCCAAGGTCATCTCCGCGAGCGGTCCGACGAGCTCGTAGGTCTGGCTCCGGGCGCTCCCACCGCACACCACCAGGTCGATGTTCGACCGGACGGCCAGATCGGCCGCGATGTTCAACGCGTTGGTGACCACGCGCAGCCCGGTCCGGGCGGCCAGTGCCCGGGCGACCTCGGTGGTGGTGGACCCGCCGTTGAGCGCTACCGCCAACGCCCCGGCCGGCAGCGACCGCGCGGCGCACTGCGCGATGGCTCGCTTTGCATCCTGGCGCTGGCCGCCCCGGTACCGCATCGGCAGCTCGTACAGCACGCCGGCGCTGACGGCGCCCCCGTGGGTACGGCTGAGCAGCTGCTGGGATTCGAGCAGTTGCAGGTCACGCCGCACGGTCGCGGCCGAAACCGACAGCTGCTCCGTCAGTTCCGGCACACCTACCGTGCCCTGGAGATTCAGGCGTTCCAGGATCAGCCCCAATCGGTCTTGCTGTCGCATCAAACGGACGATACGCGCAACGCCATGCTCATTTGCGCTCGTTCACTTGCCTAACTTTCCCGTGGGTCTGGACTGATTCAGTGGCCCGAAGGGGTTGACTCGTTCCGCAGTCGCCCTAAGATGCTCGAATATGATCGTTTAAGCGCACAGTCGAGCATTCTCGATCAAATGGGTGACCAACTCATCGGGCCGGACTCAATCTGAGCCGACAACCACGTGGGGAGACGGCATGACTCGAACAAATGGTTTCCGCTGGGGCGCAGCCGTTTGCGCCCTGGCACTGCTGACCGCCGGATCGACGGTCAGCGCGGCCGCGACACCTCCGTCCGCGGCGGTGGCACCTCCATCCGCGGCTTCCGCACAGTCGGCGGCCGCGTCGAACGTCGGCCACAGGACGCTGTCGCTCTCGGTGCCGGCCAGCGGCCGGAAGCCGGCGTACGACATCAGGGTCGGCATCGACCCGTTCCGGATCACCACGGTCCGGGCCGGAAAGACCGTGCTGGCAACGGGTTCCTCCGGTGTGTCCTGGGTGACCACGGGCGGCACGAACGTGACTGCCAGCCGCGTGGTCTCGGCCGCGTACGAGGCGAACAAGCTGATGCTCACCGTCGCCTCGGCCGGAGGGATCACGGCCAAGGTCACGATTGCTCCATCGCCGGGCCAGTACGCCCTGACCGTGGCCCCGACCACCGCTCCGGGGTCGATCGCAGTGGACTTCAACCTCACCGCCTCCGGCCACTGGTACGGCCACGGGGAGGCGACGACGCCCGCAGGCGGTCCGTACACCGATCAGCCCTGGCCGCTGGACAGCGGCACCGTGCAGGACAGCGAATTCTCGGCCGCCTCGTACAACATGGACGAGCCGTTCTGGTTCACCCAGGCCGGAACCGGTCTGTCGGTGGCCACCCAGACCAACATGTCGGTCTCGATCGCCGCGCCGCAGACCCCGCACGAAGGCATCTTCTCGGTGGAGGCCAGTGACACCCTCACCTCGACGGTCTACGTGGGGCGCAACCCCAAAGAGGTCTACAACGACTACATCGCCGTGGCCGGTCATCCCACTACCAGCCCATCGGTCGATGAATTCGCCGCACCGGCCTGGAATTCCTGGGCGCAGTTCTACACCACGGTGACCCAGCAGAAGTTCCTGGACTGGGCCAAGGGCATTCACGCCTCCGGTATCGGGGCCAGCTCGTTCAGCCTGGACGACGGGTGGATGTCGCACTACGGCGACTTCACCTTCAACAGCAAGTTCCCCGACCCCAAGGCGATGGTGGACCAGATCCACGCGATGGGCGCGAAATTCGGTCTCTGGATGACTCTCTGGGAGAACCTGGACTCGGCCAACTATCAGATCGCCGCAGCCAAGGGGTACTTGCTCAAATCGAAGGCGGACCCGAGCCAGCCGTGCACCGTCACGTGGTGGAACGGCACCGCAGGCATCGTCGACCTGGCCAACCCGGCCGCGAACAAATGGTTCACCGACCAGATCGCGGCGCTGAAGACGAGCCTGGGCGTGGACGGATTCAAGTTCGACACCCGCTTCTACGATCCGTCCTGCGCCACCGACCCCGGCACCACGGCGCAGGACTACACCACCCTCGGGGCCAAGTTCGCCAGCCAGTACGACCTGCTCGGCATGGGTATCCGCACGCACTGGACCGGCGCGCAGAAGTACGGCTTCACCACGCGGGAGATCGACAAGGGCACCAGCTGGGCGTCTCTCGGCGCGGCGTTCCACCAGGTGCTGGCGTTGTCAACGGTCGGCTACCCGTACGTCACGACCGACATGATCGGGGGCTCCGATGGCGGAACCCCGCCGACCAAGGAGGTGCTTGTCCGCTGGGCCCAGGCGGCCGCGGTGATCCCCAGCATGTACTCCTCGACGTCGCCGCTCGGGGTCACCGACCAGAACGGCAATACGGTGACCTATGACCCGCAGACCGTGCAGCTCTACAAGAAGGCCGTTGCGCTGCACCAGAATCTGCTGCCCTACATTCAGGCGCAGATCGCCCGGACGGAGAAGACCGGCGAACCGATCATCAAGCCGATCTTCTTCGACTATCCCTCCGACCAGGCCGGCTACAGCATCGGCGACGAGTGGCTGCTCGGTGATTCCATGCTGGTCGCGCCGATGTTGACCGCCGGCACCACACGCAGCGTGCACCTGCCGCCCGGGAAGTGGTTCGATGTGAACAACCACAAGGTCGTCAAGGGCCCCCTGACGATCGCCCGGTATTCGGTATCGCTGAGCCAGGTGCCGATCTTCGTCAAGCTCGGTACCGCGGACAGCGCGAACGTGATGAAGGCCGTCGGCCTGAAGTAGAGATCCCGCAGAGAATCAGCGGTGCCACGCGACAAGCCATGGCCGGCCCCCGTTCTCGGTGGCCGGCCATGGCCGATTCGCGTTGCCGCGGCTGATTCTCGACGCAGCTGCTTCGGGATGCGCAAGTCGTCAGGCTCTTCCCGGCCCGAAAACTCGACGACCGCGGACCGGGAGAGTCAGTCGGTGACCACCACGCCGGCCGCCCTCATGGCATCGACGGCGGCCTCGGTGTCACCGGGGTGCAGCTCGACGAAGCGGGTCAGGGAGAGCGGGACGGTGGTGCGATAGCCGAGGGCGACACCGTCGATCGCGGTCGCCTTCACGCACCAGTCGCCGGCCAGCCCGACCACGGTGATGGCCATGATGCCGTTCTCGTCGAGATGGGTGGACAGTTCGGTGCCGACCGTGGCCCCGGTCTCCAGGTTCTTCACCGAGAAGCCCGAGTAGCCGTCCTCCGGGCCGGAACCCTTGCGTACCACCGGCCCGTCGATGGGCAGGCCGGGTACGAACGCGGCGCCCGGGGACCCCATGACGCAATGGACGGGCCAGATCCCGCCGTCGGCGGCGAAGTGCGGGGTGTGCTCCGGGTGCCAGTCCTGGGTGTAGACGACCAGGCCGCCGGCGGCCAGCGTGCCCTCGATCTGCTCGACGATGCCGGGCAGGATCTCCTCCCCGCCGCGCACGTACAGGGAGCCGGAAGGGTCGGCAAAGTCGTGTTGCAGGTCGACCACGACCAGCGCGGTTGTCGAGTCGAAGGTGGTGCGGGACAAGGCGTTCTCCTAGGAGTGGGGGTGGATGACGGTGGGCAGGGCCGGGTCACCCTGGGACAGTTTCAGGCCTTCCCAGGGCAGGCTGACCAGGCCCTGGGTCAACCGATCGCGTGCATCCTGCAGGGACTGGCCGTCGACCCGGACGCCGCTGCGCATCAGCGGGACCGGCAGCGTCCGGTCCCCGTCCAGCGGCTCGGGAACCGGGCCGGACAGCAGGTAGACGAGTTCCTCGGTGGCCGTGCCCGTGCTGCGATGACGGCGGATCGCCCCCTTCGCCCCTCCGGTGGACTGCTTGTTCAGGCTGCGCTTGGCCACCGGACGCCCGTCGACCTCGACCATCTTGTAGACCATGCCGGCCGTCGGCGCACCGGACCCGGTGACCAACGCGGTGCCGACGCCGTAGACGTCGACCGGCTCCGCGCGCAGCGCGGCGATCGCATACTCGTCGAGGTCGCCGGAGAGGACCACCTTCGTGTCCACCGCTCCGAGAGCGTCGAGCTGGTCCCGCGCGGCCCGGGCCAGGACGCCCAGGTCACCGGAGTCGATGCGGATGGCGCCGAGGTTCGGGCCGACGACCTCGATGGCCGTCGCGATGCCGCGGGTGATGTCGTAGGTGTCGACCAGCAGGGTGGTCTCCTTGCCGAGCGACTCGACCTGAGCGGCGAAGGCGGCCGCCTCGGTGTCGTGCAGCAGGGTGAAGGCGTGCGCCGCGGTACCGGCCGTCGGGATCCCGTATCGGAATCCGGCCCCGAGGTTCGAGGTGGCGGTGAAGCCGGCGATGTAGGCCGCCCGCGAGGCGGCGACCGCCGCCTCCTCGTGGGTGCGGCGCGATCCCATCTCGATGATCGTCCGGTCGGCGGCGGCTGACCGCATCCGGGCCGCGGCCGACGCGATCGCGCAGTCGTGGTTGAGGATCGAGAGGATCACCGTCTCCAGGATCACCGCGGATCCGAAGGATCCGGTCACCGACAGGACCGGCGAGTCGGGGAAGAAGAGCTCGCCCTCCGGGTAACCGTCGATGTCCCCGTCGAACCTCCAGCGGGCCAGGTGATCCAGGGTTTCGGCGTCGAGGATCGGCTGCAGGTGGGTGAGCACTTCCGGGGTGAAGCGGAAGTTCTCGACCGCGTCCAGCACCCGGGCGGTGCCGGCCACGACGCCGTAGCGACGCCCGTTGGGCAGCCGGCGGGCGAACACCTCGAAGGTGCACCGGCGACTCGCGCTGCCGTCGGCCAGGGCCGCCTGGAGCATGGTGAGCTCGTACTGATCGGTCAGGAGGGCAGTCGACCCCGAAGATGGATGCATCCGCCCAGCCTAGGAGATGCGCCCGCGCCGGCCGTCCGGGTGATCGGTGACGGACGCTACGCGGCCGGACAGAAGATCACGGTGCGCCATTCGGAAGGATCCGGTTGCTGGTCCGGATCGGAGAGGTAACTCTCCTTCATCGGGCCGGCCGACTCGAGGTTGTGCTCCTGCATCCAGCTGCGTATGGCGTTGTAGGTGTGTTCGAGCGCGTCGTACGGGCCGACGTGAGTCGCGACCACCACCTTGTCGCCGCCCGGCCACTCGTACGGTTCGACCCGGCCATTGCCGACAACGGCTCGGGCCACCGGGAACCCGGAGATGGCATGCCAGTTGCCGTCGGCATCGGCCTCCATGTCCGGATACACGGTGAATGGCGGACCGACGGGCGGAATACCGGCCGACTGCAGATAGGACATGACCTCCCCGAATATCCGACCCACCTGTTCGCCGATCTGGCTCACCGGCGCGGCGAATCTGATCACGGCGGCCGGCTCGGGCCCCATCTCCTGGACTTCTATCTCCGGTGTCATGCTGTGCTCCTCGCCGACTCGTCGGGGATCCGGAAGGCGTGTCCTGCGGTCGGGCAGGCCACCGATCCACCGTGCCTCTGGGCGTTACTCGGGGCAACCCGCGAATGGCTGAAGAGACCGGCGCCTTCGGTGCCGGCGAGCATGCTCGCGCTCGCCGGCACCGAAGGCGAATGGGCGATCAGCCGGTGATGCTGTCGCGCCCGTTCTCCAGGTGCCCGACGTAGCGACGCGACCAGGCCGCGTCCGAGTTCACCTTGACCGCCAGGTCGTACCAGCCGCCGCTGGCCTTGAGCGGATTGACCGGATGGACGGCCGTGCTGTGCGCGGCAACCCGGTAGCTCTGCGGCCGGTCCGTCGAGTAGTTCTCGGCGGTGACCGTGAATGTCACCGCCTTGGTGCCGGTGTTGATCAGGCGCAGCATCAGCTTCGGGCGGTGCCCGAACCCGCCGTCGTGGTACTCGACCTCGGTCTGGGCCGTTGCGCCGGAAGCGGTGGTGTCACCGGTGAAGTGGCGCAGGAACCGGTTCGGTCCGACCACCGTCAGGTCGTACCTCCCGGGGGTGATGTCGACGGTCACCTTGGTCGGCTTGGTGTGGGCGGAGGTCGAGGCCTCCACCGTGTGCTGACCGGGGAACCGGCCCGGGTAGTCGGCCAGCGACTGATCCGGCGCCACGTTGTTGTAGACCGCGAAGTGACTGGCCTTCTTGACGTGCGGGCCCGTATTGCTCAGGGAGAGCTCGGCGTGCAGCTGCCCGTCGGAGCCGACGGTGACGGCGTCCAGGTTGGCGTTCGGCTGGTAGGGCAGGGGACGGGCCGGCTTGTGTCCGGCCTCCTGCTCGGGCATGGCGTTCGTGGTCACCGGCGGCTTGTACGACCCGCCGGCCGGGTCACCGATCACGGTGGTGGCCGGCAGCGTCGGCAAACCGAACACCGGGGAGCTGAAATCGAAGGCGTTGGTGAGGTCGCCACACACCTTGCGGCGCCAGTCGCTGATGTTCGGGCATCGGGCCGGCTTGCCGATGGCCGCGGTCCACTGCTCCATGAACTGGATCACCGACGTGTGGTCGGAGACCTCGGAGGTGACGAATCCACCGCGGGTCCAGGGCGAGATCAGGATCAGGGGCACCCGGAAACCGAGGCCGACCGGCAGGGGCTTGGTCAGGCCGTACTTCGCCAGCGTCCCGCCGTTCTCCAGGTAGAACTCGTCCTTCTCCCCGGGTGCCGGCACCGGCGGCGGCACGTGGTCGAACTGGCCGTCGTTCTCGTCGTAGTCGATGACGACCAGGGTGGAGTTGAACACCTCCGGATCTGCGTTCAGCGCCTTGAGCACCTCGTGGATGTAGTAGGCGCCGTCGTTGGGCGCACCGTCGGGGTGCTCGGAGAACGCCTGGTTCGTCACCACCCAGGACACCTGCGGCAACGTCCCGGCCACCACGTCGGCGCGGATGGCGTTGGCCAGGTTGTCGGCGTTGGCGGTCAGACCGGTGACCGGTTCCGGCACGTTCTTGACGCCGTTGTCGTAGAACACGTTCCCCGGCGCCGGGGTGCCGCCCTGGGTCGGGTCGTACTGGGCGAAGGTCTTGAAGTACTCCAGGCCGTTGTCGCCGTAGTCGTCCTCGCCCTGGTACACCCGCCAGCTGACGCCCGCGTCCTGCAGGGTCTCGGCGTAGCTCGGCCAGAGCAGGTTCCGGCCCAGTTCGTCACCGCCGTTGAAGGCGGTGTAGCTGCTGAACTTCTGCTGTGCGTCGATGGTTCCGCTCCACAGGTAGGTGCGGTTCGGACCCGTCGCCGACAGCACCGAGCAGTGGTAGGCGTCGCCGACCGTGTAGGTGTCGGCCAAGGCGTAGTGGAACGGGATGTCCTTGCGGTTCAGGTAGCCCAGGGTGGTCAGGCCGCCCTTGGCGAACACCCAGCCGTTCATCAGGCCGCCGAACCAGGCGCCGTGCTGGTCGTCCCAGCTGTGCGAGGTCCCGCCGTAGCCCTGGGCTCCGGTCTCGGAGCTCGGCGGCTGGTGACCCGCCGGGTAGGCCGACACCGGGGCGTCGCTGAGGTGCCAGGGGTACTGGGTCATGGTGACCGGGACGCCGGGCATGGTGGTCGGCTGCTGGAAGACGGACAGGCCGCCGGGCAGCGTGATCGTGGAGCGGTCGCCGAACCCGCGGACACCCTTGAGGCTGCCGAAGTAGTGGTCGAAACTGCGGTTCTCCTGCATCAACACCACGACGTGCTTCACGTCCCGGATGTCGCCGTGCAGGTGCGGGTGCGGGTGCGGGTGCGGCGTGCGCGGCGCTTCGGCTGCGGCCTCGGTGGCCGGGAGGGCGGCGGACATCGCCGCCGCCCCGGTGACGGCGGCGGCGCCCCCGATGAACGTTCTGCGAGAAACCTTGGACATACAACAACCTCCACGTGGTCGGGCGGAAGTCTGACCCTAGGCAGGGCGCCCGATCGGATCGCCAACGGCAGGGGAACGGGAGCCGAACGAGACACAGATACTAAGCGCGGCTCACGGTCGGCGCCTCCCTCGCCCTTGCCGTGGGACGTCGCAGAACGAACTGGTGACGCTCCGGTGACGGGGTGCGCGCGATAGTGGGCACATCGCGGTCCGGCGCCACGGATGCCCGGGCACAGACAACGAGGGGTGATCGAGGATGACACTGCATCAAGAGGCCGACGTCGTGGTGAGTCCTGCGACCGACGCGATTCGGATCGTGCCGTTGCACGTCTCGGGCGACCTGCTGGCCCCCACCGTCGGCCCAGCCGCCGCTCCGCATCTGACCTATCGGAACGGACCCTTGCTGACGAACGTCAAGGTCTTCACGGTGTACTGGGGAGCGGAATGGGAGAGCTCGCCGCTCGACGCGACGGCGACCGACCTGGACAACTTCTTCGGGACCATCCTCACCAGCCCGCTGATCGACCAGCTCGCCGAATACGGCGTGGCCGGCCGACCGATCGGGCACGGGTCGTGGATCGGGCGGGCCGTCGTCACCACGCCGGCTCACAAGCACGTTGTGGCCGACACCCGTATCCAGCACATGCTCAGCCGCGAAATCAGCGGCAACGCCGCCTTTCCCACCCCCGACGACAACACCCTGTTCTTCGTGTACCTGCCGCCCGGGGTCGCCGTCGTGCAAGGCGGCTCGCGTTCCTGTCAGGCGTTCTGCGGCTACCACAACAACTTCACCGGCGCCGATGGCAGCAATCTGTACTACGCGGCCATGCCGTACCCCGGATGTCAGGGCTGCACCGCCGGCCTGACCGATTTCGACGCGTTGACCTCGACGAGTTCTCACGAACTGTGCGAGGCAATCACCGATCCGGTGCCGGGGCAGGGCTGGTACGACGACGTGAACGGCGAGATCGGGGACATCTGCGCGTGGAAATCCCGCAAGCTCGGCGCGTACACGGTCCAGCTCGAATGGTCCAACGGGGCCGGCTCCTGCCTCTGACGCAGACGCCCGGGCAGCGCCAGCGGACCCGTCAGCTCGTGCCGGCCCGATCGGGGCCAAATGCCAATCCACTCATCGGGAAGGTGTGCCATGGGTTCATGGATCGATCTGAACAACCAACCGAACTTCAACGCCAGCACCATGCTGCTGCTCACCGACGGAACCGTCATGTGCCAGTCCGAGGGCACCCGGAGCTGGTACCGGCTGACCCCGGACGTCAACGGGAGTTACCTCAACGGCAGCTGGTCGACCCTGGCCGACATGGCGAACAGTCGGACCTACTTCGCTTCGGCGGTGCTGGCCGACGGCCGCGTCGTGGTATCCGGTGGTGAGTACAGCGATGCCGGGAGCGATACGAACAAGGGCGAGATCTACGACCCGCTGGCCAACTCCTGGTCCGACATCGGCAATCCCGGGTGGGCCCAGGTCGGCGATGCTGCCGGATGCTTGCTGGCCGATGGCCGCCTGCTGATCGGCAGTCTGTCGGACAGCCGGACGGCGATCTACGACGCCACCACGAACACCTGGTCGGCCTCTGGCAACATGGCCGCCCGGTCCAACGAGGAAACCTGGACCTTGTTGCCCGACGGATCGATTCTGACCGTCAGTTGCGCCAATCATCCCAACGCCGAACGCTATATCCCTTCCACCGGGCGATGGATCAGCGCCGGACGGACTCCGGTCGAGCTCGTGCAGGCCTCGTCCATCGAGATCGGTCCGGCCCTGCTGCTCCCTGATGGCCGGGTGTTCTGCGTGGGCGCGACCGGGCACACCGCCCTGTACACGCCCTCGGGAGACACGACCGGTACCGGGACCTGGGCGGCCGGGCCGGACTTCCCGACCGACTCATCCGGAAGGCTGCTGAAGGCCAAGGATGCGCCCGGATGCCTCCTGCCGAACGGGCGCGTGCTGTGTGTGGCCGGGCCCGCTGCCGACGGCGCCGACGACTGGCCCACGCCCACCATGTTCTTCGAGTTCGACGGCACGAACCTGAACCGGATCGCAGACCCGCCCAACGCCAACCAAGTGGTCTACGAGGGACGGATGCTGCTGCTGCCCACCGGCGAGGTGCTGTACTCCTCCGGCACCAACCACATCTGCCTCTACCAGCCGGACCCGGGCCCACAAACGAGTTGGCTGCCCGTCGTCACCTCCTGCCCGGCCGACCTGCATCCCGGCGGGACGTACACCCTGATCGGCCAGCAGCTGAACGGCTTGTCGCAGGCCGTGAGCTACGGCGACGACGCCCAGATGGCCACGAACTACCCGATCGTCCGGTTACGCAACTCATCGACCGGCGGTATGTACTACTGCCGCACGGCCTGGCATTCGACCATGGGCGTCGCGACCGGTAGCCAGTCGGTGAGCACCCAGTTCACGGTGCCGGCATCGGTGCCGACTGCGTCCTACCAACTCTCCGTGGTGGCGAACGGCATCGCGTCGGCCGAGATCTCCGTGTCGGTGGATCCGGGCAACGGGCGGGCGCAGTATCTGTTGGTCGACCGGTACTCCTCCGGAGGGGCAACCCTGTGGGCCTACGTCGACGGCGAATGGCTGGCCCGGTCGATTGGTGATGACGAATTGGCCGGGGTCGCCCAAGACCTTTTCGCCGCGAACCCGGTCGACGTCTGGTGGGACAACTTCGAAATCGACATCACCCGGGGTTGGAGGTCCTTCGCATAACGAGAAATTCGAGCGCACCACCAGGCGAAAGTCCCCTCTCGCCTCAGCGTCCATCAATGACGACGACCTGGAGGTCAGCAATGAACGAACCAAGTGCATCGGTCAGGGAGAAGCTCGCCCAGGCCACCGCGCGCCGCGCGTCCGCGCCGGACGGAACGCAGCCACCGCCGGCTCCGGCGGTCCGGTCGGCAAAACAGCCGACCATCATGCCGGCCGCCGCGCCGGACGGATCCCCCTCGGCTGGGAACGGAACGGCAACGTACTTGTTGCTCGATCACTACTTCGGCGGCTCGTCCGGAACGTTCTGGACGTTCGACGGCACGACCTGGCGAGCAGCGGGCACGTCCGAACCGGCCGACGAGCAGGGCTTGGCACAGGTTGCCTTCGCCGCGAATCGCGTCGACATGTGGTGGGACGACAGTGATGCCGTCACCGTCGTCCGGGCCTGGAAATACCTGTAGGACGGGCGGTCGGGGGCGTCGGTTGCGCCCCCGACATGGCCAACTCGGAAAACGTGATGGCGGCCAGCTGACGGGAGGGTTCCATACCCAGTTCCCGGCGCAGCGTGGCGCGGTAGCTGGCGTAGACCTGTTGGGCGTCGGTGCGGTTGCCCTCGGCCAGATGGACCTCGATCAACAGCCGACGGGCGCTCTCCCGCAACGGATCTGCCCGGACCGCGCAGAGGACTGAGGTGAGGGCGTCCGCGTGGCGGCCCAGGCTGAGCAGATCGCGCCCGGCTGCCTCCAACGCATGCAGTGCTCGCTGTCGCAGCCGAGTCCGTTCCGCCACCACCCAATCGTCGTCCCATTCCGGGAGTAGGTCGAACGTATCCACGGGGAGTCCGGTCAGCAGGTCGTCGACTGTTGCGCGACCGTTGAGCACCCGGTCGGACCAGTGGTCGAGTTGGGCGACGTCGACGAGGACGTCGGCGGCCAAGGAGATCGTGCGGGTGGTGGACGCCACCAGTTCGACCCCGGCCGGTCGTAGACGCCACAGGGCGGAGCGGAGGTTTCCCGCTGCCCGGGACGCGTTGACATCGGGCCACAGCGTGGCGGCGATGTGCCGCCGATTGCTCGGTCCCTGGATCGAGACGAACACCAGGAGGCGCATGGATCCCTCGGGTAGCACGAGGGGGCGGTCGTCGATGGTGACGTACGGACCGCCGATCAGGTGGAGGATGATTCTCCGTGGCTTCAGCGGGGGAGATTCGTCCATTCGAGGAGCATCCATTTGGTGGCCCCTTGCGTCGTTTGATCGGACCAGTATTTTCTTCGGCCGGCGGGATGCTCAGCTGTTTGGGGAACAGCGGGCCCGGTCTGGGGGGAGTTTATTCGCAATTGCGCCACGCCGCTGGACAACTGGAATTCTGCCCGGCCTGAAAAGTCGCGCTGCGGGGACCGTCGGCCGTCGAACCGCGGCGCGTGCGACGCCGAGCGGATCGTCCCGTGCCACACTGGAGTGGTGACCAGCAGTGCACCCACGACCCAGGAAACGACCGACGTCCAGGACGTCACGGCGCCCGACCCGCCGTGGGTGACCATCGTCTGGAACGACCCGGTGAACCTGATGTCCTACGTCACGTACGTGTTCCAGAAGCTGCTGGGCCACCCTCGTCCCCGGGCCGAGAAGCTGATGATGGACGTGCACCAGAAGGGCCGGGCCACCGTCTCGGTCGGCACCAAGGACGCCATGGAGGCCGACGTGCTGAAGCTGCAGGCGGCCGGCCTGTGGGCCACCATGGCCCAGGATCGGTGACGGGCCACTCCGATGCGCACGTTCAACAAGAGGTTCGGCCGGTACTCCGCCAGCTTCGAGCGGGAGGAGGCCACCCTCATCTCCGATCTGGTCGACCAGGTCCGTCAGATGCTGGCCGGTCGCCGCGCCGAGTCCTCCGTGGATCCGCTGGCCCGGCTGACCGGCATGGCCCCGGCGCCGGCCAGCGCGCCGAAGGATCCGGCCATGGCACGCCTGCTCCCGGACTTCCACGCCTCGGATGCCGAGTTCGCGGCCGGGATGCGGATGCTCCGGGAACCGGATCTGATCGCCCTGAAGGATTCGAACGCCATCCGGTTGCTCGACTCCCTGCCGCGCGGGGGCGGCGCGGTGCACCTCGACGGACCGACCGCCCAGGCGTGGGTGGCCGCCCTGAACGACGTGCGATTGGCCCTCGGCGTCCGGCTGGACATCACCGACGACGACTACGAGCTGCCGCCCGATGCCGACCCGGAGGGCATGGAGGTGGCGATCTTCGCCACATATCGGTGGCTCTCCGCCGTTCAGGACTCGCTGGTCACCGCCCTGCTGGATTGATCTGGGGGACTCGTCACCATCTCCGCCCGATCTGAAATAGGCTGGACGGCGTGTTGCGTATCCCGAATTCCATGGTCGAGTCCATCGTGGCTCACGCCCGCGCCGACCATCCTGACGAGGCGTGCGGCATCATCGCCGGCCCGGTCGGCAGCGACGCCCCGACCAGGGTGATCCCGATGGTCAACGCCGAACGGTCCCCGACCTTCTACCGATTCGACTCCGGCGAGCAACTCCGTCTCTACCGCGAGATGGACGAGCGCGACGAGGAGGTCGTCGTCGTCTACCACTCGCACACCGGCACCGAGGCCTACCCGAGCCGCACGGACATCGCCTACGCGGGCGAACCACAGGCGCACTACGTGCTGGTTTCCACCCGAGCCGCCGATTCGGTGGAATTCCGGTCATACCGGATCATCGACGGGGACGTATCGGAGGAGCCCGTGGAGATGATTCCGTAGCCGCCCGACGTTGCACCAGCTGTAACCCTGTCTTGTACGTCAGACGACCTGCTGCCTGGCCGCCAGCGCCAGGTCACATCGAGGAGAAGCAATGAGTGTTTCGGTGTCCGTGCCCACGATCCTGCGTCCGGTGACCAAGGGCGAGAAGACCGTCACCGCCGACGGTGCGACCGTCGCCGAGTTGATCGCCGACCTCGACTCCCGGTACACCGGTCTCGGTGACCGTCTGGTGAAGAACGGCGCCCTGCACCGCTTCGTCAACCTGTACGTCAACGACGAGGACGTCCGGTTCACCGGGGGACTCGAGACGACCGTCAACGACGGCGACAACCTGACCATCCTTCCGGCGGTCGCAGGCGGATCGCGCTGAGCCCAGCGCAGCGAGGCATAGACACGTGACCAGGTACGACTCTCTGGTGGAGTCGGTCGGCGGGACACCGTTGGTGGGTCTGCCGCGCCTCTCGCCGTCTCCGCGCGTCCGGGTCTGGGCGAAGCTGGAGGACCGCAATCCGACCGGGTCGGTCAAGGACCGCCCGGCTCTGGCCATGGTGGCGGCGGCCGAGGCCGACGGCCGGCTGCGGCCCGGCTGCACCGTCATCGAGCCGACCAGCGGCAACACCGGGATCTCGCTGGCCATGGTCTGCCGGATCAAGGGTTACCGGCTGATCTGCGTGATGCCGGAGAACACCTCCGAGGAACGTCGGTTGCTGCTGCGGGCCTACGGTGCGCAGATCATCTCCTCACCGGCGGCCGGGGGCTCCAACGCCGCGGTCGCCGCGGCCAAGGTACTGGCCGCCGACCACCCGGACTGGGTGATGCTCTACCAGTACGGCAACGCCGACAACGCCAAGGCGCACTACGACACCACCGGCCCGGAGTTGCTGGCCGACCTGCCGACGATCACCCATTTCGTGGCCGGTCTGGGCACCACCGGCACGCTGATGGGAGTGGGGCGGTACCTGCGGGAGAAGGTTCCGGACATCTCCGTGGTGGCCGCCGAACCCCGGTACGGCGAACTGGTCTACGGACTGCGGAACCTGGAAGAGGGTTTCGTCCCCGAGCTCTACGACGCGACCGTACTGACCTCACGGTTCTCGGTCGGGCCGGAGGACGCCGTCCGTCGTACCCGTGAACTGCTCGAGGTTGAGGGCATCTTCGCCGGGATCTCGACCGGCGCCGTCCTGCACGCGGCGCTGGGCGTTGCGGCCAAGGCCGAACGGGAGGGCCGCGCGGCGGACGTCGCGTTCATCGTGGCCGATGCCGGCTGGAAGTACCTCTCGACCGGCGTCTACGGCGCCACTGATGACGAGGCGGCGGCGTCCGGTCTCGAAGGGCAGCTCTGGGCCTGAATCGGCCCCAACCGGCACCGGGTCAGGGTTTCTCCCTGACCCGGAGACCGGCCCACCTCGGTAGCCTGGTCGGTATGACGACGCCGATGGTTCCAGGCCCGACGGGCAACGCGCCGGCCAACAAGGAGCGCAGCCTGCTCCCCGCGAAGATCAAACCGGCGGTCGTCACCGTCGGCGGCTTCGCCGTGCTGATCACGTTGATCCAGGTGGTCAACTCGCTGACGTCCTACCGGATGGATGTGCACCTGGGCATCGTTCCCCGGTCGGTCCACGGTCTGATCGGGATCCTGACGGCGCCGCTGCTGCACCTGTCCTGGCCGCACCTGCTGTCGAATCTGATACCGCTGGTCGTCTTCGGCTTCCTGATCATGGTCGGCAGCGTCCGGCAGTTCGTGGCCGTCACCGTCCTGGTCTGGCTGATCGCCGGCCTCGGCGTCTGGCTGGTGGCCGGGTCGAACTCGTACACGGTCGGCGCGTCCGGTGTCGTCTTCGGGTGGCTGGCCTACCTCGTGAGCCGCGGTGTGTTCACCCGCCGCGTCGGTCAGATCGCGGTCGGTCTGGTGCTGCTGGTGATCTACGGCGGCCTGTTCTGGACCGGCATCGTGAAGGTGGCGGTGGCCGACATCGGCGGGGCCGTGAGCGTCTCCTGGCAGGACCACCTGTTCGGCGCGATCGGCGGGGTGCTGGCTGCCTTCCTGGTGGCCAAAGCGGATGGTCCCCGCCGGCCGAAACAGACCACCCCCGCGCTCCCGCCGGGCCTCTGACCGGTCGTTCGCCACGGTCGCCCACAGTGGCCCACTAGGGTTGTCGGCATGGTCAGAGAAGATGGAAGAGCCGACGACGAACTGCGCCCGATCACGTTCACCCGGGGGTTCCAGACCCATCCGGCCGGCTCGGTGCTGGTCGAGTTCGGCGGCACCAAGGTGCTGTGTGCCGCATCGGTGACCCGTGGAGTGCCGCGGTGGCGCAAGGGGTCCGGGCTCGGGTGGCTCACCGCGGAGTACGCCATGCTGCCGTCGGCGACTCACGAACGCAGCGACCGGGAATCGGTCAAAGGCCGGGTCGGCGGCCGCACCCACGAGATCTCCCGGTTGATCGGACGTTCCCTGCGGGCCTGTGTCGACCTGTCGGCGCTGGGGGAGAACACCATCGCCGTCGACTGCGACGTGCTGCAGGCGGACGGCGGTACCCGCACCGCGGCGATCACTGGCGCCTACGTGGCCCTGGCTGACGCGGTGACCTACCTACGCCGGGCCGGAGCGCTGTCCGATCCGCAGCCGTTGTCCTGTCAGATCGCCGCCGTGTCGGTCGGGGTCGTCGGCGGCCGGGTCCGGTTGGACCTGCCGTACGAGGAGGACTCCCGCGCCGAGGTGGACATGAACATTGTTGCCACCGACGTCGGCACCCTGGTCGAGGTCCAGGGCACCGCGGAGGGCGCCACCTACTCGCGGTCAACCCTGGACGCCATGCTGGACTCGGCCCTGGCCGGTATCAAGACGCTCACCGACCTGCAGCGGGTGGCCCTGGCCCAGCCCTACCCGAAGGATCTCGAGGCGAAGCTGTGAGCCGTGTTCTGCTGGCCACCCGCAACCGGAAGAAGCTGGGCGAGTTGCAAAGGATCCTGGGCGACCAGGTCACCGTCCTGGGTCTGGGTGACGTGCCCGAGTTCCCCGACGAACCGGAGATCGGCGCCACCTTCGAGGAGAACGCGGTGGCCAAGGCGGTGCAGGCCGCGACCGCGACCGGCGAGATCTCCCTGGCCGACGACTCCGGCCTGGCCGTCGATGCCCTCAACGGGATGCCCGGCGTGCTGTCGGCCCGCTGGGCCGGACGTCACGGCGAGGACGCCGCGAACAACGCGCTGCTGCTGGCCCAGCTGGCCGACGTGCCCGATGACCGTCGAGGCGCCGGGTTCGTCTGTGCCCTGGCTCTGGCCGTTCCCGGCGCCGAACCGGTGATCCGCCGGGGTGAGTGGCGAGGACGCATCGTCAGGGAAGCCGGTGGGAGCAACGGTTTCGGTTACGACCCGCTGTTCGTCCCGGCCGAGAGCGACGTGGCCGGCGACGGCCGGACCTCGGCCCAGCTGACGCCGGCCGAGAAGGACCAGCTGTCGCACCGTGGACGCGCCATCGCGCTGATGCTGCCCGATCTCAAACTGGCCCTTGGGCTCTAGCTCAGGCGTCGGCTGCCGATGATGTGGCCGTCGCGCTTGCCCGATGCTCGGGCCAGCGTGGCGGCCACACTCGCCGCCAGCATCATCACGCCGACGATCAGGGTGAAGCCGGCGACGTTCCAGGCATTGAACTGCTGGCCCGAGAAGGCCCACTTCGTCCAGTTGTTGACGTGCGCCAGGCCGGAGGCGCTGAAGAGCGTCCAGCCGCCGATGCCGGTCAGGCCGATGCCCGGGATGACCGTCGCCCATGGGGACCACCCGTTCAGGGCGAGCGCGGCGAACAGCAGGACGGCGCCCGCCGCCGCCATCGACGCATGCTTGAGCACGGAGAGATTCGCTCCGCGGTCGGCTGCGGCGGCGATGCCGTACTTCACCCCCAGATACACGCCCCCGGCGGACAGGACGAGGCCGATCAGGGCGGTCAGGAAGGCCGGACGGACCCGCGAGGACGGCACCGCCTCGGGCGTGGACGTGGTCGGGGCCGCGACCTGGGCCGGAGGCGCGTATGCGGCCGGGTGCCCGGCCGGGGCGTAACCCGGCGTCGAGGGCGGGAAGACGGACGTCATCGTCGGTTGGGACGAGTAGTCCGAGGCCGGGGTGTACGACGGCTTCCAGGCCGGATCGTCCCCGGAGACGGGGGTCACCACTTGGGTCCGGTCGTCGACCGGCGGGTTCGCCGCTGATGTCGGGTGGGAGAAGGGCTCGGCTTGCGCGTCGGGCCCCACCGCCGATCGGTCGGAGCCGCCGGCCCCGGGATGCACGATCTGGGTGTCCTCGGAGCTGTAGTCGCCCCAGGACGCCGGAGTGTCGCGACGATCGTCCTCGGGAGCATTCATGTCAGATCCTTCCACCTGGGTTTTTCGTCCGTGAGCGGCGATTACCCGATCGTCGGACGAAAGTCGGAACGCGAGGATTGTCGCATCGACCTCCTCGAACGCCGGGAGGCGCGTGCAGACCGGCCGCAAGTCCGCCCGTAGACTTCCAACCGGCGCCATCCGAGGGCGATCCGGCCCGAGGCCCGACGGAACGGACGTCCGCACCGACAGCCTGGAAGCATCGACGAGAACAGGGGCGCGTCTTGCGAGACATCGCGGTCTTCAGTGGCAGTGCGCATCCGGAATTGGCCGCGGAGGTGTGCGCCCAGCTCGAGGTGCCCTTGCTGCCGGTGCGAGTACAGCGGTTCGCCAACGATTGCCTCGAGGTGCAGCTGCAGGCCAACTGCCGTGAACGGGACGTCTTCCTGATCCAGCCGCTGGTCACGCCGGTTCAGGAGAACCTGGTCGAGTTGCTCCTGATGCTCGACGCCGCACGCGGCGCGTCGGCCGCGCGCACCACGGTCGTGATCCCGCACTACGCGTACGCCCGATCCGACAAGAAGGAGGCGCCGCGTATCTCGATCGGCGCGCGCCTGGTTGCCGATCTGCTGGTGACGGCCGGGGCGTCGCGGGTGCTGGCCATGACGCTGCACTCACCCCAGGTCCACGGGTTCTTCAGCGTGCCCGTCGATCACCTGCATGCGCTGCGGGAGCTGGCCGGTCACTTCCGCGGCAATGATCTGTCCAACACCACGGTCGTCTCGCCCGATCTGGGCAACGCCAAGGAGGCCGCGGCCTTCGCGCGGCTGCTCGGGGTCCCGGTGGCGGCCGGCGCCAAGCAGCGGTTCGCGGACGACCGGGTGAGCATCAGTGCGGTGATCGGTGAGATCGCCGGGCGCGACATCATCGTGCTGGACGACGAGATCGCCAAGGGCAGCACCATCCTGGAACTGCTCGAACGGCTCCGCGAGCTGAAATGCCGATCGATCCGGGTCGCCTGCACCCACGGGCTGTTCGCCGGCGGTGCCTTGAAACGGATCGGCGATCAGCCGGACGTCCTCGAGATCGTCTGCACCAACACCGTTCCCATCCCGGTGTCCGAGCGCACCGACAAGCTCACCGTGCTGTCGATCGCGCCCGCCCTGGCCGAGGCGGTCCGGCGCATCCACAACGGCGAGTCGGTCAGTGCCCTGTTCGACGGGCCGCCGCCGATGCCGATCGGCGAGCCGTTGTTCTGATCCCGGGCCGGCGCGACCCGTTGCCCGAGAACGGCCTTCCGCCGAGGACGGGTACCCGGCGCCGGCTACAGAGCGATGCGCGACCCCATGACGACCGTCCGGTCCTCCGGGAGGTGGAACGCAGTCGCCGGGTTCGCGGCGTTGTGGGACAGGCCGATGAACAGGCGCTTGCGCCACGTCGCCAGGCCGGGCGCGGTGCCGCGTTCGATGGCGATGCGGGACAGGAAGTAGGACGCCGTCTCCGGGTCGAACTGCAACTCCGAGCTCATCCCGACCGCGGTGCGGAGCATGCGGGGGATGTCCTGATCGTCCTGGAACCCGACCCGGACGGCCAGGTGCACGATGCCGTCGTCGCCGTATCCCAGTTCGTCGACCGTGATCTGCTCCGCCGGGTCGACGTGCGGAACGTTCTCGGCCTGCAGGGAGACGATGACAACGTGCTCGTGCAGGACCTGGTTGAACTCGGTGTTGGCCCGTAGGGCCAGGGGTGTCGTGGTCTTGCCGGGGTGCGGGAAGACCGCCGTGCCAGGTACTCGCGGCAGTGGGTTCGCCCGCAGCTTCTCCACGAACGCCGGGAGCGGCCCCTCGGCCTCGATGCGTCGGCCGGTGATCAACTGCCGACCACGCTGCCACGTCATCATGACGGTGACGATCGCCGCCGCGATGATGAGCGGCAGCCAACCCCCGTGGACCACCTTGGTCAGGTTGGCGGCGAAGAAGGTCAGCTCGACGCCGCCGAACACCACCCCGATCACCACCAGCCGCCACATCGGCCAGCGCCAGCTGGAGCCGGCCAGGATCAGGAACAGCGTCGTGGTGAGCAGCAGGGTGCCGGTGACGGCCAGGCCGTAGGCGGTGGCCAGCTTGCTGGACGATTCGAAGGTGATCATCAGCACGAACACGCCGGCGAACAGCAGCCAGTTGACTGCCGGAACGTAGATCTGGCCGCCCTCGGCCTTCGAGGTGTGCCGGACGGTCAGCTGCGGCAGGAACCCGAGCCGGACCGCCTGCCGGGAGACGGAGAAGGCACCGGAGATGACGGCCTGGCTGGCGATGACGGTGGCGAAGGTGGCCAGGACGACCAACGGGATCCGAGCCCAGTTCGGTGCCAGCAGGTAGAACGGGTTGGCGATGGCCGACGGCGTGTGCAGGATCAGGGCACCCTGCCCGAGGTAGTTGATGACCAGGGCCGGGAAGACGAAGAAGAACCAGGAGGCGCGGATCGGCCGTCGCCCGAAGTGCCCCATGTCGGCGTAGAGCGCCTCGGCTCCGGTGATCGACAGGACCACAGCGCCCATCGCGATGAACGCGGTGTAGGGGTGATCGGTGACGAAACTGACGATGTAGGTGGGGGACAGGCCGCGCAGGATCCCGGGGTGGGCGACGATCTGCGGGAGCCCGGTGACGGCCAGCACCACGAACCACACCACCATGACGGGCGCGAACAACCGGCCGATCTTGTGCGTCCCGATGCGCTGGACCAGGAACAGGACAGCGACGATGGCGATGCCGACCGGAAGCACCACGCGGTGTGCGCTGGGGGCGACCACTTCGATGCCCTCGACCGCCGACAGCACCGAGATGGCCGGGGTGATCAGGCTGTCGCCGTAGAACAGTGCCGCCCCGATCACGCCCAGGATCATGGCCACGGCGACCCGCCGGCTGCGGGTTCCGAGCTGGCGCCGGATGAGGGCGGCCAGGGCCATGATCCCGCCCTCGCCGTCGTTGTCGGCCCGCAGGATGAAGACCACGTACTTCACCGACACGATCAGGGTGATCGACCAGAACACCAGCGAGATGACGCCGTAGACGTCGTTCGATGTCGGTTGCACCGCGTTGTGGTCGATCGAGAAGACGGTCTGCATCGCGTACAGCGGACTCGTCCCGATGTCGCCGAACACGACCCCGATCGCGCCGAGGGCCAGCCCGAACAGGCCGGTCCGGTGCGCTGCGGACGGGGTGATCGGCTCGCGGGCGTCAGCCACGGCCGAGCCGGCGGGGGCCGGGCGCGGTTCGTTCTCGGACGTCATGATCGCAAGTGTGCACGACCCGGGGCGGCGGATCATCTGCCTGGGACAAGAGTCGAAGGTCATCGGTGGGTGAGGACCGATGACCGGACGGGAGAGGTCTTGTACGCCTTGTGACTTCGGATCGGCGGATGGTGCACTCGGTGAGTGCGCACAACGCGGAATCGCGGGGCGGGCCCGGCGGTCCTGGTGGCCCTGGTGGCCCTGCTCGGGGCTGCGGCTGGCTGCACGGTCGGAGCACCGGCCGGCCGGTCGATGAACGCATCCACGTCGACCGGAGCGGCGATGGGGCCAGGAATGATGGGTCAGGAACGGGGCTACGTGTTCTCCCGGTTGACGTGCTCCGCCCCGGCCTCGTTGCCCGGCCATCGGGTGGACGTGACGTTGGCCGACATGGGCATGACCCGCATGATGGGTGGCATCGCCCCGGTGGGCTCTCACATGATGCTCCGCGCTCGCCCGTCCACGGTCGCCGCCGGCCAGGTCAGTTTCGTGGCGCAGAACATGGGATGGCGCACCCACGAGTTGGTGATCCTGCCCCTGGCCGCGGGAGCCGCCGCCGGTCAGCGGAGCGTCGGGTCCGACGGCAAGGTCGACGAGACCGGCAGCCGGGGCGAGGCTTCGAACGGTTGCGCGGCTGGGTCGGGCGAGGGGATCGGCGCGGGCCAGGTCGGCTGGGTCACCCTGATGCTGGCTCCCGGGCGTTACGAACTGCTGTGCAATCTGCAGAATCACTACTCGGCCGGGATGTACCAGGAGTTCACGGTGGGCTGAGAGCCCCCGCGCCCGAGGGCCGATCCGGGCGTTGTCGATGGATCTCGTTGATGGGTCCGGTTCGCCAGGTGGGGCCGTTCGACCCTGGTTCCGGCCGGGGGCGGCCCGCAGGATGGGTGGGTGACCCGGGCTGGACTGGTGAAGTACCTCAAGGCGAATCTCGAGCCGTGGCTGTTCGGCGTGTCGGCGGCTCTGCTGGGAGCCGGACTCGCGGCGCGGGTGGCGCGGGCCACCGGCGCGGCCGATGGCCTGTGGATTGCCGCCACCGTCATCGGTCTGGTCTTCTCGGTGACGTCGACGGCGAGGGCCCTGTTGAGGCGGCAGCCCAGCGTGGACGTGATCGCGCTGCTGGCGCTCGGCGGCGCCCTGGTCGTCGGCGAACCGTTCGCGGGAGCGATGATCGCGGTCATGCTCGCCAGTGGCGCGCTGCTGGAGGCGCGGGCCGGGGCGCGGGCCCGCCGCGAACTGAGCCTGCTGGTGGCCCGCGCTCCGCAGACGGCCCGCCTCCGGCAGCTGGACAGCATCCGTGAGATCCCGGTCGCGCAGGTTGCCCTCGGCGATCGCCTGATGGTCGGCAGCGGCGAGATCGTCCCCGTCGACGGTCGGCTGCTCGGTCCGGCGGTGCTGGATGAGTCGGCCCTGACCGGTGAACCGTTGCCGGTGGAGCGGCAGAGCGGCGACGACGTCCGGAGCGGGGTGGTGAACGCCGGCCCGGGGTTCGACCTGGTCACCACCGCGACGGCCGCCGAATCCACCTACGCCGGAGTGGTGCGCCTGGTCGAAGCGGCCCAGGCGTCCTCGGCCCCGTTCGTCCGCACGGCGGACCGGTTCGCCCTCTACTTCGTGCCGCTCACCCTGGCCCTGGCCGGCGGAGCCTGGCTGGCCAGCGGCGATGCAGTCCGTGCCGTCGCCGTGCTGGTGGTGGCCACCCCGTGCCCGTTGTTGCTGGCCGCGCCGATCGCGATCATGTCGGGCTTGTCGCGGGCGGCCGGGGTCGGCGTGGTCATCAAGGGCGGCGGGGCCCTGGAGAAACTGGCCGCCGGGCAGGTCATGTTGTTCGACAAGACCGGAACGCTGACCCAGGGCCGTCCCGAGGTCGCCGACGTCCTCACCCGGTCCGATCTGGAGGCCGACGAGTTGCTGCGGCTGGCCGCCTCGCTGGATCAGGTGTCGCCCCACGTTCTGGCCGGTGCGATCGTCTCCGCCGCCGCCCGCCGCCGGCTACCGCTGTCCGCACCGGACGACGTGAGTGAGGTCCACGGATACGGCCTGCAGGGACGGGTGGACGGGCATCGGATCCGCATCGGTAAGGCGGCGTGGATCCTCGGGGACGACACCCCGGACTGGGCTCGCCGGGCGCAACGGCGGGCCGAGATCGACAGCGCCCTCGCTGTCTTCGTGGCCGTTGACGACCAGGCGGCGGGGGCGGTGCTGCTGGAGGATCCGATCCGTCCGGACGCCCCCCGGATGCTCCGCGCCCTACGCGAGGCCGGCATCTCCCGGGTCGTGCTGCTCACCGGGGACCGGCGCGATGTCGCCGAGATGGTGGGCCGCATCGTGGGCGTGGACGAGGTGCTGTCCGACTGCGATCCCGCCCAGAAGCTGGCCGCGATCGGACGGGAGTCGGTCGCCGCGCGGACGATCATGGTCGGCGACGGCATCAACGACGCGCCCGCACTGGCGGCGGCCGGAGCGGGAGTGGCGTTGGCCGCCCGGGGTTCGACCGCGTCCTCCGAAGCGGCGGACGTCGTGCTCACCGTGGATCGCATCGACGCCATCGCGGCGGCGATCCTGATCGCCCGGCGTTCCAAGGGCATTGCGCTGCAGGCGGTGCTCACCGGTATGGGCCTGTCCCTGGTCGCGATGGCCATGGCCGCGGCCGGCCTGCTCGTGCCGGCGGTCGGTGCCGTCCTCCAGGAAGGCATCGACGTCCTGGCCATCGTCATCGCACTGCGTGCGGTGCTGCCGGCCCGTGGACAGCGAGCACCGCTCAGCGGCGCCGAGGTGGCAACGGCGGCGACCCTGCGCGCTCAACACGAAGCCGTCCTACCGGTGGTGGAACTTGTCTGCACCGTGGCCGACGGCCTGTCGGACGACAATGCCGACCTGGCCCCGGTCCGCGCCCTGCTGCACCGGCTGGAGGCCGAACTGCTCCCGCACGAACGCGCCGACGAGCAGGAGTTGGTCCCGCTCGTGGCCCGGGCACTCGGCGGGTCGGACAGCACGGCCGGGCTGAGTCGGACCCACGCCGAGATCGAGCACCAGATCAACCGTCTGCACCGGCTCGTGACCGGAACCGAAGCGACCGACGCCGCCGGAGGTGACGTGGTGGAGCTGCGGCGGTTGCTCTACGGGCTGTACGCGATCCTCCGGCTGCACAACGCGCAGGAGGACGAGGGCGCCATCACGCTCGTTTCCACCCATGCCGGGCCCTCCTGATCCGGTTGCACTCGACCGGCGTGACCGCCGGGGCCGAGAGTGCCGCACCACCTCTCTCGGCCCGGTCGTGATCACCCGCGGGCTCGTGCCGCCGATGGAATGCCTCGGCAGGGCAAACGGTTGGACTGACTAGATACCCCCTGGGGTATACCGTCGAATGACGGTCGGTCCTGAACCAGCACGCCTTGCCGGACTCAGGACCGGGCCTGAGAAGCAACTTCCGAGAGGACTCTCACCGATGGTGGCCATTGTTCCGATCGATACCCCGACGTTGGGGGATCGCAGTTATCTGGTGCATGACGGTCGGGTGGCGTTGGTGGTGGATCCGCAGCGTGACATCGATCGGGTGTTGGAGTTGGCGTCGGCGGCGGGTGTGCGGATCACTCACGTGTTCGAGACGCATCTGCACAACGACTACGTGACCGGGGGTTTGGCGTTGGCTCGGGTGACGGGGGCGGCGTATCACGTCAATGCCGCTGATGAGGTGGCCTTTGATCGGGTGCCGGTGGTGGACGGCCAGGTGGTGGAGGTCGGTCCGTCGATGCGAGTCGAGGTGATGGCGACGCCGGGTCACACGTTCACGCATCTGTCGTATGTGCTGTCGGCGGAGGGGGAGCAGGTCGGGGTGTTCTCCGGCGGGTCGTTGCTGTTCGGGTCGACCGGGCGGCCGGATCTGTTGGGTCCGGATCACACGCATGCTCTGGTGCACCATCAGTACGCGTCGGCGCATCGGCTGGCCGAGTCGTTGCCGGATGCGGCGCAGGTGTTGCCCACCCACGGGTTCGGCAGTTTCTGTTCGGCGACGCAGTCCGAGGCCACGGCGTCGACCATCGGGCAGGAGAAGCGGATGAATCCGGCGTTGACGATGGCCGAGCAGGCCTGGGTCGACGAGTTGTTGGGTGGGTTGGACGCGTGGCCGGCGTACTACGCGCGGATGGGTCCGGCCAACGCGGCGGGGCCGGGGGCGCCTGATCTGTCGGCGCCGGAGCCGGCCGACAAGGCGCAGTTGCGCGCCCGGTTGGAGGCCGGGGAGTGGTTGGTGGATCTGCGGTCGCGGACGGCGTTTGCGGCCGGGCACGTGCGGGGCACGTTCAATTTCGGTTTGGACGGGCAGTTCGCGACGTATCTGGGGTGGCTGTTTCCGTGGGGTACGCCGTTGACGTTGTTGGGTGAGAGCGCGGAGCAGGTGGCGCAGGCGCAGCGGGAGTTGGTGCGGATCGGGATCGATCGGCCGGCGGCGGCAGCCGTCGGCGGGCCGGCGGAGTGGACGGACGATTCGTTGGGCCGGATCGAGCGGGCGACGTTCGCCGATCTGGTCCAGGTCCGTCATCACCGCCCGGTGACGATCCTGGATGTGCGGCGCCGGGCCGAGTGGGACAGGTCCCATATCCAGGGTGCGGTGGGTATCCCGTTGCACGAGTTGCTGGGGCGTCTGGCTGAGGTTCCGGCGGGCGAGGTGTGGGTGCATTGCGCCGGCGGCTACCGCGCCTCCATCGCCGCGTCCATCCTGGCCGCGCACGGCATCCAGGTCGTGGCGGTCGACGACTCCTTCGACTACGCCGGCCAGGTCGGACTACCCATGACCGCGCGCTGAGCGCTCAACCGGCCGGTGGGCAATCCACCAGCCGGTTGGTCCCGGCCCCGAGATCGGCGCTCAGGCCAGCGAGAGGAACATCTTCTCCATGGCCGCCGTGTCGATGGTTTCCTGACCCCCGGATTCCAGCAGGCACTGCTTGAGACCGGTGGCCACGACCGCGAAACCGGCCCGGTCGACGGCGCGGCTGACGGCCGCGAGTTGGGCCACGATGTCCTGGCATTCCCGGCCCTCCTCGATCATCTTCAGGACGCCGCCGATCTGTCCTTGGGCACGGCGTAGTCGATTCACGACAGCGGTCATCTTGCTCGGGTCGAGTTCGACCATGGTGGCTCTCCTCTGGGAAAATGCTGGGCGTGAATGTGGAAACGCTACCGGTGGCGGCAGTCTCGGCGCCGGAGCCCGATCTCGGTACGCCCGGTCGAAGGTACCGATGGACGCAGTTCTCGTGATCCCGGGCCGCTCTTCGACCTGACCTCGAACGATACCCCTACGGGTATACAACGGGCCGATTCCCGGATTGTTCCGTTGCTCGCACGACGGCCGCCGGATACCCCAGGGGGTATAGTCGAACGGGAACCGACCCTTCGTCCTCCAGGAGTGACAAACATGTGCCGAGCAGTGAACTGCCGCCAGTGCGGCAAGACCACCTGGGCCGGCTGCGGCCAGCACGTCGATGCCGTCATGCGCGGTGTGCCCCGCGCCGAGCGCTGTCCCGGACACGCATCGGAGCCGAGCACCTCGGGCGGGGGATTCTTCGCCAAGATGTTCGGTCGCTGAGTCGGCGACCCGGGTCGATGGGCCCCTTGGCGACTAGGGTCTGGGAGGTGGACGAGACCATCCCGTGCGACACCCCGCTGCTCCGGCGCATCCGGGAGTCGGTGATCGGCGACGATCAGGTGATGCCGGGCCCGTACGGGCCGCGGCGCGTCACCTATGCCGACTACACCGCGTCCGGCCGGGCGTTGTCGTTCATCGAGGACTTCGTGCGGGACGAGGTGCTGCCGCGGTACGCCAACACCCACACCGAGTCCAGTGGGACCGGACTGCAGACCACCAGACTCCGCGAGGACGCCCGATCGATCATCTCCGACGCGGTGGGTGGCGATGCCGAGACGGTCGTCATCTTCGCCGGTTCGGGTTGCACCGGCGCCATCGACAAGCTGGTCGGCATCCTCGGGTTGCGGATCCCGGCCGCCCTCGAGGATCGCTACCAGCTCAGTGCGGCCATTCCGGTGCAGGAGCGGCCGGTCGTCTTCATCGGCCCCTTCGAGCACCATTCCAATGAGCTGCCCTGGCGCGAGACGATCGCCGACGTGGTGGTGATCCCGCAGGACGCCGATGGTCACATCGACGTCCGGATCCTGGAAGCGGAGCTGGTTCGTCACGCGGCCCGACCCTTGAAGATCGGGTCGTTCTCCGCCGCCAGCAATGTGACCGGCATTGTCAGTGACACGCACGGCATCTCGCGGCTCCTTCATGAACACGGCGCCCTGTCGTTCTGGGATTTCGCCGCCGCGGCGCCGTACATCGACATCGAGATGTACGGCCCCGCGGGTTCGGATCCGTTGGCGTACAAGGATGCGATCTTCCTCAGTCCACACAAGTTCATCGGCGGTCCGAGCACTCCAGGGGTGCTGGTCGTCCGGCGCGAACTGCTCCGCAATCGCGTTCCGGACGTGCCTGGTGGGGGCACCGTGGCCTATGTCAACCCGACCGATCACCGGTACCTCACCGACCCGGCCCAGCGGGAGGAAGGCGGCACGCCGGCCATTGTCGAGTCGATCAGGGCCGGGTTGGTGTTCCAGCTCAAGCAGGCGGTCGGTGTCACGGTGATCCGCGCCCACGAGGATCACTTCCTGCGGCGGGCCATCGCGGCCTGGCAGCAGGAGCCGAACATCGAGATCCTGGGCAACCTCGACGCCGATCGGCTCTCGATCGTCTCGTTCGTGGTTCGCGGTCGCAAAGCCGGTACCTGCATCACAACTTCGTGGTGTCCCTGCTCAACGACCTGTTCGGGATCCAGTCGCGCGGCGGCTGCTCCTGCGCCGGGCCGTACGGGCACCGCCTGCTCGGCATCGACCTGGACCACTCGCGGGCGTTCGAGCGCGAGATCGCCCACGGCTGCGAGGGAATCAAGCCGGGGTGGGTCAGGATCAATTTCAACTACTTCATCTCCGAGCCGGTGTTCGGCTATCTCGTCGAGGCGGTGCGGCTGGTCGCGCGCGAGGGCAGCCGACTCCTACCGGACTACCGGTTCGACCCCGGCGCCGGCCTCTGGCGCCATCGTCTCGGACCGGTGGAACCGCCGATGCGCCTGGGCCAGATCAGTTACACCGCGGACGGCGAGATGCGGTACCCCCACCAGGATGATCGGGCTCCCGAGAGCGACTTGGAGAAGTATCTGCAGCAGGCACGGGAGATCCTCGCCCGTCCGCGAGCCGCCGCCGATTCGGCTGAGCTGGACCGACTCTCGCTGCCGACGGGACTTCGAACAGCTGCGCTGGTTCGATCTCCCCGGCGGTCTGCTTGTCGGCCTGAGCCGGGACCGGGCGGGTCAGAGCGCCGGGCGGTGGCGGTGGTGACCGGTGCGGGCCAGGAGGACTGCGATGCAGAGAATCAACGCGCCGGACACCGCGATCAGCAGTGGCACCCGACCCTGTCCGGGGAAGTACCAGACGATGATCCACGGGATGTTGACCAGGAGACCGACCGAGCCGGCCGCCGAGAGCATCAGCTTGTCCCGAACGATGCCGAGTACCACCACCCCAACGGCCGTCGCGGCGCCGAAGGTCGGGGCGAAACCATGCCATTGGTTCCAGGTGAGTGCCGGGCTCGCCAGTACGGTGACGGTGCCGGCCACCTCGACCACGATGGGCAGGCGGGTGAGGCGGCGATCGCCGACGTAGAACAGCGCGAGGCCCGCCACGTAGGTGACCAGTCCGGTCGCCACGGGCCGCACCTTGGACGAAGTGGGACAACGTTTCCGGGGTGCGAGCACCGTCCCGACGGCCCCCGGTAGCCCAGGACGAACTGATCCTCGCGTTGCGCCCGCAATTCCGGGGACCAGGGCGCCGGCCACCAAGGCGAGTGCGGAACCGGTCAGCAGGAGCAGACCGGGACCGGGCCAACCGTTGGAGGCCATCACCCCACCGACGAGGATCGCCACGGCACCGAAGGTTTCTGTCATCCGCGGAGCCTGGATCCGGCGCCGGAGACCGACGGCGACCAGGACGGCCCGATGGTCCAGACGGCGAGGCCGGCAGGCGCCGGTGGTGCGGCGA